>DVIP01000096.1 GCA_018711225.1 Candidatus Cryptobacteroides intestinipullorum | reverse complement strand
CAGGAGCAATACTCCGTAAGGCACGTCGCACATCATCTGCCTTTTTACTGCCATTTCGAGCGAGCTGCGCAGCAGGGCCGGATCCGAGCGGTTCTCCTTCACATTGTCGTAATCCTCCCAGTCTCTCCTGTACCATCTTTTCATGACGCCTTCGCTGCCCAGGAAATAATGTCCCGGAAGGAACGGCGCGTAACTGTCGCAAATCCCTTCGAGGGCCTTCAGTTCGCTGGCGCAATATATTCTTCCTCCGGAATCTTTTCCTATATAGAGGGGAATGACCCCGATCGGGTCTCTGGCTATCAGGAAGTCGTTATTCTCTTCGTCGTACAATGCGAACGCGAAAATCCCGTTCAGGTCTTCCAGAAATCCGATACCCTTGTCCCGGTACAATGCCAGTATGACTTCGCAGTCGCTGCCTGTAGAGAATGTGTATTTCCCTGCATATTCCCTGCGTATTTCCTGGTGGTTGTATATCTCGCCGTTGACTGCCAGGACCGTTTTCCTGTCAGGTGAGAACAGCGGCTGTTTACCGCTTGCCGGGTCTACTATGGACAGGCGTTCATGGGCGAGGACAGCCGAACGGCCGACGTATATCCCGCTCCAGTCCGGTCCTCTGTGGCGTATTCTGCGCGCCATTTCCAGGACTGTGGACCTGAATTGTCCAGAATTGCCTCTGATGTTGAATATTGCTGCTATACCGCACATGACTTGAATTTTTCTTTTCACAGTTATTTTCCGGAGGACAGCCATGCATCCGCGTCTGCGGCTGCCTTGCGTCCGGAGGCGATGCACTTCACCACCAGACTTGCCCCGCTGGCCGCATCCCCTGCCAGAAAGACGTTTTCAGGATAGGCCGGATGTTCCGGTTTCAGGAATCCCATGGCCAGCAGAACCATGTCCGCTTCTATGACTTCCTTTTTCCCGGTCGGCTTCATTACTGGTCTGCCTCCGTCCGGGGACGGTTCCCAAGTCACTTCTTCGACTTCAGCCCCGGTCACTTTCCCGTCTTTCCCGATAAAGCCGAGAGTGTTGAGGCTCCAGCGCCGCGTGCACCCCTCTTCGTGGCTGCTGCTGGTTTTCAGGACGACGGGCCACTGGGGCCACGGGGTGGCCGGATTTTTCCCTACGGGAGGTTTGGGCATGATTTCTATCTGGGTCACCATGGCCGCTCCCTGCCTGATACTCGTGCCTATGCAGTCGCTTCCGGTGTCGCCGCCGCCTATGACCAGCACCTTTTTCCCTTTCGCACTGATGCGCTCCTTTTCGGGGAATGTCTGTCCGGCCAGCACCCTGTTCTGCTGCGAGAGCATTTCCATGGCGAGGTATATCCCTTTCAGCTTTCTCCCCGGTATGTTGAGGTCCCTGGCCTGCGGCGTTCCCGTACAGATGCAGTATGCGTCGAAGCCTTCGGGGAGTTTTTTCAGGTCTATGGCAGTTCCGGTCCTGAATATGACGCCTTCGGCTTCCATTACGGACAGTCTCCGGTCGATGATGGCCTTGTTGATCTTGAAGTTCGGTATGCCGAATCTCAGCAGACCTCCTATGTATTCGTCCTTTTCGAATACTGTTACTTCATATCCGCGTCTGTTCAGTCCGTTGGCTGCGGCCAGTCCTGCCGGTCCGGAGCCGATTACAGCCACTTTCTTCCCGTTTCGTCTGTATTCATGCGGTGTGACGAAACCTTCCCTGAAGGCTATTTCCATGACGGCGGCTTCGTCTTCCCTGATTGTGACCGGCGCGTCTATGGCCAGACTCAGGACGCAGCTTTTTTCGCACAGGGCAGGGCATATCCTTCCTGTAAATTCGGGAAAGTCATTGGTCAGTGAAAGTATTTCATAGGCTTCTTTCCATTTCCCTTTATATATGGCGTCCTGAAATTCCGGAGGTCTGTTTCCCAGAGGGCATGCCCAATGGCAGAACGGCACTCCGCAATCCATGCATCTGGATGCCTGAAGTTTCCTGTCGCTGGTGTTCAGTGTCTGTTCCACTTCACCGAAGTCCAGAATACGGTCGTGTATGGGACGGTATCCGGCTTCCTGCCGCGGTACCGTCATGAATGCTTTAGGATTTCCCATAATTAAAACAAAAGTCTTACGGATTGTTATACTCCGGACCAGGCCGAAAACTGTCTAGTAGTCACGCTGGACTTCGGCGATTTTCTGCTGAAGCTTCTGCATCTGTTCTTCTGCAAGCACCCTCTTGTATTCGATAGGGGTCACCTGGATAAATTCTTCCGCATACCTGCTCCAGTCATCGAGCATCCTTCTGGCCAGCGGAGAGCCGGTATAAAGGTAATGCTGCCGAATGAGTCCGTGCAGTTCTTTCCGCGAGGACGAATCCTCCAGAAGGGAAAGCTCTACCATTTCCATGTTGCAGAAGTAGTCGAACCGCCCGTCCTTGTCCCACACATATGCCAGGCCGCCGCTCATGCCTGCGGCAAAATTCCGTCCCGTCTCTCCGAGCACGACGACACGTCCTCCGGTCATATATTCGCAGCAATGGTCTCCGACCCCTTCCACTACGGTAATGGCGCCCGAATTTCTGACGGCGAAACGCTCTCCCACGCGGCCGTTGATATAGACTTCGCCGCTTGTCGCACCGTAGAGCAGGGTATTTCCGGCAATGGTGTTCTTTTCAGCGTCGAAGTCGCTCCTGACCGGCGGTCTGACAGAGATCATGCCTCCGCTCAGACCCTTTCCGAGATAGTCATTGGCTTCGCCTTCCAGCCTGAAACTGATTCCGTGAGCCAGAAAGGCTCCGAAACTCTGTCCTGCCGAACCCTTGAACTTGACGTTTATGGTTTCCGCAGGAAGGCCCGCATCGCCGTACTTTGAGGCTACAGCTCCGGAGAGCATTGCTCCCACGGCACGGTCGGTGTTGGATATGGCGTATTCCAGCGAAACTTCTTTCCGGTTCATGATGGCTTCATGTGCCGATTCCAGAATCTGAACGTCCCTGACATTCCCTATGTCGTGCTGCTGTCTTCTGGTATTGTGAAGCGGACATCCGTTTTCCACTTTTCCGAGAATCCTGCTGAAATCCAGATGGGAGGCTTTCGTGCCCGGCGGGACAGGGACAGTCTCTATCAGGTCCGTGCGCCCCACTATGTCATCGAGTTTGCGGAATCCCATTTCAGCCAGGTATTCGCGGACTTCCTGTGCCAGGAACCGGAAATAGTTGACTACGTACTTGTAGTGTCCCCTGAAATGTTTCCTCAGTTCAGGATCCTGTGTGGCTACACCTACCGGACACGTGTTGGAATGGCATTTCCTCATCATTACACATCCGAGTACTATCAGGACCGTGGTGCCGAAAGCAAATTCTTCCGCTCCCAGCAATGCCATGGAAATGATGTCTTTCCCGGTTTTCAGCTGTCCGTCCGTCTGCACTCTCACGTGGCCCCTCAGCCCGTTCAGCACCAGGGTCTGCTGGGTTTCGCCAAGTCCTATTTCCGGCGAAATGCCTGCATAACGCATGGATGAGGCAGGGGAGGCTCCCGTACCGCCCTCCGCTCCGGATATGACTATGATGTCCGCCTTGGCTTTCGCCACACCTGCCGCAATGGTGCCCACGCCGCTTTCTGCCACGAGTTTCACGCTTATCAGGGCATCCGGATTCACGTTCTTGAGGTCGAATATGAGCTGTGCCAGATCCTCTATGGAATATATGTCATGGTGTGGCGGCGGCGAGATAAGCGAGATGCCAGGGATGGAATGTCTGGTCCTGGCGATTATCTTGTCCACCTTGAATCCAGGCAGCTGCCCGCCTTCTCCGGGCTTTGCTCCCTGGGCCACCTTTATCTGGATTTCCTCGGCGTTAACCAGATATTCCGCAGTCACTCCGAACCGTCCGGAAGCTATCTGTTTGGTCTTGCTGTTCAGGGAAATCCCGTCGTGTTTTTCCGTGAATCTGATACTGTCTTCTCCGCCTTCGCCTGTATTGCTTCTCGTCCCGAGGCTGTTCATGGCCAGGGCGAGGGCTTCATGCGCTTCCTTGCTGATGGCTCCGAAGGACATGGCTCCGGTGACGAAGTGTTTCACTATGGACTCCACAGGCTCCACCTCTTCGATAGAAATCGGGTTCTTTTTGAATCTGAAGAAGTCGCGGAGAAATACAGGGGATTCTTTCCCGTCTGCGAGGCTTGTGAATTCCTTGAACTTCCCGTAGTCGCCTGTTCGGGTGGCCAGCTGAAGCGTGCTGATGGTTTCCGGATTCCATGCGTGCCTTTCCCCGTCTTTCCTGTATGAGAACAACCCTATGTGCGGCAGGATTCCCAGAGGCGCTTCAGCCTTGAACCCGCTGTCGTGGAAGCGTATTGCATCTCTGGCAATATCTTCCAGTCCTATGCCTCCGATAGTGGACACAGGTGTATTGAAATAGGTTTTCAGAAGTTCCTCCCCGACGCCTACGGCTTCGAAGATCCTGGCTCCGCGATATGAACGGATGGTGCTTATGCCCATCTTGCTCATTATCTTGTACAGTCCCTTGCATACGGCCTTTATGTAGTTCTTTTCCGCCGTCTCGTAGTTCATCTGGATATCCCCGGCTTTCACCAGGCTGTCCAGTATGGCGAATGCCATGTACGGGTTGATGGCGCTGGCTCCGTAGCCCAGAAGCAGGGCTGCGTGCATGACTTCCCTGATTTCGCCGCTTTCCACGATAAGGGCTGTCTGCACCCTTTTCTGTACCGAAATCAGATAATGGTGCACGGCGCTGACGGCCAGCAGCGACGGTATGGCTGCATGGGCGGCGTCCACACCCCTGTCGGTCAGGATGATGTAGTTCACTCCATCATCCACGGACTGTTCCGCCTGCCGGCACAGTCCGTTCAAGGCGGACTGAAGTCCCGCCCTGCCTTCCGCCACGTCGAAAAGCATGGGCAGCTTGACAGTCTTGAAACCTTTGTACCGGATGTTGCACAATATGTCGAGCTGGGTGTTGTTCAGCACCGGATGCGGCAGCCTGACCATCTTGCAATGCTTCTCGTCAGGCATGAGTATCTGCATCCCGACTGCCCCGATGTATTCCGTCAGGGACATTACAAGCTCTTCCCTTATAGGGTCGATGGCAGGGTTTGTGACCTGGGCGAACTGCTGGCGGAAATAATTGAACAGCAGCTGCGGCTTTTCCGAAAGGACGGCCAGCGGAGTGTCGTTGCCCATGGATGCTGTAGGTTCCGAACCGTTCGTGCACATGGGGATGATTATCCGCTCTATATCCTCACGGGTATAGCCGAAGTTCCGCAGCATCACGTCATAGCTGCCGACACTGTTTTCGACTTTCCTTCCGCTCTTGAGGGTGTCGAGCTCTATCCTGTTCTCTGACAGCCATTTCCTGTAAGGCCGGGCTTCCGCCAGCTCCTGTTTCAATTCGGGGTCATAATGTATCTTTCCTTCCTGGGTGTCTATGAGCAGCATTTTCCCCGGCTGCAGCCGTCCTTTTTCCTGGATTTCACCCGGCTCGAACCCGAGGACTCCGGCTTCGCTTGCCACGACCATTATCCCGGTCTTGGTTATGAGATATCTGGCAGGGCGGAGTCCGTTCCTGTCCAGCATACCTCCTGCATACCGCCCGTCCGTGAAGAGCAGTGCGGCAGGACCGTCCCACGGTTCCATCAGGATGGAGTGGTATTCGTAGAAGGCTTTCAGGTCTTCGCTTATCGGGTTCTTGTCATTGAAGGACTCGGGTACGAGCATGGCCATGGCGTGCGGAAGACTCATTCCGGACATCATGAAAAATTCCAGCACATTGTCCAGTGACGCGCTGTCGCTCATTCCCGGCTGCACTATCGGCCTTATGGCCCGTATGTCGGGGATTTCCGGCGTGGCGAGCACGCTTTCCCTGGCTTCCATCCATGCCCTGTTCCCGCGTATGGTGTTTATCTCGCCGTTGTGGGCGAGGACTCTGAACGGCTGTGCCAGACTCCATGTGGGGAAAGTGTTGGTACTGAACCTTGAATGCACGAGGGCTATGCCGGTGGTGAAATACGGCTGTGTCAGGTCCGGGAAATATTCCCTGAGCTGGACAGAGGACAACATGCCTTTATATACTATTATCCGGCTGGAAAGGGAGACGATGTAGAAGTCCTTGTCATCCACCCTTTTTTCTATTTTCTTCCGGATGCAGTACAGCTTCCTCTCGAAATTCTCTCCCGGAGTATGGCCGGTGATGAAAACCTGCCTGATGTCCGGCTCGCTTTCCCTGGCGTATTTGCCCAGAATCCCGGAATTTACGGGGACAGTGCGGAGATGCATCAGGGAGAGTCCCTCCCTTTCGATTTCTTCTATTATGATTCTGAATATTTCCGACTGTTTCCCTGCATCCTTAGGGAGGAAGATGAGCCCTGTGCCGTATTTTCCTTTTTCAGGGACGGGGATTCCCTGAAGCAGGATGAATTCGTGCGGAATCTGGAGCATGATGCCTGCACCGTCACCGGTCTTGTCATCGGCTCCTTCGGCACCTCGGTGTTTCATGTTTTCCAGAATCTTCAGCGCCGAGTCCACAAGTTCGTGCGACTTGTCTCCATGGATGTCCACAATCATTCCGACACCGCACGCATCGTGTTCGTTTCCGGAGTCGTAAAGATTCCGTATAGTAGTCGTGTCCATAAAAATAAGTTAAGTCTGTTTCAATACAAAGTTAGTCTATGCTCTTTTTTTCAGGTCAATGTCGCCGCGAAAACCGCAACGACAAAAAAACGGCATTTCACTTTTAAAGCAAAATGCCGTCAATGTTTCAATTTTTTAATTTAAATTTTTCCTGTACTGACAATCCGGAATCGCGTTGTTTCGGCAATTTTATCCGGCATGCTTCCTGTCCGGGTCTGTCAGTCTTTCAGACATCCTGCCGGAACTACGAGAACGTTATCCTGCGGTCGCCTGTAAGCATAGTTTCCTACTCCTGTCATGACCATGAGGAAAGATGGCGGATTCATTTTGGAAGTGTCGATTTTCCTTGAAAGTCCAACAAGGTTTGCGGCTCCTTCTTCTATCAGATCGTGTCCGCCGATTTTTATCTCGACAAGACCGTATTTGCCGTTACGGAGATGAACTACAGCGTCACATTCGAGATTGTTTTTGTCACGATAGTGATAAACTTTTCCTTTAAGTGCTTCTGCATAGATTCTCAAATCCCTGATACATAAAGATTCGAAAATAAATCCGAAAGTTTTCATATCATTTATCAGGTCTTCGGGGCCGAGTCCCAATGCCGCTGCCGATATGGACGGGTCCGTGAAGTATCTGGTATCTGAAGTCCGTACTGCAGTCTTGCTCCGAAGGTTAGGGTTCCATGCCATGGCATCTTCTATTACAAAGATTTTTTTCAGAGCCTTTATATAAGAGTAGACAGTATTTTCATTGATTGTGCCTCCTTCTGACATTTTGATATCGGCAAGTATAGTCCCTGCAGTGGCTTGACTTCCCTGGTTTCTTGCGTATGACCGCATAAGCCGGCGCGCGATTTCTTCATCCCGTGCTATTCCGTCTGCGCGGGATATGTCAAATCTGACTACAGTTTCGAAATATTCTTCGGCCTGCGTCAATGCGGAACCAGGCCTTTTTGACAATACGGCTTTCGGCCAGCCTCCCCTGCATGTCAAGAATGCCAGACGGTCAAGATCAATATCGTTATGCCCGTCTACTTCTATATCGGGCTTGAATAATTCCCCGAGGCTGACATCTCCTGATGAATCCCCGGATTCCCAAAGACTCATGGTGCGTAGTTTTAACCATGCCATACGTCCCGTGCCGGTATGATAGATCTGATCCGTATCAGGAGGGACTGCAGAGCCTGTCAATATGAACTGCGCGTCTTCGCCACGTTTGTCTACCTCATTCCTGACTGCATCCCAGAATTGAGGGGCAATCTGCCATTCGTCAATAAGCCGGGGTGTATCTCCTTGAAGCAGTCTGCTTATATTTGTTTGAGCCAATGCCATATTCTGGTCTTTCGTATCAGGATCAGACATCGAAAGTACGCTTTTGGCGTGCTGCATTCCTAAAGTGGTCTTTCCGCAATACTTCGGACCTTCTATAAGCACCGCGCCCATTGCCTGAAGTTTGTCCTCTAATATCTGATCGGCAATGCGGGGTTTATATTCTTTCATTTTATGCAAATTTTATCCGGAACAATATTAGGTATAAAATTTTAAAAATCAAAGAATTTAAAAATTTTGATGTGGCAGTTGGCCGATTTTTGATATGGCAGTTGGCTGATTTTTGATGTGGCAGTTGGCTGAGAACGGTTCCGATGATGGCAGAGTGCTGCAATGACAACGTTTGCATTGTCCGGGAACGATTGAAAAGAGTTTTCGGAGAAAAAATTGCCTCGGAGCGGAGCATGAATCCTCGTTTTATTTAAATTTGACAGAGTCGTCCGTCGGGACGTAATCATGTGATCTTAACACTGGAACATTGTCATGGAAAAGGGAAAGAATCTGATCGTCGGTATCGGCGAAGCATTGTGGGATGTATTGCCCGAAGGGAAGAAGATAGGAGGCGCGCCTGCGAATTTTGCTTATCACGTGTCGCAGTTCGGACTGGAAGGCGTGGTAGTCAGCGCAGTGGGTGAAGATGCATTGGGTGAAGAGATTCTGGAGAATTTCAGGAAAAAGAATCTGCAGTATATAGTCCCGAAGGTGCCATTTCCGACAGGAACAGTACAGGTCACGGTGGATTCTGCCGGAGTCCCGTGCTATGATATCAGACGGGATGTCGCCTGGGACAATATCCCGTTCACAGATGAACTGGAGCGGCTTGCGGGACAGACCTGTGCCGTATGCTTCGGATCGCTGGCGCAGAGAAGTACGGTTTCGCGCAATACTATATTGTCTTTTTTAGAGGCTATGCCTGGCGGAGACGGCAGATATAAGATTTTCGACATCAATCTGAGACAGAATTTCTATTGCAAAGAGATTGTGTGCGGCTCACTTGAGCGATGCAATGTCCTGAAAATAAATGATGAAGAATTGGAAATCGTCAGCCGGATGCTCGGATATGAAAGGATGGACATGCAGGATAAATGCAGTAAATTGCTTGAGGACTTCAGTCTGAGGATGGTGATTCTGACGTGCGGAGTGGACGGCAGTTATGTTATCGGCAGAGACAGCGTCTCATTCATGGAGACCCCCAAGGTCCTGGTGGCGGATACCGTCGGTGCCGGGGACTCGTTTACTGCAGCCTTTACTGCGGCCATGCTGAAAGGAAAGACCGTGCATGAAGCCCACAGATTGGCCGTGGATGTCTCCGCATACGTATGCACACAGAACGGAGCCATGCCGGAACTGCCGGAGAAGCTGATACATCGTATAATCTGAGCCGCCTTGCTTCCATGATCCGATACCTGGATCTGTCAGTCCGGAGAGCCTTCAGTCCCGGATTCCGGAAGATTCGCGCATTCTGATTTCAGCGTTCACCGTTTCCTTGCGGTTCGGACATGCAGGATTCTTGATTTTCTCTAAAATCAGTTCGGCAGCCTTCTCTCCCATCTGGAAAAGCGGAGGCTCTACCGTCGTAAGTTTCGGATAGACGATGGTGGAAAGTTCCGTCCCTGAGAAACTGGCTATGGCGACTTCGTCAGGAATTCTTTTTCCAAGTTCCCTGAGTCTGTTCATGACCCCTATGGCAAGGGTGTCCGTAAATGCGAAGATGGCGTCAAAATCCATCCCGCTGCCGACAAGTCTTTCTGCGGCTTCAGCCCCGTCATCGAATGTCATGCCTGTTCTGATGACCATTGTGCTCTCATTTACCGGGATTTTATATTTGGCCATGGCGTCCATATAGCCTTTGAGCCGTTCTTTCGAATTATATATATCCTCAGGCCCCTGTATGTGGACTATCTTTTCCCGGCCTCCAAGTATGAGTTTCTCCACTAAAAAGAATGATTTCCTGTAATCGTCGACCAGAACTTGCGGTACGTCCAGTCCGTATGGAATACGGTCATAGAACACCATGGGCATTCCCGCTTTCTGAAGTCTGAGATAGTCTTCCCGGTTCTTTCTGTAGCTGCACAGGCTGACGATAATGCCGTCCACCATGAACTGTTCCATCAGCCGCAGGTTTTCCCGCTCCATATCGGGATTCTCTCTTGAGTCGGCGACGATGACTTTTATCCCGTGGGCGTAAAGGACACTTTGTATTCCGCTTACAACCGTGGACGCAAATGGTGTGACCATTTCCGGAACGATGACCCCTACGGTATTCGAGTGCCCGTATTTCAGATTCGTAGCTACAGGATTAGGCTTGTAATTAAGTTCCCTTGCAGCATTCAGAACCTTTTCTTTCGTCTCTTTCCTTACATTCTTGTCATTCACCAATGCCCGGGAAACTGTGGATGCTGATATCGACAGATGTCGGGCAATATCTTTGATCGTGACGTGTTTCATGGTTTCTCCCCGATTTTTCACGTTATGATGTTGCAAAAATATCGGTTTTCATGGACAAATCCTAATCCGGAATCCAGGTCCCGGCAACGTTTGCAGATTTTGGGAACGTTATCGCAATCGTTTGCAGAAAATGACTGTCATGAAACCGGACATCTGGAGCATCTCTTTTTTAAATTTGTTTGAAAGCATTAATTATTACCATAATGAACACTAAAACACAAGTACATCCGTATCATTACGACAGAAACGGCATCAAGGCAGGAATCCTGCATATAGGAGTAGGTAACTTCCACAGGGCGCACGAAGAATATTATACAAACAGGCTGCTTGAATATCCTGACCAGCAGGAATGGGGTATCTGCGGAGCCATGCTTCTCCCGGGCGACGAAAGGCTCTACAGGATATTGAAAAGACAGGATTGTGAATACACCCTGACAGTATGCGGACGGGACGGACATGATGAGGCATACAGAATCGGCTCTCTCGTCGGACTTCTTTGGGGTGTGGAAGCCCCGGAGGCCGTACTTGACAAGATTGCTGACAGGGATATCCGTATCATCAGCATGACTATTACCGAAGGAGGGTACAATATTGAAAAATCCACAGGAGAGTTCATGTTCAGTGACAGGGATGTGCAGCATGACCTGAAGAATCCTCAGTCACCTCGGACTGTCTTCGGATTCATAGCCGAAGGCCTTCGCAGGAGAATGACTGCCGGAAACGGCCCTGTAACCATTCTTTCCTGCGACAATCTTCAGCATAACGGAAATACGGCCCGCAAGGCTTTCACTTCGTTCATTCAGACACAGGACAAGGAACTGGCTTTATGGGTAAAGGATAATGTCACTTTCCCGAACAGCATGGTGGACCGTATCACTCCGGCCACGAGACCGGAAGATGTTATCCGCCTGAACGAAAAGAACGGGACTGATGACAATGCGCCGGTATATTGTGAGGATTTCATACAATGGGTGATCGAGGATAATTTCATTGCCGGCAGGCCTGCATGGGAAAATGTCGGGGTGGAATTTACTTCTGACGTGACAGGATATGAGAATATGAAGTTGAGCCTGCTGAATGCTTCCCATACCTTGCTTTCCTATCCGTCTTTTCTGAGCGGCTACAGGAAAGTGGACGATGCCATGCATGACGAAAGGATAGCGAAGTTCGTCAGGACTTTCATGGACAAGGATATCACGCCATACGTCCCTGCTCCCGGCAATACCGATCTGGACCTTTACAAACAGACTTTGGTGGAAAGGTTCGGAAACCGTTCGGTGAGCGATCAGATTTCGCGTCTGTGTTTCGACGGGATTTCCAAATTTCCCGTATATGTGATGCCGAATCTGATCAAGATGATTCGGGATCATGCTGATCTCACTCGTGTCGCTTATCTGATAGCGGCTTACCGTCATTATCTGAAATACAGGACGGACGATAACGGTGCCGTATTTGAAATCGCGGAGCCATGGATGACGAAAGAGGACGAGACCTTGACAGCCTCCGATAATCCGATGGATTTTCTCGGCTTGTCCGCATTTAAAAGCACTGACTTGAAGCAGTCTCCGGAATTCGTGAAACTGTATGCCGGTATGGTAGAGAACATCCGTTCGAAAGGAGCGATGGCCACACTGGAAACTATACTGAAGTAAGATGGTTACTCAAAACAAATACAGCCTGGGACCTTTTGCGGTCATTACTTTCATTTATTTCATAGTAGGTTTCCTTACCACTGTGAACGGACAGTTCCAGGGGCCGATGAAAGTGGCTTTCCTTTCGCAGACTGAAGAGCTGCGGAATACTTTGACTACCATGATATCCTTCTTCTTTTTTCTCGGGTATCTGCTTAACAGTTCTCTCGGTGGAAAATGGGTGAATGCCAGGGGGTACAAGACGACCATGCTCCGGGCACTGGTGATCATGGTGGCCGGATTAGTGATGTACTCCCTGTCATCGTGGCTGGCAGTCCATTGCGGAGATGCCAGCATAAGGATAGCCGATGATGTGATTCCTTGCGGATATTTCGTCTTTCTGCTCGGCTCGTTCCTGATGGGAACATCCGCAGCCATACTTCAGGTGGTCATAAATCCGTATGTCTCGGCATACGAATTGCCCGGTACCAGGCCGGTGCAGAGGATGAACATAGTCTGCGGCATCAATTCATTCGGTACGACCATCGCGCCTTTTTTCGTCACAGGGATATTCTTTTCAGGTGTGGCTTTGGAAAGCGTTACCGCTGACCAGCTGATGGTGCCGTTCTTACTTGTGGCCCTGTGTGTCCTGGTAACCACGGCAGTCACATCCAGGCTGAATCTTCCGGATATCGAAGGTACCAGAGCGGAAAAAGGTCAGGGACTGACCCGAAGCATCTGGTCTTTCAGACATCTGACATTAGGGGTAATAGCCATCTTCTTCTATGTGGGTACAGAGGTGTCCATCGGGTCCAATGTGAATCTGCATGCCATGGAACTGATAGATTCCGGTGAAGGACTCACTTTCTTCGGAAAGGACCGTCTGATACTGTGGGGAATGGATTTGGGTATACCTGCGCTTCTGGCTACTCTCTATTGGGGCGGAATGATGGTCGGAAGGCTGGTTTTCAGTTTCTTCAACCGTATTTCAGCACGGTGGCTTCTGGTAGCTACGACAGTATTGGCCTCAGCCCTTATCGTGGTGGCCATGGTTACGGACAATCTCTGGGTTTTGGTATCTGTCGGACTTTGCCATTCAGTCATGTGGAGTTGTATTTTCACCCTGGCAGTCCATGGACTGAAAGAATATACGTCGAAAGCATCCGGAGTATTCATGATGGGAGTGTTCGGCGGTGCTGTCTTTCCTGTACTGCAGGGAATGTTTGCAGACATCGCCGGCAGCTGGCAGTGGACCTGGAGCATCGCTCTGCTCTGCGAACTTGTGATGCTGTTCTATGCCCTGTTCGGCTCCAGAATCAGGAAAAAAGACATTATAGGTTAGTTTTCATATATTTTTATCGCAGGCGGGTGGCGGAAATTTATTCCTGCCACCCGCAATTCTATTTCCGGGAGCATCGGGAGGATTTGGCATCATTATGAAGTTTGATGGCTCCCCAAATCCCGATGCACGCCATTATAATACCGAAGACTGATAAAAATATAATTAATTCCATTATTTACCCTCCTTTTTGGATATGGCCAATAATATTATCCCTGAAATAAAACTTATTAATACTGCAACGCTGCTAATACTATATAGCAATGCAGAGTTGCCATTTTCATACTTCATGATACCAGCAAGGATAATTCCTCCGAAAATCAATTTTGCCAAATCAATTGCGAACCTTCCGGTTTCAGCCAGTACAGTTTTTTCTTTTTCTTCATTCATGGCAAATTTATTATTTAAAATTTTGTATTCCAACGGAATTGTGAAATATATTCATGCCTATCCCTATTGACAGCATCGGATCAGTCATTGCTGGGACTAATTTATGGAAAGATGCAGGAACGGGGTATTAAAAAAAGAAAAACATTGCCGGCTTTTCCAGTGTCAAAAGTTTTTCTTTTCCGGTATATTGTTTTTCTGATTTTTGTATTTGTTCCGGTTATATTTTCCGTTCTTTAATGTTTTTGCGCATAGGTGGCGCCGTGAAGTTCCAGATGATTTATTGGCCCGGTTATATAGAAAGCCATGCGATGAAATGCAAACGTTTTCAGATATTGCAAACGTTCTCAAACGGACACGAGCAAGAGATATCCCGCAAATTAATCCGGCCCATGAAAATATTTTGTATGTTTGAAAAGTGCTATCGTGGCATTCCGTAATTAATAACAGGAAATTTTCCGGACTAATAAATGAAAACACTCGTTGTTACAGTAATTTCATTTTTCATTCCGCTCCTTTCAGCCCCGGTTTTCAGTAAAGGGGGGAGTAATAGCCTGACCCCTTTAACCGATACCAGGGAAGCAGTTTCCGGGAATATTGACCCTGAATGGGCTCCGGCAGGAGACAATATCCGAACACGCTGGGCAGAAAAAATCGATCCACACAATCCGCTTCCGGAATATCCCAGACCGCAGATGATCCGTGAGAAATGGATGAATCTCAACGGACAGTGGAATTATGGAATCACAGATGCGTCCGCTTCGGATTTTGAACCGGAAGGAAAGATTCTCGTGCCTTTCGCAGTGGAGTCATCTCTTTCAGGGGTCGGAAAAAGAATTTCCAAGGATGATGCTTTATGGTACGAAAGGACGTTCACGCTTCCGGAAGCATGGAGAGAGGATAGGATTCTTCTGCATTTCGGTGCTGTGGACTGGCAGGCCGAGGTAGAGGCGTCATACTATATTCCGGAAACGCAGACCGCCCTGACGATGACGTACCTTATAAACAACGAAGGGGCTGTAAGGATAACGCAGAAGATGAAGGCCGGGCCGTCCGTGGAGATTCCTCCGATGTTCCGTTTCGGTGTCAGATTCAGGATGCCGTCGGATTACGATACGGTGGAGTATTACGGCAGGGGACCGGTGGAAAACTATGCTGACAGGAACAGCGGCACACCAGTGGGCCTTTACAGGCAGAGTGTGTCGGAACAGTCCTATCCGTATATCCGTCCTCAGGAGACAGGGACCAGAACGGATCTGCGCTGGATAGAAATTCTCGACTGGTCATGCTCCGGATTGAAGGTGTTCAGCGATGTGCCGTTCTCCGCTTCGGCGCTTGAATACAGCATGGAATCGCTTGATGACGGAGTGGCTAAGGATCAGAGGCATTCTCCGGAAGTTCCTAAGTCGGATTTTACTGAAGTGTGCGTGGACAAGGTCCAGATGGGGCTCGGATGTGTCAACAGCTGGGGCGCATTGCCTCTGCCGGAATATATGGTGAAGTACGGAGACTATGAATTCTCATTCATAATCGCGCCTTCGGTCCACGCCTATTCGTTCCACGGACTTGATTTTTAAAAACAATACAACAAATACTTTGAACTATCAGATGAAAACAATTCTGTCATTATTCTTGGTTGCCTGCTGTCTGATGACAGCCAATGCAAAAGTCACCATGCCGTCTGTCTTTTCGGACAACATGGTGCTTCAGCAGAATGCGGACGTGGCTTTCTGGGGCATTGCCGACCCGGGAGAAAAAGTCACCGTATCCTATACCTGGTCTTCTGGAAAGGCCGTCACCACTGCAGGTAAAGACGGGAAGTGGTCTGTCACTGTCCCTACAGTGTCGGCCGGAGGACCGTATGAGGTCACGGTATCATCCGGGGACGGAAAAACCGTTCTGAAAAACGTGCTTCTCGGCGAAGTCTGGATATGTGCAGGTCAGTCGAATATGGAGATGCAGATGAAAGGTTTCCGAGGCCAGCCCGTAAAGGATGCCGCCTACTATATCAGCGGTGCGCGCCCTGAAGTCCCGATCCGGTCGTGCAATCTGAAAAGGGTAAAGTCTCTGGAAGAAGAATTTGACTGTCCTGCCGTCTGGTATGAACATACGTCTGAAGGAGTCTCTGAAGCCAGCGCCACTGCTTATTTCTTTGCGCTCAAACTATACGAAACACTGAAAATTCCTGTCGGTGTCATAAATGTCTCATGGGGAGGTACGCCGATAGAGGCATGGATGGACAAGGATCTGATAGAGGCTGAATTTCCTGGAGAGTTCGATCTGAGCAGCTACAAAAACGGAGAGTTCCGCAAGGAGGCTCCGCACAGGGTGGCAGGCGTGCTGTACAACGGTATGCTTCATTCTGTGATACCGTTTACGGCTAAAGGGTTCGTATGGTATCAGGGCTGTGACAACAGGTATCGTTTCGAGCAATACAAACGTCTGCAGCCTGCATTCGTGAAGATGCTCCGCGAACAGTGGGGTGACGAAGATATGCCGTTCTATTTCACACAGATAGCTCCTTATGAATATGATGACCCGGAATTGCCCACAGCAGGTTATATGATGTGGGCGCAGGCACAGACTCTGGAAATGATTCCGCATTCGGGCATGGCCACGACTCATGATGTCGGGGAGCGCGCATGCATTCATCCTGCCGCCAAGAAAACAGTGGGAGACAGGCTTGCCGGTCTGGCTCTCGCGAATGATTACGGTATAGGAGGATTCGAAGCACAGGCTCCTGTATGCGACGGAGTAGAATTCCGTGATAATGTAGCCCATGTAAGTTTCCGTGTAGGTGAAATGGGGCTGAGTCCGATAAACATGGATCTCCCCGGGTTTGAACTGGCAGGAGAGGATCATGTCTTTTATCCTGCGACAGCCAGGATATCCGGCGACTGCCGCAGCATAGATGTGACTTCACCTCAGGTTTCCAAGCCTGTGGCAGTACGTTACGGCATGAGAAACTGGTCGGAAGCATCCCTTTTCAATTGTTTCGGGCTTCCTGCAAGTCCGTTCAGATCAGATAATTGGGAATAATTGCATTTAATTTGGAATCAAATGAGAAAATTACTGTACATCATGATACTGGTCCTGGCAGCCTCATGCACGGATGCCGGACTTACAAAATCGGGACTTGATCCGGAAAAATTCGTTTCCTTGACGGACGGAAAGCCTACGGCTCTTTATACTCTGTCCAATCCGGACGGGATGGAAGTCTGCATTACGAATTACGGCGGCCGTATAGTCTCCATAATGGTTCCTGACAGAAACGGAAAAATGCAGGACGTAGTTCTCGGTTTTGACAATATCGAGGATTACAAAACCATTCCGAGTGATTTCGGTGCCGCCATAGGACGTTACGCTAACAGGATAAACCAGGGTCGGTTCACTCTTGACGGGAAGGAATATCAGCTGCCGCAGAACAACTTCGGGCATTGTCTTCACGGCGGGCCTGAGGGCTGGCAATATAAGGTGTATGATGTATTGGAGGCAGATGACAGTACGCTGACACTTGCCCTGGATTCTCCTGACGGAGACGAGGGTTTCCCCGGGAATGTGCACGCCGAGGTGAAATATACGCTGGGAAACGACAGCAGCCTGAAGATAGAGTATTCGGCCCGGACTGGCAGACCTACGGTAATCAATATGACAAACCATTCATATTTCAATCTGTCGGGAAATCCTTCCTGCCCTGCCACGGATCATCTGTTGTATATCAATGCTGACAGTTATACACCTGTGGATTCCACATTCATGACGACAGGGGAGATTCTGCCTGTGGAAGGCACGCCGATGGATTTCAGAAATGCAAAGACTGTGGGCAAGGATATCGATGCAGATTTCCGCCAGCTGCACAACGGCAGAGGCTATGACCATAACTGGGTGCTGAATACTGCCGGAGATATGACTAAGGCAGCTGCGGTCCTGTATTCGCCGGAGAGCGGAATAAAATTGGATGTCTATACCGATGAGCCCGGCATTCAGGTGTATACCGGCAATTTCCTGGACGGGACGGTCATAGGAAAACATGGCGTGGCTTATCCTTTCAGGGCATCGGTGTGCCTGGAGACCCAGCATTATCCTGATTCTCCGAACAAGCCTGAGTGGCCGTCTGTGGTTTTACGGCCGGGTGAAAATTACAGAAGTACCTGCATTTTCGTATTCAGCACGGTGGTGCCGGCAGAAAATAATTGACAGAGATGAAAATAATTCTTGTATCAGCCATGATTCTGGTATGCGGCCTCTCTGCAGTCGCAGAAGACGGTACGCTTCCTCCGTATAAGGATGCAAGCCTCCCTGTGGAGACAAGGGTGGAAGACTTGCTGTCACGTATGACCCTGCAGGAAAAGATAGCGCAGCTTAACCAGTATTCATTGGGAAGCAATGACAATGTGAACAATAACGGAGAGCAGGTAAAAGTCCTGCCTCCCGAGATAGGTTCGCTGCTGTATACTGCAGATGATGCCGTCTCCAGAAATGCCATGCAGAAGCGTGCCATGGAGGAGACGAGATTAGGTATTCCGATTTTGTTCGGCTATGACACCGTACACGGATACCGGACCATATATCCGATACCGTTGGCCCAGGGTGCTTCTTGGAATCCTGAACTGGCAGGAGAGGCCTGCAGGGTGGCTGGTGCAGAGTCATATTACGCCGGAATAGACTGGACGTTCTCGCCTATGGTGGACGTGGCCAGGGATCCGAGGTGGGGCCGTGTGGCAGAAGGGTACGGTGAAGACCCGTACCTGACGTCAGTATTCGGTGCTGCTGCCGTGAGGGCATACCAGGGTGATGATTTGTCAGAACCGGGAAACATCGCAGCCTGCCTGAAACATTTCGTGGGTTACGGGGCTTCCGAGGCCGGCCGCGACTATGTCTACTCGGAGATTTCGCGTCAGTCTCTCTGGAGTACATATCTGCCTCCGTTCGAGGCCGGGGTGAAAGCCGGTGCTGCGACTCTCATGAGTTCGTTCAATGATATCAGCGGCATACCGGGATCCGCGAACCGTTATACCATGACGGAAGTGCTGAAAAGGATGTGGCGGCACGACGGTTTCGTAGTCGCTGACTGGCATGCTGTCAGACAGCTTGTCAATCAGGGTATGGCTCCGGATGACGCCACAGCGGTGGAATATGCCATAAACGCAGGTCTTGACATGGATATGACGGACAATCTTTATATGCCTCATCTTGAGGCTTTAGTGAAGTCCGGAAGAGTGTCTGTGGAGCGGATAGACGATGCAGTGCGCCGAATCCTCCGGGTGAAGTTTCGTCTTGGCCTTTTCGAACACCCGTATACTGATATAAAACCGGAAAACGAGCGGATATTGCTTCCTGAGAGTCTTGATGTGGCTCAAAGGTTGGCAGAGGAAACTTTCGTTCTTCTGAAAAACGATGCTGAAGTCCTTCCGCTGAAGCCCGGGCAGAAAGTGGCCCTGATAGGACCGATGGCTAAAAGCCGTAAGGATCTGTTGGGCTCATGGCATGGCCGGGGACGTGAAGAAGATGTGGTGAGCATTTTTGACGGCTTGTCTGAAATCGTGCAGGAACTGACGTATGCATTCGGGTGCGGTTTTGAGGGAGAAGACAGGTCCGGCTTTGCGGAGGCAGTGAAAGCGGCTTCAGAGGCAGATGTCGTGGTCCTGTGTCTCGGCGAAAGATATTCGTGGAGCGGGGAGAATGCATCACGTTCGACCATCGCGCTTCCACGGATTCAGGAAGAGCTGCTTATGGCTGTAAGGAAGGCCGGAAAACCAGTAGTGGTCCTGCTTTCGAATGGCCGTCCTATAGATCTCAGCAGGATTTCTCCTGCGGCTGATGCTGTGCTGGAAATATGGCAGCCTGGGGTGATGGCCGGTCCTGCCGTGGCTTCGGTGCTGACCGGGAAAACCAACCCGTCAGGCCGTCTGAATGTAACGTTTCCGTACACTACGGGGCAGATTCCGATTTATTATTGTCAGAGAAATCCGGCACGGGAAGGCTCTCAAGGCCGGTATCAGGATATCCCGAGTACTCCAATGTACGAGTTCGGATATGGTCTCAGCTATACATCGTACGAATACGGCCCGTTGTCCGTTTCTTCCGACACTTTCACTGTCAATGATACCGTCACAGCTACCGTTACTGTCACGAATACGGGTGACATGGACGGAAAGGAGACGGTCCAATGGTATATCTGCGACCCATATTCCACCATTACCCGTCCGGTGAAGGAACTCAAGCATTTCGAGAAGAAGATGATACCTGCAGGAGAGTCGCGCACTTTCGAGTTCGAGATAGACCCGATGCGGGACTTGTCATACGTGGACTGGAAAGGCGACCGCATCCTCGAACCTGGCGACTATTATATCATTGTGAAAGGCCGTAAGGTGCGCCTGACACTGGAATAGCCCGGTATTCCGGGAGTTTGGCTACAGACGGTTCTTGTAGAGGCGGGCGGCGAGCTTCTGCCAGCTGTTCTGCAGGGTGATGCAGGCCGTGAGTCCCGAGTATATGCCCGAAGCCTCCACGAAATAGTCTATCAATGATATTTCCCCGCCTTCGACCGCCTGCCTCAGAAGCTGCAGTGTTTCGCGCATGAGAGGCTCGTTGTAGGCGCTGACAGCCGATTCTGTCTGCTCCATTTCGTTCAGGATGGACCGGACTTCGGTTTCGGCCTGGAGGCGGGCATAGTTGAGGTTGCTCTGGGCGGATGTGGACTGCGCCTTGGCCTGTGCCACCTTTTTATGGTTCGAGAAGATAGGGATGGAGCAGCCTACCAGAAACCCGTGTTCCGCATCGCGTATGGCAGTGTTCCTGCGGTAGCCCACTTCCAACTTCGGAATCCAGCCCTGCTTGCTGACGGATACTTCCTTCCTGGCGGCCTCGGCGGCATTGGCTGCCGCCAGTATGGATGCGTCTTCGGCGAGATATTCCTGCACTGCCTTTTCACGGTCCGTGACTTCTTCTGCAATAGGGAATCCGTCTGCCTCGAAGATTATTTCCTGCCCTCCGTTCATGGCCGAGAGATTCCGGCATGCTGCATCGAGCGCGGCATTGTTCGCCGCAACATCAGTGGCCACGCTCATCAGTTCCATCTTTATCTTGTTCACTTCCAGAGCGGATGCGTCACCGGTAGCAAGTCTCTTTTCGTAAAGTGCCAGAAGGTCTCCGGCTATTCCGGACTGCATCGAGAGAAGCTCCCCGATCTGTCGGTACATGATGATGTCCAGACAGAGATTCTTGGCATCCAGCAGGATCCGTCGCCGTTCGTTCTCCAGATTGTCCGAAAGGGCTGCCCGGGAGAGCTCGTTCCGCTTGTGCCGTGCAGCATACACGGTAGGGAAGTCGAATCCCTGCGAGACGACGAGTTCCGAACCTGACTGTCCCGTGACACCGCTGCTGTAGAACGAGCTGTATTCTATGGACGGATCCTCCAGTATGTTTTCGCTTTTCAGCTGGAATGCCTGGGCTTCGGTATTCTGTGCCAATGCAGCCAGTTCGGGATTGTTCTCTGATATTGCCGTGAGCACGTCTTCTATGCTGGCGGTGCGGAGAACGGTCGTGGCGGAGTCGGCGGCGTTGAAATCGCGTCCCGTGCCGTCAGCAGCCGTACTTGCTGCGGAGACGGTCTCATTGCACAGGAATGCGGAAAGAAGTATTGCCGTTATTATCGTATATCTTTTCATCGCTTGTCGTTGATTGTCGTTCCGGATATGGTCCGGAGACGGATTTGCGTGTATCGGGTTTTACATTCAGGATTTGTCCTGGCTGAGGTTTCCTTTCGGGTCAAATTCTTCCGCGCCGGTTTCCTTGCGGTGCAGCCACCAGTACATTACCGGCACTATGAAGCCGTTCAGGAAGGTGGATGTGAGCAGTCCTCCTAGAATCACCTTCGCCATGGGACTCTGGATTTCGTTTCCAGGCAGGTCGCCTTTCACAGCCAGAGGTATGAGGGCCAGGGCGGAGGACAACGCGGTCATCAGGATAGGGTTCAGTCTGTCGAGAGAGCCTTGTATGATACTGTCGTACAGCGAATGCCCCTGTTCCCTCAGAAGGTTGTAGTGGCTTATCAGAAGCATTCCGTTCCTCGTGGCGATGCCGAAAAGGGAGATGAAGCCTATGATGGCCGGTATACTCAGTTCTCCTGTGGTAAGCAGCAGGGCGAATACGCCTCCGATAAGGGCCAGAGGCAGGTTAAGCAGAACCACGCCGCTCTGCGCCGCACTCTTGAACTGCATGTACAGCAGCAGGAATATCACTATGATGCTCATCATGGATGTCAGGAAGAGAATACGGCTGGCCGCCCTCTCGCTTTCGAACTGGCCTCCGTATTCTATGTGGTAACCTTCCGGAAGTTCTATGTTTTCATCCACTATTTTCCGTATGTCGTCCACTACGCTTCCGATGTCACGTCCGGCGGCGTTGGCCGAAATCACGACTTTCCTTTTTACGTTTTCCCTGTTGATGGTGTTGGGGCCGGTGGATGAAACCACGTCTGCCACGTATGAAAGCGGCAGCTTGTTTCCGTAGGCGTCATCTATCATCAGGTCCTTTATCCTCTCCATGGAGCCCCTTTCGGATTCTGCGGCCCTTACCACCAGATTGAATGCCTTGCCCTGTTCGTACACCTGCGAAACCGTTTCTCCGGCCATGTTCACGGTGACGAACTCGCTGAATGCGGGCATTGAGATTCCGTATCTGGCCAGCATTTCGCGTTTCGGGATAATCTTGATTTCCGGCCTTTCTATCTGCTGTTCCACATTCAGGTCCGCTATGCCGTCCACACCGCTGATGAGGGTCTTGATCTGGTTCCCGATGGTGAACATCCTGTTAAGGTCGTCACCGAACAGTTTGATGGCTATGCCGGCCTGTGTCCCGCTCAGCATGGCGTCTATACGGTGGCTGATGGGCTGTCCTATTTCGATGTTCGCTCCGGATATGGTGGAAAGTTTTTCCCTGACTTCTGCCAGGACTTCCTTGTGGGAGCGGTCTTTCAGTTCGAACGGCGCTTCTATTTCAGATACGTTTACTCCCAGCGCGTGTTCGTCCAGTTCCGCACGTCCCGTCTTGCGGGCGACCGTGTAGATTTCAGGGACGGACAGCAGGAGTTCTTCCGCCTGTCGTCCTATCTTGTCGGATTCCTCCAGAGAGATGCCCGGCAGGGAACTTACGTTTATGGTGAACGAGCCTTCGTTGAAGGCCGGGAGGAAGCTGTGTCCGAGGGTGAAGAACATGCCCAGAGCTACGCAGAACAGGGCTATGGTGGCTCCGACTACGCTTTTCTTGTGTCTCATCACCCATTCCAGGGCCGACTTGTAGTATTTCCTGAGCCATACGGCGAGAAATGCTTCTTTCGGGATGCCGTCACCCTTGACCTTGTAATCGAGCATGTAGCTGCAGAGCACAGGAGTGAGTGTAAGGGCTACGAGCGTCGATGCGAAAAGGGCCGTGATGAACGCCACTCCGAGCGGTGCAAGCATTCTGCCTTCCATTCCGGAGAGGAAGAAAAGCGGGACGAAGCTGACTACTATTATGAGGGTGGAGTTCAGTATCGGCATTCTGACTTCCCTGGACGCATCGAATACCACGTCCAGAATAGGACGCCTCCTGTCTTTCGGGAGGGCCTTGTTCGCCCGGATATGTTTCCAGACATTTTCCACATCGACTATGGCGTCGTCCACCAGAGAGCCTATGGCTATGGCGAGACCTCCCAGACTCATGGTGTTTATGGTCATTCCGAGCCAGTTCAGAGTCAGTATTGAGATAAGGATTGAAAGCGGCAGGGTAATGAGCGAGATTATCGTGGTCCTGACATTTGCCAGGAAAAGGATAAGCACGATAACCACGAATATCGCCCCTTCATAAAGCGAAGATTTGACATTGCTTATGGAACTTTCGATGAAACGCGCCTGCCTGAATGTGTCCGTGGAGAGTTTTACGTCAGGCGGCAGGTTCTTCTGCACGTCCTTGAGGGCTTCCTCTATTTTGGCAGTAAGTTCGAGTGTTCCTGTTTCCGGCTGTTTGGTGACTGTCACCAGCACTGCGGGTTTCCCTTTTTCGGAAGCGAGGCCGAGTTTCGGCTGCTGTGCCCCGATCCTGACATCCGCCACGTCTTCCAGGGTGACAGGTGCTCCCCCGACGGTCTTGATGACAGAACGGGCCATTTCCCTGACGTCTTCAGTGGACACCACTCCGCGGACGATGTATTCGTTCCCGTATTCGTATATCACACCGCCGTTGGTGTTCTGGTTCATCCCTCTGGTCACTGCCATGATTTCTCCGAGGGTGACACCGTAGTATTTCATTTTTTCGGGATGTATCAGGACCTGGTATTCCTTTATGTCCCCTCCGAGGACAGCCACCTGTGCCACGCCTCCGGTAGAAAGAAGCCTGGGCCGGATGGTCCAGTCGGCGATGGTCCTGAGGTCAAGCATGGATGTGGAATCGGCTGTCATGCCGACTATGAGAAGTTCTCCGAGGATGGAGGACTGCGGACCGAGAGTAGGGTTGCCAACATTGTCCGGCAGTTCTTCCGCAGCCATCGCTATCTTTTCCGACACTATCTGTCTGGCCAGGTATATGTCCATGTCCCAGTCGAATTCCACCCACACCACGGAAAATCCGGTGGTGGAGGATGAGCGTACCCTGCGCACTCCGGTAGCCCCGTTTACCGCTGTCTCGATCGGGAAGGTCACCAGCTGTTCTACTTCTTCGGCCGCCATCCCTCCGGCTTCTGTCATCACTACGACTGTCGGAGCGTTCAGGTCAGGGAAGACATCCACTTCCGTGCGGTTCATCACATATACTCCGGCCACCATGAGCAGGGCGGCGGCCACGAGTATCAGCAGCCTGTTGTTCAGGGAAAATTGTATTATCTTGTTCAGCATTGTATTGTTCCGGATTGTCCGGCCGTGCCGGCATTGTCATTAATGGTTGTGGGTATGTGCCGGGATTATGTTGCTGGCGGATGCCAGTCTGACGTTGTATGCGCCTTCGGTCACTACGTTGTCCCCGGCTTTCAGTCCCGACAGTATTTCGGTCCTGGCCCCGTCACTTTCACCGAGTTTCACTTCCTGCTTTTTGTAGCAGCTTTCGTCCAGTTTCAGGTAGACGAAATGGATTCCCTGTTCTTCGGTGATTGCGGATACCGGGACTGACAGCACGTTGTCCCTGCGGTCGGTAAGGAGCCACACTTCGGCGAACGAGCCCGGAATATCGGTACCCCTGCTGTCAAATTCGAATGTGACGGGTATGTAATACGACGAGTCCCCGGAACTGCGGCCTACGGACAGAAGTCTGCCGCCCAGGGCCTTGATATTCTGCGCCCTGTCGCTGTATTGGGTCAGGAAGTTGGCTGATGTGATACTGCCGAGCCTGTCATAATATCTCTGCGAGACATCGGCTTTCAGCACGAGTTTCCGAATCCCAGCCCATATTCTCCATATTGTCCGGAAACATCCAGGACGGGAACCACATAGGAAAGGCGAAAATAACATACGAAGCCG
>DVIP01000009.1 GCA_018711225.1 Candidatus Cryptobacteroides intestinipullorum | reverse complement strand
CACTTTCGCAAGCCGCAATTCATGTATATTTAAAATATAAATTTTCAAGACTATGGACCATTTTGCTCAAAAGTATGTGGATGATTTCATGGCAGGACTGATTGCCAGGAATCCGGGAGAAAAAGAATTTCACCAGGCTGTAAGGGAAGTGGTGGAAAGCCTCGCGCCCTACATCATCGAACACCCGTATCTCATGGACATGAAGATATTGGAACGTATTGCAGAACCTGAGCGCGTAGTCATGTTCAGAGTCCCGTGGATAAACGATGAAGGAGAAGTGGAAATCAACCGCGGATACAGGGTTCAGATGAACAGCGCGATAGGACCGTACAAGGGAGGCATCCGTTTCCATCCGAGCGTGAACCTCAGTATCATGAAGTTCCTTGCCTTCGAGCAGACATTCAAGAACAGCCTCACCACTCTTCCCATGGGAGGGGCCAAGGGAGGTTCCGACTTCAATCCAAAAGGCAAGTCTGACAACGAAGTCATGAGATTCTGCCAGAGTTTCATGACAGAGCTGCAGCGTCATATAGGACAGGACACAGACGTTCCTGCCGGCGACATCGGAGTAGGCGGACGTGAAGTAGGCTTCATGTTCGGCCAGTACAAGAGACTCCGCAACGAATTTACCGGCACCCTCACCGGAAAGGGGCTGAACTGGGGAGGAAGCCCGCTGCGTCCTGAGGCCACAGGATACGGCACATGCTATTTTGCAGCCGCCATGCTCGCCACGAAAGGCGACAGCTTCGAAGGCAAGACCGTATGTATTTCAGGATCAGGGAACGTGGCCCAGTATGCGGCCGAAAAAGCACTGCAGCTCGGCGCGAAAGTGGTTACCCTTTCCGACTCAAACGGCTACATATACGACCCTGACGGCATAGACAGGGAAAAACTGGACTATGTAATGGAACTCAAGAATGTCATAAGAGGACGTATCAGGGAGTATGCAAAGAAATATCCGGGAGCCAAGTATTTCGAGAACGAAAGGCCGTGGAAGGTGAAATGCGACATTGCCATGCCTTGCGCCACACAGAACGAACTGGACGGAGAGGACGCCAAGGCCCTGGTGGCAAACGGATGCATCTGCGTGGCCGAAGGAGCCAACATGCCTTCGACACCTGAAGCCATCGAGGTGTTCCAGAACGCGAAAATCCTCTACTCACCGGGAAAGGCATCCAACGCAGGAGGCGTAGCCACTTCCGGACTTGAGATGACCCAGAACTCCATGAGGCTCAAATGGACTCCGGAAGAAGTGGACGAAAGGCTCCACAGAATCATGGAAGACATCCATGCAGCCTGCGTGAAATACGGTACGGAACCAGACGGATATGTGAATTACGTGAAGGGGGCCAATATCGCAGGCTTCATCAAGGTAGCCGATGCGATGATGGCTCAGGGTGTGATCTGATACGGTCGCATATCCTGAAACATGACGGGACAGAATTTCGGATCAGGCCAGACAGGCTCCGGAGTTCCGTCCCGTTTTCGTATATTGACGGCTGTCGCAATTCCCGCCTGACAAATTTTTTTATTGCCGATTTTTTTCCTAATTTTGACCCAACGTGACCGTGATATTAATCTAACTGACTTTAAAATAAAATGAATCTCAAATTCCTGTTTCCGACAGCGCTTGCGCTTCTCACATTGCCCCTGGCGGGCCAGACACCCGTGTATCTTGACAACACTGCAGACATCGAAGACCGGATAGAAGACGTCATGAAACGTCTGACGCTGGAAGAAAAAGTGGCGATGCTTCATGCCCAGTCGAAATTCAGTTCTCCCGGAGTGAAGAGACTTGGGATTCCGGAAATCTGGATGACGGACGGACCTCACGGCATCAGGGCAGAAGTATTATGGGACGAATGGAACCAGGCGCATTGGACGAACGATTCCTGTGTCGCTTTCCCTGCACTTACCTGTCTGGCGGCCTCATGGAACGAAGACATATCATACCTTTACGGGAAAAGCATAGGAGAAGAAGCCAGATACAGAAACAAGGCAGTGCTTCTCGGACCTGGGGTGAACATATACAGGACTCCGCTGAACGGAAGGAATTTCGAATACATGGGTGAAGATCCTTTTCTGGCCTCAAGGATGGTAGTACCTTACATAAAGGGTGTACAGTCAAACGGGGTAGCCGCCTGCGTGAAGCACTATGCGCTGAACAACAACGAAATCAACCGCCATACCAGCAATGTGATAGTGGATGACCGCGCACTGCGTGAAATATACCTTCCGGCCTTCAAGGCAGCCGTACAGGAAGGCGGTACTTGGACCATAATGGGCTCCTACAACCTCTACAGGAACCAGCACGGATGTCACAACGAATATCTTCTGAATGATATCCTGAAAGGCGAATGGGGATTCGACGGAGCGGTGGTTTCAGACTGGGGCGGCACGCATGATACGGACCAGGCCATAACCAACGGACTCGACATGGAGTTCGGGACAGGGACCAACGGACTTTCCTCAAATTCCAGGAATGCATACGACAACTATTATCTTGCAATGCCGTACCTGGAAAGGATACGTTCAGGAGAGGTCGGGACAGAAGAACTTGATGACAAGGTCAGACGCATCCTCAGGCTTGCTTTCCGCACCGTCATGAGGCAGGACAGGCCGTTCGGAAGCATGCTTTCGGACGAACACTATGCCGCCGCCAGGGAGATAGGCGATGAAGGCATCGTACTTCTCAAGAACGAAGGCGGCGTACTGCCTGTAAAACCTGAAGAAGGATGCAGGATCCTGGTTACCGGGGAAAACGCCATAAAGATGATGACAGTGGGAGGCGGCAGTTCGTCCCTCAAGGTACAGCGAGAAATATCCCCGCTTGAAGGGCTGCGGAATGCATTTTCCGGCACAGCTGAAATCTCATACGCAAGAGGATATGTAGGCGATGTCACAGGCGAATATGACGGTGTCACTACCGGACAGAACCTGAAAGACGGCAGAAGTGCCGAAGAACTTGTCGCAGAGGCAGTGGAAATGGCACGGGAAGCCGATTACGTCATCTTCGTGGGCGGTCTGAACAAATCCTGGCAGCAGGACTGCGAAAATTCCGACAGGACAGGACTCGGACTTCCTTACGGACAGGACAGGCTGATCGAAGCCCTTGCGGAGGCCAATGACAGGCTGATAGTCGTGAACATATCCGGCAATGCCGTAGCCATGCCCTGGATAGATAAGGTTCCTGCGGTAGTACAGGCATGGTATCTCGGGTCCGAAGCAGGAAATTCCATCGCCGATATCCTTTCCGGAGCAGTCAATCCTTCCGGCAAACTGCCGTTCACCTTCCCTGCCGCCCTTGAAGACTCCCCTGCACATTCTGTCGGAGAATATCCGGGCAGGCAAAGGGAAGACGGTATCTGGGATATCGAATACAAGGAAGGCATATTCGTAGGCTACAGATGGTTCGACAAGGAAAAGATCAGGCCGCTGTTCGCATTCGGGCACGGGCTGAGCTATACGGACTTTTCATATGGGAAGGTATCCGCGGACAGCAGGACAATGGATGCGGACGGGACTGTCACTGTAAGCATAGATGTGACGAATACGGGAGACCGTCCCGGCAAGGAAGTGGTGCAGCTCTATATTTCCGACCTTAAATCCTCCCTGCCGCGTCCGGTCAAGGAACTGAAGGATTTCCGGAAAATCAGTCTGGCTCCGGGTGAGACCGAAACAGTAACCTTCACGATAGACAAGGATGATCTGTGTTTCTTCGATCCGGCAAGGAACGGGTGGGTGGCCGAGCCCGGCAAGTTCAAGGCGATGATCGGCTCCGCATCCGATGACATACGGTCGGAAGTGCAGTTTACATTGGAGCAGGACTGACATGCCTCCGGCACGGTCCGTTAGAATAAACTCTGTTCAATCAAGCTGATATGAAAAAAGGCAAAGTCATAACAATCGCTTCGCTGGCTGCAGCAGCCATTCTTGCACTTGCAGTCTTCATCAAGTTCTATTTCGTATTCGGTGAAGGAGTAAAGGCCGGAGAGCTCAATTTCGTGGTCTACAAAGGGTACGTCTTCAAGACTTATGAAGGCAAGGTAATCCAGGCCGGATTCAATTCCAAGACCAGGAATTCGTCTTCTGCCATCCAGTCATACGAGTTCGAGTTCTCCATTACCGACCCGGCCATAGCGGATTCCCTGATGAGATGCGGGGGAAAGCTGGTCGAACTGCATTACAAGGAATACCTGGGAAGCCTTCCGTGGAGAGGCCAGCAGAAATACATCGTTGACAAGATTATTGCCGTAAGATAACGGAAAGGCTGTTCCCTCACGGGTCAAAAGTCCCGAAGTGATCGCGACTGGACGTTTCGTGGGGCTGGGTCAAAAGCTCACGTACCGGCAGATTTGAAATCTGCCGGTACGATGATGCCTCACCCTATGATTTTCTCCCTGTTTCTATGAAAAAACAGAAAAATATTGAAAAAAGTCAAATTTTTTCATGAAATTATTTGGAGATATCAAAAAAAGCTGTACCTTTGCACCCGAGTTGATCGAAAGGTTAATCCAAAACCTTCACAGCTTATTGGTTATTAGTTTTAGTGTTATTAATTATGTGGTTAGTATGAGGGTCCGCACGTGACGTGCCGACACTCATTTTTTATTTTGTACCCATCCGGCGTCACAGGTAGAGTATAAGATAATGGGTAATGAGGTAATGTGGACATTTTTCAGTTGGTGAGGCGGACAAAAACAGTTTGGTAAAATTTTGAAGATACAATTTATGAAAAAACTGGTCGTTTTATCTACTGCCATTCTATTGGCTTTGGGTCAATATGTTTCAGCACAACCACCGAAAATTCAGGAAATACTGCAAAGACTTCCTGATAAAGTTATCCCGTATGTCGGACTTTGCATCGTTTACAGCGAACAGAGTCGACAGGACATACGAAATAGATCAGAGCGGGAAATTTGTATTGGTCAATACCAAAAGATACAAGGCTAAAACATATACCAGAGAAATGCTGGCGGATAGGGCATATAATATCTATTCAGACAAAGGAACAGAAGAATGATACCAGGAAAGGCACGCTGAAATCCGTCAGCACGCCGCTTACGACAGCAGCCGGGAGGAAACTGCTGCCCGACACCCTCAATATCACCGGCAGACATACATCCATTGCCGTTGCCCCGGCAGATGCGATGGGAGCGAACGGGCTGAAATACTTGCATAGCAAAGGCGCAGCTGTCAGAGTGAACAGTTCCCGGAAAATATTGGTAAGCAAGGCTATAGTTCCCAGTTCCGCTGCGACCTGTGCTCCGAGGGAAGGCTCGCAATACTGAGAAATCAGCACTGAAGAAAGGGAATAATACCCCAGCCCGCTGCCTACCGCCAGACACTCGGCCACATTCCATCCGGCCAGCACCAGACTTATGGCCGCCGAGAAGACCAGAGACCCAAGTATGGTGGCTACAGGCAGAAGGAAAAGCTGCGGACGCACGGACTTGAGCATATCCTTGAGATTCTGGCTCCCCATACTCACCCCTACCAGGAAAATGAGCACATAGAGTACATACATTGCCACATCACCTCCGGCAATATCAGCATCAACAAGTCCGGACCACCCTGCCACACAGCCCAGAATGAATACAATTACTATAAGCAGTGTCCCTTTCATCGCCCTGCTCCATTGCCGTTTTCCACATGAATACCTGAAGCACACCGGTCCGCCTCATCCCCGGTAAAAGGCTTCTTGCGCACAATGAGCCTGTAAAGAATTGCGGAAAAAACCACACTCCCTGCCAGAGAGGCCATTGCCAATACAAACGCCTGCCATCCCAGTGTCGTGAAATTCATGAGAATGCTGTCATTCTCCCCTATTTTTATCCCCATGATGAAAAGCATAAGGCATATTGTTACCGAGATTGCCTTCCCGATATGGACAAGCCATTTGCATTTTCTGAGGATATAACCGGCACACAAGCCTCCGGCCATTGTCAGTATAAGACAAATCATATTCTCTCCCGTTGTCAGGCAATTTCTACAGACTGGCGAACCTTCTGGCCGCAAGCTCTTCATATTTCGTCCCCGGACGTCCGTAATTGGCATACGGATGTATGGAAATTCCTCCCCTCGGCGTGAAGATTCCCGTCACCTCTATGTATTTCGGATCCATCAGACGGATAAGGTCCTTCATGATGATATTCACGCAATCCTCGTGGAAATCCCCGTGGTTCCTGAAGCTGAAAAGATACAGTTTCAGGCTCTTGCTTTCCACCATTCTTACGTCCGGAATATAGCTTATCTTTATTTCAGCGAAATCCGGCTGCCCGGTAATAGGACAAAGCGACGTAAATTCAGGACAATTGAACCTTACCCAATAATCGTTTTCCCTGTGCCTGTTCTCGAATGTCTCGAGGACTTCAGGCGCGTAATCCGACTTGTACTCCGTCTTCTTTCCCAATGACTTGAGATTGTCTGCTTCCCTGTTCATAATATTTACGATTTCTTCAAAATCCCTTCTTATCTACGTGAGGGCAACCCGAAAATGACTTTGGGTCACCCTCAACCGACCCGGTATCGTTCAACCGGCCCCGGTATCGTTCAACCGGATTTGCAATCCGGTTGTTCCATTATATTCCGGCAGATTTGCAATCTGCCGGTACAAATGACTCCATATACGACTTCCTGTCCGCCAGGTACTTTTCCAGCCCGGCTTTTCTCAGCCTGCATGAAGGACAGTGCCCGCAACCTTCTCCCGGCACTCCGTTATAACAGGTGACAGTCTCGTTTCTGACCAGATCCAGGACACCGAGCCTGTCAGCCAGAGCCCATGTCCCGGCCTTGTCAAGCCACATCAGCGGAGTATGGATCACGAACTGCTCGTCCATCGCCAGATTAAGTGTCACGTTCATGGACTTGATGAACGAATCCCTGCAGTCGGGATAACCGCTGAAATCAGTCTGCGAAACACCTGTCACAAGATCGAAAATCCCCATTTCCCTCGCATATACGGCTGCAAAAGCCAGAAAAAAAAGATTCCTTCCCGGAACAAATGTATTGGGTACTCCGCCCTCCGGCTTTTCACTGTCCATGACTATCGTGCTGTCTGTCAGGGAATTTTTCCCGACAGACGCGATCCGGCCCATATCAGCCAAATGGAAATCCACTCCGGCCTTCTCCGCAATTTTCCGCGCGGCCTCTGTTTCAATGCTGTGTTTCTGTCCGTAAGCGAACGTAACCGTGTGCACTTCTCTGAATTTCTTCAGGGCCCAGAAAAGACAGGTAGTGGAATCCTGTCCCCCGCTGAATACAACCAGTGCCTTATCCCTTGTCATATTGCCTTTTTCCATTGATTGTCTTTATGATTCCTGCAGATATGTTTCCGGCGGATGATACAGCCGGGATTCCTATATGTCGAATACCCTGAAAGGATTGTAGGATATCTTCTCGTCGTAGGTGTCAATTCCTTCGAATTTCTTCATCTTCTTCACGACAAAGCTTGTCACAGGCAGAATCACTACCTCATACATGGTCTTTATCACCACCTGGGTAACCATAAGCATGAGCAGTTCCGTGATTCCGAGCCCCCAGAAGGCTATAGGAAAGAAAATGAGGGAATCTACTGTCTCTCCCCCGGCTGATGACACGACTGCCCTGAGAGGAAACCGCTTGCCGTGCGAAGCCACCTTCATCCTGCTCATTATCCAGGCATTCACCGTGGAGCCGCAGAAAAACGCAAGCATTGAAGCCACCGTGACACGCGGGGCCATGGCGAATACATAGTCAAAATGAGGGCCGCCGTCCCAGAACGGAGCCGCAGGCAGAAGCCTGACTATCTGTGCCATCCCCACCACGAAAAAATTCATGAGGAATCCTGTCCAAATCACAAGACGCGCCTTTCTGTAACCGTAAACTTCCACAAGGCAGTCATTGATGATATAGGAAACCGGAAAAATGATCACGCCGCCGGTAAGGGCGATATTCCCGACCATGAAAAGTTTGGTCTCGAAAAGATTGGAGGCTATCAGGCATACATTGAAAAGGATAGCCATCAGCACAAACGAGACAGACAGGGTCTGCCTTCCTGATAAATTCTGTTCCATACTCTCTTGTTTTGATTATAACGGGTGGTTCCCAAGCACACCCGACCCAAAGGCGGGCGCAAATATAAGAACCTTCCTCCAAAAGGCAAAAAATTTATAACTTTGTCTGCCGCATCGTCATGAAAGAAAGGATAAGAAACCGACGCGATGGAACAGAACGACAGAAAATACATTTCGGTCCTGCTGCCGCTGAAACTGGAATGGGCTCCCTGTTATGAAGTCCCTTCCGGAGAAACCGTTTCCGCAGGGGACTGGGTCCGCGTCATATTCGCCAACAGGCCCTACACCGGAATCATTCTGGAAACGGATGCCGCACCCGGAACGGACATCTCCAGGATAAAGACAATCATTTCGGTCGAAAGAAGCCTGGCGCCTGTCTCAGCTGCGGAAATGAAACTCTGGAAAATGGTTTCAGACTATTATCTCTGTACGCCGGGCGAAGTCTTCAAGGCAGCATACCCTCTGATGAAGATATCACAGCAGGAAACACTGGCCCGGATGCAGGAGCGTGAAGCGCTGAAAAAGGCAAGACTCCGGGAAAAGCTTGCCGTGAAACTGCAGAAAGCCGAAGAAAGACTGGCAGGAAGGGGAAAAAAAC
>DVIP01000095.1 GCA_018711225.1 Candidatus Cryptobacteroides intestinipullorum | reverse complement strand
TGCTCTTCGTGTTCACTTCGCTTTCTCTGGGGCTGCTGATTTCCGTGGTGGCTTCTACGCAGAAATCCGCCCTGCTTCTTTCCGGAATGGGGCTTATGATGCCGACCGTGCTTCTTTCAGGGATAATTTTCCCTTGCGAGAACATGCCGGTCATCCTGCAGTGCCTGTCGCACCTGATTCCGGCGAAATGGTTCATAATAATAGTGAAGAAAATCATGATTCAGGGAGCAGGGTTTCCTTATATAATAAAGGAATTCTGCATATTGGCAGGCATGACTTTCTTCCTGATGACGCTGAGCGTGAAGAAGTTCCGGGTAAGGCTCTGACGGATCCCGACGTGTCTTCACGTGTGTTTGTAGCTTTGCTGTAAATATTTGATGATTAAAATATTATGTGGAAATATCTGATCGAAAAAGAGTTCAAGCAGTTTTTCAGAGACCCCATGCTGCCGAGGATAGTGATTGTCTTCCCGATAGTCATGATGCTCGTGTTTCCGTTCGCAGCCAATATGGAGGTGCGGAACATAAATCTGGCCGTGGTGGACAACGACCGTACGGACATGTCGTCTGAACTGGTGGAGAAATGCACTGAATCCGGATATTTCCGGCTGAAGAAAATATGCAGCGACCCGCGTGAAGCCCAGAAGATGATGGACAGGAACACGGTGGATGCCATACTTACCATAGGGGAGGGATTCGGAAGGAGTATGGTTACCGGCGACGGCTTTCCTGTCGGGATCAAGGTCAATACGGTGAACGGAACCAAGGGAAGCATCGGGTCCCAGTATCTGTCGAACTGCATAATGCTGTTCATGCAGTCTCACAGTGACGCGTCTGCCGTGTCTGCGGACAGTGCTTCGGGCGCCGTCATAGAAGCCGCCCCGAAGTATTACTACAATCCCTATATGGATTACAAGGTATTCATGGTCCCTGCTCTTATCGTGATAGCCGTCACCATGGTGACCGGTTTTTTCCCTGCCCTGAATATCGTCGGCGAGAAGGAGGCCGGGACGATAGAGCAGATGAATGTGTCGCCTGTGAACAAGACGGCATTCATAGTATGCAAGATGATACCTTACTGGATAATCACGTTCTTCATGGTGGGAATGTGTCTGCTGATAGCCTGGCTGGTGTTCGGCTATGTGTGCAAGGGGAGCCTGTGGGCTGTCTTCCTGTTCACTGTCATGCACATAATGGTGACTGCCGGTCTGGGGCTGCTGATATCGAATTACAGCGACAACGCGCAGCAGGCCATGTTCATAATGATGTTTTTCGTGCTGATATTCATGCTGATGAGCGGAGTGTTCACCCCTGTTTCATCCATGCCGGGCTGGGCCAGGGCCATAACATACGCCAACCCTCTGCGCTATTACGCCGATGCCATGAGATCGGTCTTTCTCAAGGGGAGCTCCATCGCAGACGTATGGTATGATGCGGCCGGACTCCTTGCTATCGGAAGCCTCGCTCTCACGTGGGCCATAATAAGTTACCGCAAGACATCGTAAGACTCCTGCAGAAAAAGAAAAAAACGCCGGAAAAAGAAAATCTTTCCGTATTCTGCGGATTTGCGGATTCCCCGATGCCGCCAATAGCCGAATATTGATTATATTTGCCGCTGATAATCCAATATGCTATGCTGCTGGCGATATTCGGCTTCCTGAGCCTGTCACTGATAGACATAATTGACATCATTCTGGTGGCCCTTATCATTTTCGTGGTATTCCGCTGGATAAGAGGTACGTCAGCCATGAGTATCTTCATGGCCATACTGTCGCTGTATGTCCTCAGGGTCGTAGTCGGGGCTTTCAACATGAGGCTGATGTCGGCGATTCTCGGCCAGGTGCTGGATGTGGGAGTGCTGGCCCTGATAGTGATTTTCCAGCCGGAAATCAGGAAGTTCCTGATAAGGTTCGGGAGCAGGTATCTTATGGAGGCCGGTCAGAACGGTTTCTTGGGCAAGATATTCGGAAACAATACCCGTTCCATGGGGAGCGCCGCCGTAAAGGAAGTCACGGAGGCCTGCAGAACTATGTCCGAGCAGAAGACGGGAGCCCTTATAGTCATTCCGCACAAGTCTCCGATAGATTTCGTGATAGAGACAGGGGACAGGATAGACGGTATAATAAGCAAGAGGCTGATCATGAACATCTTCTTCAAAAATTCCCCTCTTCATGACGGCGCCATGGTGATGAGCCACGACCATATCATCGCGGCGAGATGCACGCTGCCCATTACGGAAAAGACAGACATACCGGCGCATTACGGGATGAGGCACAAGGCGGCCATAGGCATATCGGAAATGACTGACGTGGATGTCATCGTGGTGTCGGAGGAAACGGGCAGGATATCTTTCGTGAAAGGAGGGAATATCACTCCGCTCAGCAATGCGAACGAACTTCAGTTGTTGTTGAACAATTCTTTCTCTAAAGGACAGGAGGATTAGGTTTTGGAAGAAACTCTTATTGATACGAGGCTGGAACAGAAACTGGGTTTTGACAGGATAAGGAAGGCTGTTGCAGACAAGTGTGTCACCGAATATGCCGTAAACAGGGCGATGGAGGAAACTTTTGTGGCAGACGGGAAAGTCATCCGTGACAGGCTGCTGCTGACAGACGAGATGAGGCTGATACTCATGTTCGAGGAAAATTTCCCCACCAGCGGATATATAGACTGCCTCGGTTTCCTGAAACTCCTGGAAACCCCTTCCTCTTACATAAATCTACTGTCTCTCAGGAAGCTGAGGACGATGCTGGAGACTGTCAGGAAGGTCACTGGATTCTTTTCGTCCATAAGGGACGGGATATATCCATGTCTCAAGAAAATGGCGGAGCCGGTAATGTGTTTCCCCGAAGTGCAGAGACAGATAGACCTGATTCTGGACAAGTTCGGTGAAGTCCGTGACACGGCTTCTCCTGAGCTTGCGTCCATAAGGAAAACCCTCCGTGATACGGAAGGGACTATCTCCAGGAGGGTGAATGCCATTCTTAAGAAAATCCAGGAGGACGGCATAGCCGACAAGGACGCTTCTGTTTCTGTCCGGGACGGGAAGCTTCTGATACCGGTGCCTGCAGTAAACAAGAAGAAGGTGCAGGGCTTCATATATGACGAATCCTCGTCAGGAAAGACGGCTTTCATAGAGCCGGCGGAAATCGTGGAACTGGACAACAGGATAAAGGAACTGCGTTTTGCGGAAAACAGGGAAATACTCAGGATTCTGACCGTATTCACCGATTTCCTGAGGCCGTATGTGCCTGACCTGCTGGATTCCGCCGAATTTCTGGGGGAAATGGACTTTATAATGGCCAAGGCCGGTCTGGCGCTGGATATGATTTCCGGAATGCCCGTATTGTCCTCGACAGGGGAAATGAGCGTGAGGAAAGCCAGGCATCCGCTGCTGGAAAAGGCGCTGAAACGCGAGAAAAAGGAAATCGTGCCGTTGACCATAACATTGACGGACCAGAAAAGGATTCTGATGATTTCCGGTCCCAATGCCGGCGGCAAGTCCGTATGCCTCAAGACAGTAGGTCTTCTGCAGTATATGTTCCAGTGGGGCATGCTGGTTCCCGTGTCCGAGTCTTCCGAAATGATGGTCTTCGACAGAATCATGGTGGATATTGGAGACGACCAGTCCATAGACAATGATCTGAGTACTTACAGTTCTTTCCTTTCGAACATGAAGGACATCCTGCAGCAGGCGGACGACAAGACTCTGGTGCTGATAGACGAGTTCGGTTCCGGAACGGAGCCTGCGGCCGGCGGAGCCATTGCGGAAGCTATTCTGGCTGAGCTGGACAGGCGCGGTACTTACGGTGTCATTACGACTCATTATACGAATCTGAAACTGTATGCTTCCAGGGGCGACACCCATGTGGCGAACGGCGCGATGATGTTCGACGTGCAGAATATAGCACCGCTTTTCAGGCTGGAAATGGGTCTTCCCGGCAATTCATTCGCCTTCGAACTGGCCAGGAAAATGGGCCTGCCGGAAAATATTGTCAAGGATGCTGAAATTCGCGCCGGTGACGAGTTCGTCGGAATAGAGAGGAATCTCAGGCGGATAGCCAGGAACAGAAAGGCACTGGACGAGAAGCTGGAGAAGATAAGGAATACGGACAGGACCCTGGAAAGCATTACCGACAAATATCAGAAGGAGCTGCTGGAAATCCGGAAGAAAAAGAAGGAGATTCTGGATGAAGCCACGAAAGAGGCGCAGGAAATAGTGGCCGGGGCCAACAGGAAGGTGGAGAACACCATAAAGACCATAAAGGAGGCTCAGGCTGAAAAGGAAATCACCCGTGAAGCCAGAAAGGAACTGCAGGACTTCGTTTCCGCCCTCACTCAGAAAAAAGAGCTGGAGCAGAAGGCGAAGGATGACTATATAGAGAGAAAGATACGGCAGATAGATGCACGCAAGGAAAGGGAAAGGCAGAGAAAGCTGCAGCGTGCGGATGAGAAGACGCGGAAGGAGATGGAGGAACAGGCGGAGGCGCAGAGGAAGCTGGAGGAATTCAGGAATGCACCGCTGAAGCCTGGAGAGAAAGTCCGCATCAAGTCGAACGGCATGGTCGGAGAGATAATGAAGGTGTCCGCCAAGACTGTCGTTGTGAATATAGGGAATATAAGTTCAAAACTGTCTCCGGACAAGGTCGAGCGTATCACTTCGAACGAATACAGGGATGCCGTAAAGGATTCCGCTCCACAGACTTCCCGGGTCGTGATAGATTCGTCCATATCGGCGAGGAAACTGAATTTCAGCCCGGAACTGGATGTCAGGGGCGAACGGCTGAATGATGCGCTGGACAAAGTGACCAGATATGTGGATGATGCCATAATGCTTGGAATACCGAGCGTAAGGATAATACACGGGAAAGGGACAGGAGTTCTCAGGGAGGAAATACAGAAAATGCTCAGGACAATGTCCGGAGTCGAGAGCGTATCGGATGAACATATTCAATTCGGCGGTACCGGCGTTACCATTGTCTCGTTCTATTGACAGACGGTACGAGGTGTCAGGTACAGCCTTTATAAGACAATATTGTCATGAAGAAGTTTATATTGAACATATTGCTGCTTGTCGGGATAGCGGGGCTCGGTGTCCTGGCGGCATGGCTGGTCAAATCCGGAGACAAGTCTGCGGGGAAGATGTCGCCGGAAGAGACCGTGGAGGCTTTCTATTCGGCATTGCTGGCAGGAAAGTGGGACGAGGCACGGGAGTTTTGTGCGGAGACCGGTGACATGGATGAATATTGCCGGAAATTCATGGATTGCCGGGAGAGGCTGCAGGCGGAGGATTCATTGTCGCTGGCAGTGGCTTCTGACATATTGTCAAATGCCGGAATGTCATTTTCTGAAAGCGGCAGGAAAGGGAACGGCATGTACAGGACGATTCTGGATATTTCCGCCGGAGAGGATATCAGGAAGGCCAGGGAAGTGTTGCTGGAGAAAGAGGGGGGAGTATGGCTTGTAAGCAGGATATCCGCAGTACAGTAGGGCGCCGGGGAGAGGAGATTGCGGCAAGATTCCTGATGGAGTCGGGACATACGGTCCTGGAGCGGAACTGGCGTGCCGGACATCTGGAGATTGACATTATTTCCCTGGCTGCAGACGGAATACATTTTGTAGAAGTCAAGAGCCGGATTTTCCCGACGATGGCGGATCCGGAGGAAAATGTACGGGCGGGCAAGCGGAAGAGACTGGCGAAAGCCGCATGCCGCTGGCTGGAAAGGAACGGAAGAACGGGCATGGAATGCAGATTCGATATCATAAGTATTGTGTTCAGTGGAGAAACGTATGCCGTGAGGTATCTTCCGGAAGCCTTTCTGCCGATGTCCGTGTGATAATGAATAGATTAACGACGCTAAATGATAACCTATATGAGTTCCAATTTTTATTGCGTAATAATGGCCGGAGGTATAGGTACCAGGTTCTGGCCCATGAGCAGGGCTTCGAGACCGAAGCAGTTCCTGGATATAGCCGATACGGGGAAATCGTTTCTCCGTCACACATACGAGCGGTTTTCCCAGATAGTCCCTCAGGACAATATCCTGGTGGTGACTACGGACAGGCTCGGAAATCTGGTCAGAGAACAGATTCCTGAACTGAAGGAAAACAATCTGCTGCTCGAACCTTACGGACGTGATACGGCTCCATGTATCGCGTATGCGACATATACCCTTCTCAAGAGGAATCCGGACGCCACGATGGTGGTGACTCCTGCCGACCATATCATCAGGGACAATGACGCCTTCAAGGAAGATCTTCAGGCTGCCCTGGAATATTCTTCGACCAGAGACGTGCTGACAACTCTCGGAATGATGCCTACCAGACCTGACCCCAACTACGGATATATCCAGGTAAGCGGCGGAAGGTACAATGCGGATGACAGGAAGGTGATGAAGGTGAAGACTTTCACCGAGAAACCGGACGTGGAGCTGGCGAAGGTGTTCATAAGTTCGGGTGAATTTCTGTGGAATTCAGGTATTTTCGTTTGGCGGGCGGACAGCATACGGGCCGAGATGGAAAGATATCTTCCGGAAGTGACAAGGCTGTTCCGGGGCTGGGAAAATGCCATAGGCAGCCCTGTCGAGGACATGTTCATCGAGAAGGCCTATTCCGACTGCATCAAGATTTCCATAGATTACGGCGTGATGGAGAAGACGGCCAAGGCATGGCTTTATCCTGCCAGATTCAGATGGGCAGATGTGGGGACATGGGAATCGTTGTACAATATCGTCAATGTAAAGGATAAGGACGGCAATGTGTTCAATGCGAAGCATGTGCTTTCGAAGGACAATTCAGGCTCCCTGGTCATTTCGGAAAATAAGGACAAGCTGCTGGCCGTTTCGGGTCTTGAGGACTTTATTGTGATAGATACCGAAGATGCGCTTCTGATATGTCCGAGAAGCGACAAGCGGGTGAAGGATTTCACATCGGGCCTGGCGATGCCGGGGTATGAACAGTTCAAATAGCCGCCTGCGCCCGGGTTCGGGATATTGAGGCGTTATGATTTTGACAACATTTTAAAACTACAGATATGGAATTGGAGAAACAGATACAGGCTGACATGGTGGCTGCCATGAAGGCCAAAGAGACGGTGCGTCTGGCGGCCCTGCGCGGAATCAAGGCTGCAATCCTTCTGGCCAAGACTTCGGAAGGGGCCGGGCAGGAGATTTCCGATGCGGACATCGTGAAGATTATAGGCAAACTGGTGAAGCAGAGGAAGGAGAGCGCTGAGATTTACACTCAGCAGAACCGTCCGGAACTGGCTGCCAATGAACTTGCCGAGGCTGCGGCGATGGAGGTTTATCTGCCAAAACAGCTTTCGGAAGCGGAAGTTGAGGCAGAACTCCGGAAGGTAATTGCGGAGACCGGTGCTTCCGGGATGGCCGATATGGGCAAGGTAATGGGTGTGGCTACAAAGCGTCTTGCAGGTCAGGCCGACGGCAGGCTTATCTCCACTCTCGTGAAGAAACTTCTTGCCTGAGTCCCGGTTTCGTCCCGGCAGATTTGTAATCTGCCGGAATATAAACAAACAACCGGATTGCAAATCCGGTTGTACGATAAAGATTCCGTTATACGATATTTTTTTGTGCTCCGGACGGGGATCGAACCCGTACGAACATTTCTGTCCAAGGGATTTTAAGTCCCTCTTGTCTACCAATTCCAACACCAGAGCTTCCGGATGCAAAGGTAGTAAAAATTCTTTAAACTACGAGACGGCAATCCGTCCGTGCGGACAAAAATGGTGTTCGGGGTGGAATGCGAATCGAAGAAATTCGTATATTAGCGGAAATGACCTTTATTAGTAATTAACTTCAAGGAACTATGGAAGATAAATTATTGAACAACCCGTATTACGCCAAGGCTATCGAGTACATCCAGACACATGATCTCAATGCCCTGGAGAACGGGAAACATGTCCTGGACGGAGACAACCTCTATGTGAATATCGTGGACAGCGACATGAAGACCCCGCAGCAGGCACGTCTGGAGGTGCATGACCGGTATATTGATATCCAGGTGCCGCTTTCCAGGGAGGAAACTTTCGGAGTCAAGCCGCGTAGCGAATGCAGGTTGCCTGACGGTGAAATGAATACGGAAAAGGACATCCTGTTCTACAAGGATCCTGTGGAGGAAACCAAGACCATAGCACCCGGTGAAGCGGTGACTTTTGCACCGGACACCGCGCATGCCCCTCTTATCGGAGAAGGGAAAATCCACAAGGCGATATTCAAGGTGAAGGTTATCTGAGACCGGGAGACGGAGGAAGGCTACCAGAAAAACAGTGCCGAGCCTCCCAGAACCAATGACTGAGACATGGGCTTTTGCACTGTGAAGCGTGCCGCTTCATAGGCTGCAAAAGCCTTTATCTTGAAATTTTCCCCGGTAGTGACAGACAGTCCGCATCCCGCAGAGATACCGATGCCGTCCAGAATGCCTGCCGGACCGGAGACAGACCTGTTCCCTGGCAAGGAATATCCGGCCAATATGCGGGCATCCGCTTCAAGCACCCTGGCAAAAGGCCTGCGCCAGTACCCTCCGGCCATGAAATCGTATGTGTTGAAGGACAGGGAACCGGGAGCGATATATGAATTTATCCCTGTACGGAAAGCCAGTCCGGCCGTCCCTTTGAGAAAAGCGGCGTTCGACAGCGGCACGGATACTTCAATCCCGGAAGAACTGCCTCCGGCAATACGAGCACTGTTGCCTTCCGTGAAATTGTCTCCGAGAAAGAACCGGTAGCCGAACCACATCCCGATGTCGTAATATTTCCTTTCCGGGTCGAATCCGAAAACCGGAGCATTATATCTGTCACTTATGTATCTGTCCTTGAAAATGAGGTCCGCCAGGAAATATCCCAGCTTGACGGAAGCCATGCCTATGACGGCTCCGGCCACGATATCGGAAGTCCAGTGCCTGTTGTTCAGGATTCTGGACACGCCGGTAAATGATGCGACGGCATATCCTCCGAAGCTGAACCACGGGCTTCTCCATCCGTATTCTTCATGCAGCATGGCCGCCAGCATGAAGGCTGTCGCGGTGTGGCCGGAAGGGAAGGAGTTGCGGGAACTGCCGTCAGGGCGCATCCGTGCTACGGAATATTTGATACCGTTCACTGCCGCTGCCATCACGGCGACGGAAAATGCATCGGAAACGGCCATCCGTCCCCATGAAGTCCTGCTTTCATAACCTGCAACTTTCAGCCCGAGCAATACCGCCGCCGGGGAATACTGGAGATAATCATCGACGGAATAATGGAAATCCGCACCTACGGCATTCTCCCGCATGGTCTTGAAACCGGTGTCGAACGAAGGCAGCCGGCTCTGTCCTGACGCGGAGCAGGCAATGCCCGCCAGAAGCAGACAGACCAGGTATTTGAGGTAATTTGGCATTCGGATATATGATATTTCCGGTAAAAATAACGTAAATTTGTGAAAATCCAGAGGGAAAACGGATATGAGAATAGCATTTGACGGGGAAATGGCTGCACGTGACTCGGGAGCCAGGGGAAAAGACAGCAGGGTTCTGATAGCCTCTCTGGCGAGACGTTTCCCTGACAGCAGTTTTGATGTATATATACGCGGAAAGAAGGAGAATGTGCTGCTGAAGCCGCTCCTTGATTATCCGAATGTGAGGCTGTGCCGCCCGGAACATCCGGTATTGAGACATTTCCCTGCCTTGTGGGAAAGATTCGGAATGGCACGCGAACTGAAAAGGCGCGGCACCGACGTATTTCATGGCCTGGATGACAGACTTCCATGCGGAATAAGAAAATCCGGTGCGGTCAGGTCTGCTGTCAGTGTCCATGACCTGTCATTCCTGTCAGGTTCGAGAGATTGTTCATGGCTGGAAAGGCACAGGCTGAATATCAGAGTCCGCTCATCTGTCAGGAAAGCGGATATCATTGTCGCTTCCAGTGACGATACGGCCAGGGATGTTGTAAAATATTATTTCATACCGAAGCAAAAGATTGCGGTACCGTGCCCCGAAGGGTCGGGAGGGGACAGGCTGGCCGATAAAATGATGGAAATATACCGCGGTCTTGCCGGCAGATGACACCTGCGGCTATCCGCTGTCTACAAAACCCAGCGCAGCAGCGCTTATCCTGATTCCCGAACCGAAAAAGTCCCTTAATGCCCGGTGGCAGGCCGTCATCGTGGCTCCTGTAGTGAATACGTCATCTGTCAGGAGTATATGAGACGGAGATTTCCGGAAACCTGCGTAAGGTACGGCCCTGAAAGCCCCGGCCACGTTTCTTCCCTTTTCATCCACATCCAGTCTGGTCTGGGTGACCGTATGTCTCCTTCTTTCCAACAGCTTCGTTTCAAGCGCGCACCCTTTCGTCCCGGCGAGTTCTGCCGCGATGATTTCCGCCTGGTTGTACCCTCTCTGCCATTTCCTTCTCCAGTGGAGCGGGACAGGAATCACCATATCCACATCCGAGAACCATTCCGGAGCGAACGTCCTGTCTGCCAGAAGCCGTGCGAAATACCTTCCTTCCCCGAACCTTTTCCTGTATTTGAGTCCCTGAGGAATCTTCCTGTACCCCGATTCTCCGTGATAGAAGAACAATGCGTTTGCGAATGAATACGGTTCATAACACGGATTCCCGCCGGGCATGTTTCTTCCTATCATTCCGTTGAGCCTGTCAGCCATAGGGTTATGGCTTGATGTCCAGAAATGCGTAAAGGGAAAATCAGCCGCACAGTATATGCACAGATGATTTTCCCTTGCACCGAGCTGTCTGCCGCAGACCGGGCAGCTTCTTGGAAGCGCCAGATCAGCCAGGCATGACAGATAATATTCCGCTCTGTCCATTTTTCCTCCGAATATACAGGAGAACTTCTCCGGGAACATTCGGAAAAAGAAAAATATGTGACAGAAAAAGAAATTTCTAGCAGTTCATTGCGCCGCAGCAGTGGATAACCTGTCCGCTGACGTATGAAGACAGTTCCGAACCGAGGAAGAGGGCCACGTTGGCTACGTCTTCCGGAGTGCCGCCTCTGCGGAGCGGAATCTGCTTCTCCCACTCTTCACGCACCTTTTCAGGAAGGGCGTTGGTCATGTCGGTGATGATGAATCCCGGAGCGATGCAGTTCGCACGGATTCCGCGAGGTCCCATTTCCTTGGCGATGGATTTTGCAAGGCCGATGAGTCCTGCCTTTGAAGCGGAGTAGTTGCACTGCCCTGCATTTCCTGACACGCCGACTACTGAAGACATGTTGATGATGCTTCCATGCCTCTGCTTGGCCATGACAGGGGTTACCGCATGTATGAAATTGAAAGCGGACTTGAGGTTCACGTTGATGACTGCATCCCACTGTCCCTCGGTCATTCTCATCATGAGACCGTCCTTGGTGATGCCGGCGTTGTTCACGAGAATGTCTATATGTCCGAATTCGCTGACAATCTCGGCTACGACCTTGTGAGTCTCCTCGAAGTCGGCTGCGTTTGAGGCGTATGCCTTGACTTTCACGCCGTAGGCTTCAAGTTCCTTTACGGTAGCTTCTGCAGCTTCATTGATGTTCAGGTCTGTGAATGCGATATCTGCACCTTCTGAGGCGTATTTCAAGGCGATGGCCTTTCCAATTCCTCTGGCCGCACCTGTGATGACGGCCACTTTTCCGTTTAGAAGTCCCATTTTTCTTTGGTTTTGTTGATTTTCAAATATCCTGCAAAATTATTGTACTTCTTCCTTTTAAGCAAATTTTTTCTTCAGTGGCTTTCACAAGTGGCTGTCCCCTTCGGAAAAGGATGATGAAATTGTTTTATATTTGCAGTTGATTCTGAAAAACGGACATTATGGCTAATGACATAAAGAACAGCGGGCTGTGGCCTGACGGTGAACTGAAGATAAAATGGGTAAGGCATCACATGCCTCTGTTGAACGGCCTTGAAAAGGAATTTTCGGAAGAGAAGCCTTTCAAGGGACTCAAGATTGCATTGTCTGTGCACCTTGAAGCCAAGACTGCATATCTGTGCGAGGTGCTTGCTGCAGGAGGTGCGGACATGTATGTGACAGGAAGCAACCCACTGTCCACTCAGGATGACGTGGCCGCCGCTCTGGTACATGAAGGCATGAATGTGTTTGCCTGGTACGGGGCGACGCCGGAAGACTACAGACGCCATATCAGGAACGTGCTTGAGCCGGGTCCGGACATAATCATAGATGACGGCGGCGATCTGGTGTCTCTCATGCATTCCGAGTACACGCACCTTATTCCCGGCGTGATAGGAGGATGCGAAGAAACTACGACCGGAATACTCCGTCTCCAGTCCATGAACAGGGCCGGGACACTCCGGTTTCCCATGATGCTGGTGAACAATGCGGACTGCAAACATCTTTTCGACAACAGGTATGGAACAGGACAGTCGGTATGGACCGGGATCAACCGCGCTACCAACCTGATTGTAGCAGGCAAGACTGTGGTAGTGGCCGGCTACGGATGGTGCGGCAAGGGCGTGGCGATGCGTGCCAAGGGGCAGGGAGCCAGGGTGATTGTCACTGAGGTGGATCCTGTCAAGGCGATGGAGGCGGTGATGGACGGATTCCGTGTGATGAAGATGTCGCAGGCGGCATCGGAAGGAGACGTGTTCGTGACTGTCACCGGCTGCAAGGGCGTAATTACCAGGCCGGATTTCCTGAAAATGAAGGACGGGGCCATCTGCTGCAATGC
>DVIP01000094.1 GCA_018711225.1 Candidatus Cryptobacteroides intestinipullorum | reverse complement strand
ATTATGACGATGCCGTGGCTGCTACCATAAACGGAGTAGCCATGACAAACGGGTCCTGGGACAATCCGGCTCCTGATGTGGCAAGCACTGACAATCCGTACAGCGGCACCAACTGCATCAAATGGACAATGACATCGAAATACGGGGAAGTCTATTTCCAGACATGGGGCAACGACAAGTATGCGCGCGGGGCATTGGATCTGACCCCGTACAGGAACGCTCATTTCTGTCTGGAATTCGCATACAAGGCCGAGCAGGGAACCGATTTCTATGTGAGATTCATGGAACACATCGCCGGAGTTGAAAATGTCAGAATCATGTCGGACATTTCGGAATATTCTACAGGAGAATGGGAACTGGTGCGGATTCCGCTTGATGAAATGGTGCTTTCAGACTATGTATGGGATCAGGAAAGCGATACCAGATATCCTATAGATGTACAGGACGGCACTTTCGACGGGGATGGCAATCCTTTCCGCTGGGACAAGGTATTGAGGCTTATATTCACGTTCAATATTGATGTGAATGATGTGTCAATGATCGGCAAGACTGTATGGCTCGACGATATCAGGATCAGGAAAGTGATATTCTCCGATGAAGTTTCCGAATAGCCGGTAATGTCATTTTGAAAAAACGTTGTCCGGGATCTGCAGATCCCGCACAACTTGAATAACTTTCCGGTACCGGCAGATTTATCCGTACCGGCAGGCATTGAAAACAAATGTGAATATATGCTTAGGAATTCGCCTGGATTGAGTGCCTAAAAAATGTAAACCAAAAATACGGAAAATGAAGAGTAAAATATTGACATTGGCATTGACCATGTTTGCTGCAGCGGCTGTGCTGGCTTGCGAGAAGACTCCGGACAACGGAGACAAACAGGATCCGGGAACGGAAATACCTTCAGACGAGGACCCGGACACCGGGGAATCTGATGATGACGGGCAGGCGAACACCATTCTGGCCGGAACATTCAATATAAGGTATTACAATACCGGAGACGGTTCCAATTCCTGGGAAAACAGGAGGGATGCCGTAATGGATTTCATAAACACGTCTTCCGCAGACATCATGGCCATGCAGGAAGTCTGCCAGATTCCGGGCCAATACATCACTGCCGGACTCGATGACAAATACGGCTGGTTCGAAATGGACAGGAATACGGGCAATTCCATTCTGGACAACTCTTCATCCGAAGGCGTGTTCCTTATCTGGAACCAGGACCGCTTTTCCCTGAAAAACAAGGGATATTTCTGGCTTGCTGATCCGTGGAACCAGTTCCCGGCCCTGAATGAAGACGGTACGTATTCTTCATGGAACAGCGCGCTTCCGAGACTTGCCCTCTGGCTCGAGCTGGAGGATACGGAAAATCCCGGACAGATGGTCTATTTTGTGGGAACGCATTACGACCATTACAGCAGCAGGGCCAAAACCGGTTCGAGCAACCTCATAATCAGCAGAATCCGGGAAATAGCCGGCATTACCGACATAAAGAATGCCGATGTTGCGGTTTTCGTGGCGGGGGACTTCAACACCGAATATGACGCCGTGGAACTGGCCGCCATGCGCAATGCGATGTACGATGCCAGGACCACCTCTCCGAAAACCAGCACCACACAGGTCACCTTCAACAATTTCGGCGGAGACGGACAGACGATAATCGACCATATATTTTACGGAGGCAATATCGAAGCCGAAGCTTATGAGGTCATTACCGGATCCTACGGCGTACCTTACATTTCCGACCATTATCCGGTCCTTTTCCGCTGCAGTTACAAATAGCAAACGGATTATAAAATGAAGAAACACTATATAATATATTGTACTGCCTCTTTCGCAGCAGCCATTACGGTCTCCGTCGGCAGCATTGATGCCCAGCCTGCATACCTGGATGCCTCCAGACCCGTCGAAGAGAGGGTGGAAGACGCACTTTCACGAATGACTCTTGAAGAAAAGGTGGCGATGATACACGCACAGTCCAAATTCTCGTCACCGGGCGTCCCGCGTCTCGGAATCCCGGAAAACCGGATGAGCGACGGTCCGCACGGAGTCAGGGCTGAAGTGGCGTGGAACAGCTGGGAAAGTGCCGGATGGACAAACGACGCCGGGACTGCATTCCCATGTCTCGAAGCTCTCGCCGCCACATGGAATCGCGACCTGGCATTCAGATATGGCAAGGCTCTGGGAGAGGAAGCCCTGTACAGGGGCAAGAATGTCCTTCTCGGCCCCGGAGTAAACATCGTCCGGACACCGCTTTGCGGAAGGAATCACGAATACATGGGAGAAGACCCGTATCTGGCAGGACAAATGGCTGTCCCATATATACGCGGCGTGCAGCAGAACAAAGTGTCGGCGTGCGTAAAGCATTTCGCCCTCAACAACCAGGAAGAAAGACGCCTCAGCTATAATGCAGAAGTGGATGAACGCACGCTTCATGAAATATATCTGCCGGCGTTCAAGGCCGCTGTCCAGGATGCAGGCGTATGGGCTGTCATGGGTGCATACAACAAATACCTCGGAGAACATTGCTGTCACAACAAGTATCTGCTCTGCGACATCCTGAAAGGAGACTGGGGATTTGACGGAGTCGTGGTAAGCGACTGGGGCGGCACGCACGATACCATGCAGGCGATACGAAACGGCCTCGACATGGAATTCGGTACGAATACTGATGGTTTGTCCATAGAAACCGACACTCCTTACAATGAATATTATCTGGCAGACCCGTATCTGGAACTCATCGAAAACGGCACTGCAGGAACAGAAGAACTCGATGACAAGGTAAGAAGGGTGCTCAGACTCATATTCCGCACCACTATGGCGGAGGACAGGGGTTTCGGTTCTTTCGCCAGCCCGGAGCATTCGGCTCTGGCCCGGACAGTCGCCGAAGAAGGCATTGTCCTTCTGAAAAACAGAAACGGGAGCCTGCCGCTGAATCCTGACAAAGCCGGAAAAGTCCTTGTCGTAGGCGGCAATGCCATTCTGAAGACATCATGGGGAGGCGGTTCCGCCGAACTGAAACCGGAACATGAAATCACACCGCTGGAGGGAATCAGGGAATACGTGCGGAAAAACTGTCCCGGTACCGTGACTGTCACTTACGAACAGGGTTACAGATGGGACCGGCCGGATCTCGGCGACTCTCTCCGCTTCGCAGCCGTGGCGAAGGCAAAGGACTGTGATGTAGTCCTGTATTTCGGAGGACTGCAAAAATGGGACGGAAAAGACGGTGAAAGCATTGACAGACAGGAATACGGGCTTCCATACGGTCAGGACAAACTTATTTCGGACCTTGCCGATGCCAATCCGAACCTCAATGTCATACTTGTAGCGGCCAGTGCCGTAGCAATGCCGTGGGCGGATAAGGCGCAATCCATAACTTATGCCTGGTACAGCGGTTCGGAAGCCGGGAATGCCATAGCCGAAGTCATTTTCGGAGATGTCAACCCTTCCGGAAAACTGCCCTTTACGATATACAGGGACCTGGCAGACTGCGGCGCACACGCTACCGGAGCGTACAGCAGGGATTCCGATACGGCTGAATACAGGGAAGGAATGTACGTAGGATACCGCTGGACGGATCTGAAGGGGACGGCTCCGCTTTATCCTTTCGGGTACGGACTCAGCTACACTGCTTTCGAGTATTCCGGGGTGAAACTCTCCCGGCAGGAAATCTCGTTGTCCGATCTGGATGATGGAGAGGAAATCACCGTGAGTCTGACAGTAAGGAATACAGGGGAAAGAGACGGCAAGGAAACTGTCCAGATTTATGTGAGAGACGTGAAATCCTCTCTGGAACGTCCGTACAAGGAACTGAAGGGATTTGAAAAAGTCTCCGTTCCGGCAGGAGGACAGGCTGAAGTGAATATATCCCTGGGCAAGGATGCGTTTGCCTGCTATGATGACGTGGATGACTGCTGGAAGGTAGAGCCCGGCCGGTTCGAGATACTGGCTGGACATTCTTCAGACGGTATAACAGGCAAGGCCCGCCTGGAAATCAGACAATAACGAAAATTTCCGGACTTGCTGCATGAAAAGCTGAATTTCACAAGAAAGCGTGCTAATGTGTCATGTATAATGTAAAACGGCTTGAAAAAAGATGAAGAAGACAGACAGGAATGCCATACTTGAATGGGCGGAAAAAACAGGAGCTGACGAGCAGACACAGGCCAGGATAAAGGCTGTTCTGGATGATATGGACGCGCTCGATGTCATAAATTCCGTAAATGTGGAGCAGGCACTGCACCGGACGGAACGCAGGATAAGGAATCAGAAGAGAACGTCGGTCCTGAGATTCGGACTTCTGGGGGCTGCCGTATCGGCTGCGGCATGTATGGCGGTTTTCTTGTTCCTCCAGATATTGCATCCGTCAGTACGTGAGCCTCTGTATTCCGAACTGAAAGTGAATCCGGGCATGACAGGGACATTCGTGATGCCGGACAGTACCGTGGTGGTCCTGAACGGAGGCTCGTCACTTTCATACAGCAGCAGCTATGACCGGAAAAGCAGGGAAGTCACCCTCGCCGGAGAAGCGTATTTCGATGTCGTGAAGGATGCCGATGTGCCTTTTATAGTGAATACTCCGTCAAATTCGTCAGTACGGGTCTATGGGACTCAGTTCAATGTCGATGCATACGGGTCTGAAGAGTGCAGGGTCTCCCTTGTAAACGGAAGCGTCGGATTCAGGTACACGGGACAGTACGGGCAGACGAATGAAGTCATGATGGAACCCGGACAGCGCCTCGTCTATGATACGGACAGCGGCTGCGTGGAGGTGCAAAACGTGTCCGTGAAATCCGATATTGCCTGGAAGGACGGCAAGATGATACTTGACGGCACTCCGCTTTCCGACATCCTCGACATCCTGTCGAAAAGGTATTCCGTGGCTTTCGACGTGCAGGACGAAGATTATCTCAAATATACCTATTCCGGTGGAGCTTTCAAGGTATATCCTCTCGAAAAGGTCCTGGAAACGCTCCAGTACACCTCTTCCATCAGATGGAAATATGATGACAATGCGGCCTCCGACCGGAAGCAGACAATCATAATATATTGACAACTCTTATCGTTAACAACCGAATTATATGCATTTTATGAATTTGAAGGACTTTGTGAAGACAGTCTTCCGTCTGCGGACCATGGCTGTCCTCATAGTGGCGGTGGCGTTTCATGCCGGTGCGTACGCGCAGCAAACGAATGTCACCATCAATGCCGAAGACAGGCCGGTAAGCTGGATCCTGTCTCAGATTACCGGACAGACGGGATATGAGACCGTTTTCAACGACTCTTTCCTGGATGCCTCCCGGAAAGTTACCATGTCGTTTTCCGACACTCCGCTGGAGACCGTCATGGACTATCTTTGTTCCCAGTGGAATGCGTCATACAAGATTGTGGACAAGACGATAGTCTTTTCGCCAGTCCGCGGTCAGCAGCCTGAAGAAAAGGACGAGGGCATCCGCTCCGTATCGGGACTTGTCGTGGATGAGGAATCCCTTCCTGTCATAGGGGCAGTAGTGATGGAACAGGGTACGGACAATGCCGCCACGACTGATCTTGACGGCAAGTTCACGCTCGAATGCCATTCCGGAAACATCGTCCTGTTCGTTTCCTGCCTCGGCTACAAGGACCAGTCCGTGAGGATATGGAATACCGACAATATCAAGATTATAATGGAGCAGGACATGGAAGTGCTCGACGAGGCTGTCGCCATAGGATACGGAACGATGAAGAAATCCGATCTGACAGGTGCAGTGTCTTCCATAAAGATGGATGACGGCAATGTGGCTTCTTCCGTATCCGTAACCAACATGCTTGCAGGAAAGGCCGCCGGTCTGGAAGTCAATCTGACAAGTGCGAATCCGGGCGCAGGCGCGACTTTCAGAATCAGGGGCGCCGCATCCGTAAACTCCAGCAATGATCCGCTGGTCATAATAGACGGATTCCCGGTGAGCCCCTCTTCCGAAAGCGATATTGCCATAGGAGATTATGACACCGGAAGTTCGGACAATGTATTCGGTTCCATAAATCCCAATGACATAGCCTCCATCGAGGTGCTGAAAGACGCGTCGTCTACGGCCATCTACGGGGCCAGGGCTGCGAACGGCGTCATAATCGTGACCACCAAGCGGGGATCTTCCGGTGCTCCCAAGGTGACATATTCCGGTTCCGGAGGACTTTCCGTGATTGCCAAGAAATATGACATGATGTCTGCGACCGAACTTATGCAGGAGGCCAACCGTTACGCATACGAACTGTGGATGAGGAACAACAGTGTGGGCATTTACGGCGGGCGTGCCGCCGAGGATGTCATCGTGCCTTATATCCCTTTCTACAGTGGTCAGGACATAGCCGACAACGTCTACGATACGGACTGGTTCGATGAAATTACCCGTATGGGCTACCAGACCCAGCACAATCTTTCGATAACCGGAGGAAACGACTACACCAAATATCTGGTATCGGGAAGCTATTTCCGCCAGAACGGAATTATCAAGAACAATGATGTGACGCGTGCGACCGTGCGCATAAACCTCGATCAGAAGATTACGTCATGGATGAATCTCGGAGTCAACGTGAACCTTTCCAGAAATACTCTCGACGCCGTCCCTCTCGGCGGGTATGACGGTATTATCGGTATGGCATCCACATATTCTCCATTGCTGCCGGTAAAAGACGAGAACGGGGACTATTCTATAAACAGCTTCTTCGCCATGGAGCCGAACCCTGCCTCACTCCTGGAAATCACGGACATCACCAAGAAAAACAGGGCCCTGGGATCCGCATTCCTGGAAATAAGGCCGGTGACGGGGCTGACCCTCCGGGGAAGCATAGGTATTGATGCCAATTTCCAGAAACATCAGGTATACGTGCCTACCACCACTCTGGACGGCTCCCTTGTAAACGGACATGCCGACCAGCTCGAATATGAGAAGAACGATTATCTGGTGGATTTCACGGCCACCTACACCAAAGACTGGGGCAAGCACAGTTTCACTGCCATGGTGGGATATTCCTGGCAGCAGTTCAATACCGAATCCATGTCGGCGTCCAACGAGGAATTTCCTATAGACGGTTTCCTTTTCAACAACCTCGGAGCCGGGAATGCGACACGCCCGGAGGTGTCATCTTATGCCAGCATGTATGAAATGGCATCCTTTTTCGGAAGACTGAACTACTCCTACGATGACAGGTATCTGGTGACTGCGACATTCCGCGCCGACGGTTCTGGCCGGTTCGCCAGGAACAACAAATGGGGTTATTTCCCTTCCGTCGCCCTGGGATGGAGATTTTCTGAGGAACCTTTCTTCGAGCCGCTGAAAACATGGTGGTCCAACGGAAAACTGAGGCTGAGCTTCGGCCAGACAGGAAACGCGGCCATCAATGCCCAGCAGATGAATATCTACAGGAATGTGAATGCTGACGACAATGTAGAATACAACACCCAGTTCGGCGGGACGAACTATCAGGGTTTCGTACTTTCCGAAATAGCCAATCCGAATCTGAAATGGGAAACCACCACCGAATGGAATGTCGGTCTGGACCTGGGATTCTTCGGAAACCGTCTCAACATCTCCGCCGAATATTTCGACAAGGTCATATCCGATCTGCTGCAGTGGCGTAGTCTGATGAGGGTGTCCGAGGTCCGTACGATAGCTGACAATATCGGCAAGACCCAGAGCCGCGGATTCGAACTTACCATAAATTCCGTCAATATCTCCACCAGGGATTTTTCCTGGACCACGGACTTCACATTCTCGTTCTACAGGGACAGATGGCTTGAGCGTGCCGACAGCTGGACTCCGCATGCGTATGACAGCTATGAAGGCTGGCTCAGGCCGTGGGTGACCTATATTTCCGACGGCCTTATACAGCCGGGAGAAGATATCCCTTGGATGCCTGGAGCCGTGGCAGGCCAGGTCAAGATCAAGGATATCAACGGATATGTCAGGAATGAGGACGGCACCTTCCAGGTGGACGAGCATGGAATCCCCATCCTTTCCGGAGAACCTGACGGGGTTCTCAACGAGGCGGACCAGGTCGTCATAGGAAACACCGACCCCGGCTATCTCGCAGGTCTGAACAATACGTTCAAGTACAGGAACTGGGATCTCAACATCTACTTCTACGGACAGTTCGGCGTACTCAACTACGGCTCGTACCAGCAGATCTGGACAGTGAACACGACAGGACTTGAAGGCGGCAGAAATTATCCTGTATCCATATCAAACAAGTTCAGGCATGACAATACCGGAGGTTCCTATCCCGGATATTTCCAGAACGAGTCATCATACGGAATCGGCGACTATTTCACCACGAAGACATGGTTCATACGCTGCCGCAACATCACGCTCGGATATACTATCCCGAAACAGAAGCACCTGTCTAATCTGAGGGTCTATCTTGATGTGAACAATCCGTTCATAATCACTCCATACGAAGGTATCGACCCGGAGACGGATGCATTGGACGACGGGTATTCATATCCTAATACGAGGACTTTCAGCGTAGGCCTTTCAATAACATTCTAAACAGACAGCAAATGAAGAAATTTCTGAATATATTTCCGGCATCCGCACTGCTGGCCGCGGCAGTTTCATGCGTAGGCCTGGATTCCGTGGACTATTCCGCCATCAACGGTTCCATTTTCCCGGTTACTGACGAAGACGCGGATGCCATAGTGGTCGGAGCGGCATATTCGCCGTTCAGGTCCAAAAACTATGTCGGCCTTTACACATCGGCACATGACGGAATCCACATTTTCAGCGATATGGCGTCCGACATAGGCACATGCCGGTGGACGGACAGTTACTGGTCAAGCATCATTAACATAAATTTCAACGCCGAAGAGCGGCAGGGACCGGTGATTATCTACAACAACTATATCCGTGACATAACCCGGATGACGAACGTCATCAGGACACTGGAAGACATGGATCTGGAACAGGAAAGGAAAGACTGGTATATCGCACAGACCCGCTGCGGTCGCGGATGGCTGGCCTATATCCTTTATGACATGTTCGGGGCGATACAGCTTCCGACAGAAGAACTTCTGGACAATCCTTCGAGCACGGTTCCCATACCGAGGGCTACAGAGCAGGAGACTGCGGATTTTATCGAGGATGACCTTCTGGCCGCCATACCGCATCTCGAAACGAAATACGAATACGGCTCTACGGATTACGGACGTTTCACACAGGCGCTGGCCTATACCGTACTGATGAAATTCTACATGCACGAAGGCCGGTGGGAGGATGCGGAAAACTGCGGACGGACCCTCACGACATTCGGATTCGATCTCGTGGACTATTATCCGGACATTTTCACCCTGGAAAACGAAGGGAATATCGAGACTATATGGGCGTGCAACTGTTCGCACGGAGAGAATATGCAGATGTGGCTGACACACGTTCTTCCGCGCGACTACCCTGTCACCAACACCGAGATAGAGAGGTACAACGGCTACAGGATAATATGGGAGTTCATGGATACCTTCCAGCCTGGAGACGAGCGCCTTGATGCCATAGTCACCGAATATACCTCCACTGACGGTACGGTATATAACCGGGAGAACCCCGGTTCCACGAACGAGCGTCTCCAGCTCGGGGCAATCCCACGGAAATACGGAGAAGATCCTGAGCAGATAGGCGAGGGAAGCGGCATAGACTGGATTGTCTTCCGTTATGCCGATGTCCTTACCCTTCTGGCAGAGGCGATAGCCAGGAATGCAGGCACAGTGACCCAGGAGGCCGTGAACTATCTCAATGAGGTCCATACCAGGGCCGGACTTACAGCATACCAGGTTTCGGACTTCGCATCGCTGGAAGACTTCCTGGATGCTGTCCTGGACGAGCGCGGATGGGAGCTTTGGTTCGAGGGATGCCGCAGGTCTGACCTGATACGCCACGACAAGTTCGTGGAGTATGCCAAGACCCGCAAGCATTCCACTACGGTACAGGAATATATGGAGCTGTTCCCTCTGCCGCAGACCGTAATAAACGAAGGAAAAGGCGTCATAGCCCAGAATCCGGGATATTGATGACACTATTATCAAACTATTGACCTTATAAAATTTTACAGTTATGAAAGTTTACCACTATTTGTTCGCTGCCGCACTTTGCGCGGCATTGGCGATGTCATGCAAAAAAGACGGTCCCGCAGAAGACCCCGGCAATGATGACAATAATCCTCCCGTAACGGGAACGCCCGAGGCCATGACATTCACTGTCACGCCGGAGGATGTCTCTATCGACGGATATGACAATACCTGGGCTGCAGGTGATTGTATCTCCATTTTCGAAGGGGCCGCGAACAACAAGTTTGAATTCACGGCCGACAACAAATTCGACGGTTCTGCCATCGCATCCGGATCCTATTATGCCCTTTACCCGTACAGCGAAAGTGCGGAATTGGCGGGCGATGCCATCACTGTGGAAATTCCGTCAGGGCAGACAGGTGAAATCACGGACCTGATCGCCATCGGATATTCCGCTTCCGGGGATATGTCCATGAAAAACGCTACAGGTCTGCTGAAATTCACTCTTGAAGAAGACAATGTGACCAAGGTGACCATTTCCGGCAACGACGGTCAGGTATTGGCCGGCAAGGTCAGCATTGCCTGGAATAACGGGGAGCCGACCATTTCCGAAGTTGAAGGAGGCTCGACCACTGTCTCTGTCGGCGACGGGGAGACTGTTCTGGAGAAAGGCGATTATTATGTGAATATCGTGCCTGTCAAACTGGTAGGATATACGGTTACATTGACCTACAAATACGACGATTCTTCCTATACCGGCTATTTCGATACATGGGAGCCGGGAATGACCAAGGAATCCGGAGTGAAAATGGAATATGTGAGAGGAAATGACGAATTTCCTGTGGAATATCCTGAGGGACCTGTAAATATGACAAGGGGCAAGATGTTCGAGCTGCAGGACAAGATTTCGTCCACGACGCTTGTGTTCTACGATGACGAGATAAAGGCCACTGTCAACGGTGTGCCGATGACATCGGCATGCTGGGATTCCTACGATGAAGAGGCCGGCGGAGGAAACTCCTATACAGACGCCTGCACTACAAGCCCTTACGAAGGTTCGGAATGCTTCGAGTGGACTTGCGGACAGGATTGGGGACAGATAGGTTTCCAATTGTGGAACGATAATGATGAATTCGCGAGAGGAAATCTGGATCTGACTGCCTACAGGAACGCCCACTTCTCCCTCCAGTTCGCTTACAAGGCCGAACCGGGTACTGTATCGTATGTAAAGTTCATGCAGCATGTCGCCGGTTTCTCTTGTCTCAGGGTCATTTCAGATCTTTCAGAATATGCCACGGGGGACTGGCAGCTTGTGACTGTTCCTCTTGACGAGATGATAGTCTCGGAATACGCATCGCAGGCCACGACTTTTGATACCCTTGGACCGATTTCCGTAGATGACGATACGTTCGACTCCGAAGGGAATCCTTTCCGCTGGGACAAGGTCTGCAGGTTAGTCTTTACATTCAACGAAGACAAAAAAGACATGTCACAGAAAGGCAAGACAGTCTACATTGATGACATAAAGATAACGAAAGTCATTATCTCGGACCAGACTGCAGAATAATGGTCAGGTGGTTAGTTTCAGCAGCGGCACTGTGCATTTCCTTCATGGCATCTGCACAGTGCCTTTTCGATTCGGCCTCGCGAAGGCCGGATGCCTTCTATGTGAATATGGACGGACGGGACAGTGTCGCAGTCTGGAAAACGGTTTCCGCCTGTGGTTCCGGCTCTGCGGATGAAGCGTCCTGCCTGACAGGGGTGCCGGAGAAGTTTACCGCCTCCCTGTATGGAGTCGAGTGTGAGATGTCGCTGAGAGATTCGGCAGGGTGCAGGATAATGTCTGTCAGGCTGACAAACACAAGCGGAGTCCCTTTCCAGCCGGTCAAGGCCGGGATAAAACTCGGCATCGACACTTACATGGACAGTTATCCGGAGTGGCTCGACAGGTTTTTCCCGACCATGCTCTATTGCGAGAAAACGCATTTCTACGGATATTTCCAGTCGCCTTCAGGAAAGCTTCTCGGCATAGCGTCCCCTGATCCGGTGGCTTCATGGAGCCTGGATTACAATCTCGGATATCCGGAGCCCGAACCCTACTGGTTCTGGGGACACAGGGTGGAAGCCGTGAACATAGACCTGATGAATGCGCTCCCGCTTCCTGAAAGGCATCCCCGGAATCTTTGGGAACTTGAGCCGGGAGAAGCCCGCGAATGGACATTGTACTGCATATTCCCAGGTAAGGATGATACGTCCGAAGTATCCTCCGGCGGCACGTCTTCCATTGCGTACCGGACTCTTGAAGAGAACATCAGCCGGATAGCGGGCATCCCGCTTATAAGCATGGAAAGGACCTCATACGGGCGCGGTGAAACGGCTGTCTGGGAATCGGTAGAACATGGAAAACGGACCGTTCACGAGACGGACCCCGGCACGGAGGGTACTGCAGCCGTTTCCGTGACTTCGGACGGCAAGACAGCCACCGGACTTATTGCCGTACACCCTTCATGGGAATGGGTGATGCGCAAAGCCAGGGAAAATGTACTGACGGAACACCAGAAGGCCACTTCTCACGTGGAAAGCTGGTACGGTTTCTATTCCGGCTTCCTGGCTGCAAGATACTTTCCTGACGAAAATCTGGATACGGCCATAAACGAGAGGTTCGGCCATCTAATGGATCTGCTGTACGGCGAAGACAGGACACGGCCTCTGTATTACGGATGGAGAATACAGAATACTGCGGCTACCGCAGGCATGTTCACCGACCGTTTCGAGGCGTTCGGGGATGTGGCCGACCTTGAAACCGCGAAACGGCTGGCAGACTGGCTTGCAGAAACATCCCAGACTGGAGACGGAGCCTATATGAACGGACATACGGTCTATACTTCCGTGATTTATGTCGCCAAGTCGATACTTGAAGTGGCTGCGGCCGAGAAACGTTATGCGGAGGCATTGGCAGCGGCAGGACAGGATTCCCGGAAGAATTGTCCTGAAAAAGGATTCCGGTATTCCGACGATGGGACGGCGGACTGTTCTCCTGAAGGCATCCGGGAGTGGAAAGAGGCTGCTTTCAGGCATTTCGGCTCGGCAAAACGTGCGATAGACCAGCTGGTGGCATCGCGTGGAGACTTCAATACGGAAGGGGAGATAACTTTCGAAGACGGGATGATTTCATGCTCCGCCCTGCAGATGGGGCAGATAGCGGTGATGCTGGATGATTTTACAGGTACCGATCCGGACGGGTTCAGATGGAACATCGCTTCGCCGCAGGAGGCGGATTCCCTCAGAAAGGCATATACGGCCGAACTTCTGTCTCTGCTCGGAAGCCACGACTGTCTGACCCAGCTCAGGATTCCGGATGCCCGCAGGCGCGGAGGCACGCTCAGGTTCTGGGAGGCGCAGTACGATGTGAACATGATGCCGAACATGATTTCTTCTCCGCACGGATGGAGCGCATGGAGGGCGTATGCGACATGGTATGCCTGGCTTCTGACACGGGATGAAAGGTGGCTTGTGGAAACATTCAATGCCGCCGGGGCATTTTCGCAGCTGATAGACCTCCGGACCGGCAGACTCCGGTGGGCTTTCGTGACAGACCCGTACATCCGGGCGAAACAGATGGACAAGCCTGTCCCCGGGGCGGATTTCGATTCCGTCTCTCTCGGCAACGCCCATCCGGACATGTACGGCAGCAGGAATATCATTGTAGGGGAGGAATATGTGCCGATGGTCTCGTCCTGGCAGCCGAACAATACCTGTGACAATGACGTGCACGAGGTCTTCAAGTTCATCGCGGAAGCAGTGCTGACAAACGCTTTCGTCATCTTCAGGGAGGACGGCAGCACCGGTACATACAACTGTACTGCAGAGCGGCGCGGAAAGCGTCTTTATGTCAGGCCGGACGAACCGCAGATTACGAACCTGTATGTATCAGGGAAGTCCGGAATGACTGTAATTCCCTCCGAAGGTCTGAAAATAATCGGTGAATGACCGCGCGAACCCCGGGAATCCGCTTCCAGTAGAAAGTCAAATGCCGTTATACCCCCCAGGGGTTTTCCAGGATCTCCATCACCACTGCCAGAAGAGCGGCCGGAAGATAGTCGCTGAGTTTCTGCCGCAGGATTTTCAGCGACTTCTGTATTCTGTAGTCTATGGTTTTGGGAGATACGTTATACATTTCGGCGATTTCGCTGTAGGTCTTGTCGGAAAATCTGTGGAGCGTAAATGCTTCTCTGTAGAGTTCAGGGAGCGATTCTATCGCTTCCTGAATCCTTCTTTTCAGCTCTTCGGCATCAAAGGCATTCTCGTCCATGTCGTTTTCCCTGATTTCCTGCAGCATCTCGGAGACTTTCTGTCCGATATTCCTTTTCCTGATAGTGTTGAGCGCCTTGTGCCTGACCATACTGTACATGTAGCTCGGAACGGACTTTTCCACCACTATCAGGGACCTGTTGTTCCATATCCAGACAAAACATTCCTGGACTACATCCTCGATATCCTCCATATCCAGATATCTGTGTGCCTGTATGCACATGGGTGTGTAATATTTCCGGAAAAGGGTTTCAAATGCCTCTTTTTCCCTCACCCCAGTGCGCAGGCATTCCAGAATCGCCGAATCTTCCATTTCAATATTGTTTAATGCAGGAATCAAGATGATTTGGTTTCTTTTTGTGCATGCAGGCCTTTCATCCCGCGGAGGCTGGATCAGAATCCGGTGTATGTCATTGGGGTTATGGCGCGCAGTTCCTCCTTTACGGATTCACTGACGTCCAGCCCGTCGATGAAGTCGGAAATGGTCTTGTGGTTTATTCCGGCTCCTGTCCGTGTCAGGGCTTTCAGTGTTTCGTACGGATTCGGGTAGCTTTCCCTGCGCAGGATGGTCTGTATGCCTTCCGCCACGACGGCCCAGTTCCTCTCGAGGTCGGCTTCTATGGCGCTTTCGTTCAATATCAGTTTACCGAGCCCCTTTTTCAGGGAGTTCAGGGCAATGAGCCCGTGTGCGACCGGCACGCCTATGTTTCTCAGCACCGTAGAATCGGTAAGGTCTCTCTGAAGCCTTGATACCGGCAGCTTCATGGACAGGAACGTAAGCACTGCATCGGCCATCCCGAGATTTCCTTCTGCATTTTCGAAGTCGATAGGGTTGACCTTGTGAGGCATGGCGGATGAACCCACTTCGTTCTTGTTCACCTTCTGCCTGAAGTATTCCATGGATATGTACGTCCAGATATCCCTGGCCATGTCTATGAGTATGGTGTTGATTCTGCGCATGTTGTCGAAGATGGCCGCCAGATTGTCATAATGTTCTATCTGGGTGGTGGGGCAGGACCTTTTCAGTCCGAGCGAGGTCACGAACCTGTCGGCAAAAGCCGGCCAGTCAATGCCAGGGTACGCCACCTTGTGCGCGTTCATGTTGCCTGTGGCGCCGCCGAACTTGGCAGGGTAGGAGAGCAGCCCGAACTGCCTAAGCTGTTCTTCAAGCCTTGCCTGGAATACCCTGAATTCCTTCCCGACCTTTGTAGGCGAGGCGGGCTGCCCGTGGGTCTTGGCAAGCATCGGGACATCCTTCCATTCTTCGGCCATACGGCGTATCATGTCCAGGACTTCATTTACGGCAGGCAGCCAGCAACCGTTCACGGCCTCTTTCAGGGAAAGCGGCACTGAAGTGTTGTTTATATCCTGTGAAGTGAGGCCGAAATGTACAAATTCGCCCCATTTCATGATACCCATCGCATCGAACTGTTCCTTTATATAATATTCCACAGCCTTGACGTCGTGGTTGGTCGTCTTTTCTATTTCCTTTACCCTTTCGGCATTTTCGGGTGTGAAGTTCCGGTAAATGTCCCTCAGTCTTTCGAATCCGGCATGGTCGAAATCCGCCAGCTGCGGGAGAGGTATCTCGCATAGCGCGATGAAATATTCTATTTCCACCCGAATCCTGTAGCGAATCAATGCAAATTCGCTGAAATATTCCTGAAGAGGTTCTGTCTGACGTGAATAACGTCCGTCGACCGGCGATACCGCCAAAAGTGAATTTTTGCTCATTGCTGTAATTATGTCAATAGTGCAAATATAATATTTTAATCGGAATAGAGCATCCGGTATGTACGGACAGTTCTGACTGCTTCTGCCACATCATGGACCCTGAGTATGTCAGCTCCGTTCTGCAGCGCTGCCAGATGCAGGACCTGAGTCTGGGGAAGAGCTTCTTCCGGCGTGATACCGAATAGCTTGTATATCATGCTTTTCCTTGATACGCCTACAAGTATTTTCCTGCCTGATTCAGTGAATCTGTCCAGTTCTGCAAGCAGCCTGTAATTCTGTCCGACGGTTTTCGCGAACCCAAATCCGGGGTCTATTATCCAGTCCCTTATCCCGGCTTTGTCCGCCTTCTTCGCGAATCCCCTGAAATAGTCCAGGACTTCCGATACCACATCCCTGTAGCCGGTCATTTCCTGCATGTTTTCCGGAGTGCCTCTTTTGTGCATGGCTATGTACTGCAGTCCGAGCCTTCCGGCGGTTTCGAGCATCTGCGGATCATCTTCTCCTGCCGAGATATCGTTGATGATGAAATCTCCGATACTGTCGTAGCACCTTCTTACGATTTCCGCCCGGAACGTGTCTACCGAAAACCTTCCTTCAGGGAATGTCTTGCGCAGGACATCCATCAGAGGCTTCATTCTCCGCCATTCCTCTTCCATGTCGGGCAATGCCGCTCCTGGCCTGGTGGAACAGGCTCCTATGTCCACTATCCCGGCTCCGTCTCCGAACATTTTCCCTATGACCGATATTGTCTTTCCGATGTCCGGATTCCCGTCTTCCTTCAGACATCTGCTTGCTGCAAAATAGGAATCGCCTGTAAGATTGACGATTCCCATCACGGAGATTTTTCTGTTTCTGTCGATAGTTTTTCTTTTTATTCCGTCCATTTCCTTTACCGTCTGCTATCTTGCAAAGATATGTTTTTTATCGTCCGCTTTAATGCAAAATCGGATATTAAGCCTTATCTTTGGAGGGAATTTAACGTGAAAGTTATGCTTGTTGTTCTGGAAGGACTTGACGGAGCGGGCAAATCGACCCAGGTCAGAAAACTCAGGAAATATCTGGAAACGGTCTGCGGTACAGTCGATTATATTCATTTCCCCAGATATGATGCTCCTGTATACGGGAACCTTGTCAGCCGTTTTCTCCGAGGTGATTACGGGGATATAAATACTGTGCATCCACAGCTGGTGGCCCTGCTGTATGCCGAAGACAGGCATCAGGCCGCTCCCGGTATGAAGCGTGAACTTGCCGAAGGGAAGACATTGCTGCTGGACCGCTATGTGTATTCGAATATCGCCTATCAGTGCGCCAAAATGAAGGACGAGAGGGAGAGGGAAGAGCTGAGGGAATGGATTCTGGATACTGAATACGGACATTTCGGACTTCCCGTGCCGGATCTCAATATTTTTCTTGACGTTCCCATCGGTTTTGTGGAGAAGAAGCTGACTGCCGCCAGGTCCGGACATGACAGGGACTATCTGGAGGGCGGAAAGGATATCCATGAAGCCGATCTGGGCTTCCAGAAGAGTGTCAGGGATGTATACAGAAGCCAGTGCCGCATGGATCCGCGCTTCGTGCGTGTGGACTGTGCCGGAGAAGACGGGGGCATGCTGCCTCCTGACGATATTTTCATGCGCATAAAGGACGTGACAGACAGGGCGCTGGGATTTCAGGACAGACAGAATGGCATAACGGATAATCGGAACGGAGAATGAACGTGATATTGGAACGGAGCAAGAGATTCTGCGGATATCTTGTCGGTATAGTCTTTTTCATTTCAGGTGTGTTCAAGCTCATGGACCCTGTAGGGACCGGGCTGATAGTCAGCGAATATTACAAGTTCATGCACCTGGAATTTCTGGACTTTTCGTCCGGGATTGCCGCCGTGACGCTCTCCATGGCGGAATCACTGGTGGGGGCCGCCCTCATTACCGGGCTTTGGCGAAGGGTCGTAGCCATAGTGACCATGTGCATGACAGGAGTCTTCCTCCTGGTGTCTGTCGCCCTCGTGGTTTTCAATCCCGTGATGGACTGCGGATGTTTCGGGGAGGCAATCCATCTCACTCATTTGCAGACACTGGTCAAGAATCTGATCCTGTCCCTTCTCTGCTGTGCTTCGTTTTTCCCGTTTTCGGCTCTCGGCCAGCCCAAGAAGCGCAAATATGTGGCGTTTTCACTGGTGACTGCGGGTCTGCTTTTTTTCATGATATATTCATTGCTCTATATCCCTGTGAAGGATTTCACGGGTTATTCCGCATCGGCTCGTCTTGCCGCATCGGAAAGGCATATTGAAGGTGCTCTGGCTGATACGGAAGAGTATGAGGCCGTCTTCGTTTACGAGAAGGACGGAAAGAAGGAAGAGTTCACGCTGGAGAATCTGCCTGATTCTACATGGACATTCGTCTCTGCCGAAACGGTGCGGAAGGAGAGGCACAGGCCGGAGGAATCCATAGTCACCCTGCCCGTCATAGATGCGGATGGCGGATATCACGATTATCTGGCTGCTACCGGCAACGCAATGGTGGTAAGCGTGTATGCTCCCGGGAAACTTTCTCTCCGGAAATGGAAGGTTGTCCATGATTATCTCGTATCGGCCGGGGACAACGGGTTCAGGCCCCTTCTTCTGGTGGCCGCATCACCTGAGGCGGGGCAGGAGATCAAGGATACCATGGCTGCATCCGGAGACTTCGATATGGATTTTATAGGAGATGCCATGTACTTTTCTGATTACAAGACACTCATATCGCTGAACCGTTCCAATGGCGGCGCCACTTTCTTTTATGACGGATTCCTTGTCAGAAAATGGTCGTTCCGCTCATTGCCTGGTCCGGGCAGGCTGTCGGAACTCGGTGCGGAAGACCCTGCCGAATCGCTTCTGGCATACAGCACCGTCGGAAATCTTTTCTTCCAGGCATTCTTCCTTTTCAGCTTCGCGGTAATGCTTCTTCTGTAGGGTTGCAAATTCTGTTGAACGGCAATCGCACTCTGTTCGTCAATGGTTTCGAAGAAAGACGTTTGAGGGTGACCAAAAGTCTCCTTTTGATCACCCTCAAATTGTAACTTGTCTTATCGGACCCGCCCCGTAAGGCTGTCAGACTGTTCCTAGAATCTGTCTTCTGAAGAAACAGTGAGTTTCTTGCGTCCGTGACGGCGGCGTGCAGCAAGAACACGACGTCCGTTTGGTGTAGACATGCGCTCACGGAATCCGTGTTTGTTGCGACGTTTACGCTGTGAAGGTTGGAATGTTCTTTTCATTATCTTGTGTTTTTATTTTTCGTACAAATTGGGAGTGCAAAGGTAGTATTTTTCATTTTAAATACAAATTATTTTCCTGAAAACTTCCTTTTGCCTTCGAAGAAAACCACCATCTTGCCTTCGAAATACTCGTCGTGCAGCCAAGAATCCACTTTCCATGTGTGTACGGAGCCAGGCTTGAGGTTGAATTTCCGCATGGCATATCCCAGCTCTTCAGCCAGGTCCCCGCCTTTCAGATAAAGTATTCCTTCTGAAAATTTTCCGGATGTCCATGGAAGGAAATTCTCTATGGAAGTCACGGCACGCGAGACTATGAAGCTGTATTTTCCGGGGAGAGCTTCCGCCCGTGCATTCACGGCGGCCGTATTGTCCAGCCCTATGCTTTCCGCTATTGCAGAAGCCACTTTAACCTTCTTTCCGATAGAGTCGCACAGGGTGAATTTCCCGTAGGGGAAGAGTATCGCCAGAGGTATGCCCGGGAATCCGCCGCCCGTACCGATGTCCAGGAAACTGATTCCGCCGTCTTCATGACCGTCCGGACCGTACCTGAGCCTGCGGTAAGTGTCCGGCATGGCTGTTTTCATATATTCGGCTATGGCGAGGGAATGCAGTACATGATGGCTGTACAGTTCGTCTATGTCTTTTCTGGAAATGACATTGATTTTCGAGTTCCAGTCCCTGTACAGGGCATCAAGCTGCCTGTATTGTTCTGTCTGCCTTTCATCCAGGTCTCCGAACGACCTGTTGACGATATCAGTAAATTCTCCGAAAGTCATCTTGTCCTGTTTTTCATCCTTCGGGCCTATTGCAGCTCGTCGGAAACGTTCATCATTTTCATAAGCTGCTCCTTGGCTCTGCGGATTCTGGTCTTTACGGTGTTTATGGGCAGGTCCAGGGTCTCGGCAATTTCCTTGTAGCCGAAATTTTCCAGCAGGTTCATTTTGGCTACGGTACGGTAATCGTCTTTCAGCTTGTCAATGTTGGCCAGCCATTTGTCATACTCCTGCTGTTTGATGATGTCCTCTTCCGGATTGTGCACCGGTGCCGGAATTTCATTGATCTCGGACAGCTGCTCGCTGATGGATGTGGTAGGCAGGTTGTTCTTCTCCCTGTCCTTCCTCCCGATATGGTCGAGGGCGGTGTTCCTCGCTATCCTGAACAGCCATGTGGAGAATTTGTATTCAGGGTTGTACAGCGCAATCTGGCTGAAAGCCTTCTGGAAGCTTTCCAGCATTATGTCCTCTATGTCCTCATTCTGTGAGACATATCTTGAGATATGGTTCCTGACACCGATGTTGTAGCGGGTGTACAAAACGATATATGCGGCCTGGTTCTGTTCCAGAGCCAGGCGTACAAGGTCCGTGTCAGACATGTCAGTGAGCTTCGAGCCAGTTTTTTCCATAATTGCATTCTACAGTCAACGGTACGGACAATTTTATGACATTCTGCATCTTGTCCGTTACAATGCATTTCAGCGTCTCTATTTCTCCCGGAACGGCATCGAATACCAGTTCGTCGTGGATCTGGAGCACCATGCTGCTTTCCAGGGAATTTCTTCTGATTTCCCTGTCCACTTCGGCCATGGCTATCTTTATGATGTCGGCCGATGTCCCCTGTATAGGGGCATTGACGGCGTTCCTTTCCGCCAGCGATCTGACAGTGGCGTTCCTGGATGTGATGTCCGGCAGGTATCTTCGCCTTCCGAACAGGGTTTCCACATATCCCTTTTCCCTGGCTGAGGCTATGGTGCCGCTGATGAATGAGGAAATGTCGGGGAAGTTCGCGAAGTAGTCATCTATTATCTTCTTGGCTTCCGCGCGGGATATTTTCAGCCTTTGCGCCAGTCCGAAAGCCGAAATTCCGTACATGATGCCGAAATTGGCAGTCTTGGCTATGCGTCTCTGGTCTGCCGTCACTTCTTCCGGCTTTATCCCGAATATCTTGGAAGCCGTGATGGCATGAACGTCAAGCCCCTGCCTGAAAGCTTCCACCAGATGTTTGTCATTGCTCAGGTGGGCCATTATCCTGAGTTCGATCTGGGAATAGTCTGCAGACAATATCACTCCGTCAGGCCGTGACGGTACGAACGCTTTCCTTATTTCCCTCCCGCGCTCCGTCCTGACCGGGATGTTCTGCAGGTTCGGTTTGGAGGAACTCAGCCTTCCGGTAGCGGTAAGCGCCTGGTTGAATGTCGTATGCACCTTTCCGGTAACGGGGTTCACAAAACTCGGGAAAGGCTCTATATAGGAAGACAGAAGTTTCTTGACGGCCCTGAATTCCAGTATTTCATTTATTATGGGATGCTTGTACTGGAGGGCAGACAGGGTTTCCTCATCAGTGGAGTAGAATCCCCGTGTACCCGTTTTCCTGGCCTTGGGGTCCAGCCCCAGCTTCTCGAACAGCACTATTCCCACCTGCATGGGCGATGAAATGTTCAGTTCCGGTTCTCCGGCCATTTCCCTTATCCTGTCCTGCCGCTGCTTCAGTTCATTCCTGAGTTCCATCGAGAATTTCTGCAGCTGGGCCATGTCTACTTTCACTCCGGTCCGTTCCATCCTGGCAAGCACCCTTATCAGCGGCTCTTCTATTTTCCAGTACAGCCTGTCTTCCCCTGTCTCCGAAAGTTCGGACATTATCCTGTCAGCCAGCAGGACAATGGCTATGGCCTCTGCATCCCTTGAACCTGGAGTTTCCTCAGTCCTGTCGTCGAAGAGGGATTTCTGCACCGGGCCGCCCTCATTCTCTTCCAGGCTTATTCCCAGATAGGTCATGGCAAGTATGCTGACCTTGTGGCTTTTCTCCGGGTTTATGAGATAATGCATGAGTTCGATATCCATCAGAGGGCCGGCAATATCCGTCTTCTCCATGAGAAAGGCGTTGGTCTGGGCCTTCAGGTCATATCCGCATTTTTTTATTTCCTGGTCAGTGACAATGTCTTCGAAATCCCTGCAGGTCCCGCCGGAGCAATAATATTTTCCGTCCGAGACCGTCCCTACAGTCAGTTTCCCCGCATGCGAAAATACACTTTCGCTTCCGGTCTCCGTTATCAGGCTGAAAATCCCTGTTTCCCGCACTGTCGCGCAAAATTCGGCAGGGGAGACCTTTTCCGGCTGGAGGGTCTTCTTTTCCCTCTTGCCCGAAGGCTCGATATGGCTTATGTATTTCGTCAGGGAGCTGAACTCGTATTTTTCGAACAGGTCGGCCACGTCGGGAGAATAGTCGGATGTGACTGCCGCATTTTCCGGGTCCAGGCTGATATCCAGGTCAGTCCTGATGGTTACCAGCGTATGGCTGAGCCTTATGTGCCCCCTGGCATCTTCGAAGGCCGCCTTCTGTTTGGCCGTAAGTTCATCGAGATGATTGTAGATATTCTCCACGGAGCCGTATTTCGCTATGAGTTTCCCCGCGCCCACTTCTCCTATCCCTTTCACTCCGGGCACATTGTCGGATACGTCGCCGCAGATGGTAAGCATTTCTATGACCTGTTCCGGAGAACTGATGCCGTATTTCCCGCATACGGCGTTCCTGTCTATCAGTTCCCTTTCACCGCCGGATTTTCCTGGCTTGTATTGGATTACATGGTCTGTTATAAGCTGCCCGTAATCCTTGTCCGGCGTAACCATATAGACATCGAATCCTTTGTCCTCGCATTTCCTGGCCATGGAGCCGATGACATCGTCTGCCTCGAATCCCGGAATCATCAGTACCGGTATCTTCAGCGCTCCGCACAGTTCCTGCAGAGGTTCCAGCGCATCTATCACGAGCTGCGGAGTGGCTTCCCTCGTGGCCTTGTATTCAGGATAGAGGGTGTTTCTGAAAGTGCCTCCCGGCGGGTCGAACGCGACAGCCAGATGTGTCGGTTTCTCCCGCTCTATCAGTTCGAGGATGTATTTGGTGAATCCGAACAGTATGGAGGTGTCCATGCCCTTGCTGTTTATCATCGGCCTTTTGAGAAAGGCGTAATACATTTTGAAGATAAGGGCATGACCGTCTATGAGATATATGTTTTTCCCCATTGCCATCAGATGATTAACCCTCAAATATAGTGCATTTATTTTTTATAGCCGGATTTATTCCGATAAATTGCCGTATCTTTAGGAAAGTTTTGTTTTTTATGAAGATACTTATAGTCGAAGACGATCCCTCTCTGAGGGAAGTGATGGCATCAGCCCTCAAGAAGGAAGGGCATACCGTAGAGAGCGCGGAGGATTTCCATTCGGCTTCCGAAAAGCTGGAACTGTATTCGTATGACTGCATACTGCTGGATATCATGCTGCCCGGAGGAAGCGGACTGGAACTCCTGTCACTTGTCAAGAAGAAGGACACCAAGGCGAATGTCATCATCATTTCGGCCAAGGACTCCATCGACGACAAGGTTTCCGGCCTTGAACTGGGAGCCGATGACTATCTTGCCAAGCCTTTCCATCTGGCCGAACTTTCCGCCAGAATCAGGAGCGTGGCCAGGCGCAGCCGTATGAACGGGGACTTTTCCCTGAAATCCGGAAATGTCGTTCTCGAGCCGGAGACCGGAAGGGTGTATGTGGACGGGCGCCAGGTGGAACTTCTGAAGAAAGAGTTTTCCATACTTGAATATTTCATACAGAGACCGGGACACCTGGTGGACAAGGCCGTGCTGGCGGAAGCGATATGGGGAGACCATATAGACCAGACTGACGATTTCCAGTTCCTTTATGCCCAGATGAAGAATCTCCGCAGGAAACTCCAGGACGCGGGAGCGGATATCGAGATCAAGGCTGTCTACGGTTTCGGTTACAAACTGGTCGAAAAGCAGGAACAACCCGGCCGTCAGGCTTCAAGGGCAGACAAGGGACAATGATATGAAACTTCTTCTGAGAATAACGGCCTGGCTTGCCGTAGCCCTGACCATACTGTTGTCGGTATGGGCCTTTTTCTTTTATATAGCCACGACGGACGAGATCAATGACGAGACTGACGATTCCCTGATAGACTATTCCGAGGAACTCATTATCCGCAAGCTGGCGGGTGTAGAACTCCCGTCGGACGACAACGGCACGAACAATACCTATTATATAACGGAGGTCTCTGAAAAGTACGCTCTGTCCAGACCGTGGATCAGTTTCGAGAATCAGGAAGTATTCATTTCCGCGAAAGCGGAGTTCGAGTCAGCGAGGGTCCTCAGCCGGATTTTCGTGGACAGCCAGGACAGGTATTATGAACTTAAGGTAGCTGTCCCTACATTCGAAAAGGATGACATACAGAGGTCGATACTGTGGTGGATAATCGCCCTCTATGTCCTTCTGCTGCTTTCGGTCCTGCTTATCTCCGTATGGGTGGTAAGCTACAACATGCGTCCTCTGAAAGCCATGCTGAAGTGGCTGGACGAATATAATCCGGGCAAGAGCATGCCTCCGGTACCGGCAGATACGAATATAACGGAATTTAAAATACTTGCGAACACCATCCGGAATGCTGCGGAACGTTTCGACACGCAGTATCAGGAGCAGAAGCGTTTCATCGGGAATGCTTCGCATGAACTGCAGACCCCCCTGGCTTCATGCAGCAACAGGATAGAGATGCTTTTGGATTCTCCGGACCTGACGGAAGCCCAGGCCGGGGAACTGGTGAAGGTCCACAGGGAATTGCAGGGGCTCATCCAGCTGAACAGGACATTGCTCCTGCTCACCAGAATAGAAAACGGACAGTTCCCGGAAGTGTCTCACGTCGATTTTTCCATACTTGTGGACGAGGCTGCCGGAATGTTCAGGGAGATTTATGCCGGCCGTAACATATCCTGTTCCGTAAGGATTGCCTCTCCTTTTATTTTCAGGATGAACGAGCAGTTGGCAGTCATACTCGTCCGGAATCTGCTCAAGAATGCGGTATTGCACAGCGCTCCGGGTTCTTCCGTGTCCGTCGAGATGAATACCGGTGGCTTTTCGGTGTCGAATCCCGGAGAGACCCCGCTTGACAGAGACAAAATCTTCACCAGGTTCTATCATTCGCAGTCTTCATCCCACGGGTCTACCGGTCTGGGACTGGCTATCGCGGATTCGATATGCAGGAGTTACAGCCTTACCCTTTCATACGCCTTCAATGACGGGATGCATGTTTTTTCTGTCAGAAAACAATGGTAGTTTTTCATTATTTCAATTTCATTTCAGAATATGTGCTGAATTTTGCATCAGAAAAATGAAAAACAGTATTGACAAACTAAAAATCCATTGACATGAAAAAGATTATTTTTGTATTGGCATCCATCATGATGACCGCAGGTATTGCAAGTGCTGACAATGACAGAATCATCGCGTTCGACCAGCTTCCGGCCAAGGCCAGGGAATTTGTAAAACAGTATTTCCCGTCTGAAAAAGTCTCATACGTGAAGGAAGAGTCCGATTTCATGGAGCTTTCATACGAAGTGGTATTCGCGCAGGGGACCAAGGTGGAATTCAGCGGCCAGGGCGAATGGAAGGAAGTGGATTGCAGATATTCCACTCTGAACGAAAAGCTGGTTCCGGCCCAGATCCGGGACTATGTGTCCAAGAACTTTCCCGATACCAAATTCGTGAAAATAGAGAAGGGGTACAGAGGGTATGAAGTGAAGTTGACAAACAGGCTTGAACTGACTTTCGATGCCGAGTATCGTCTGGTGGACATAGATGACTGACAATGTAGAGGGTGGGTCAAAAATCATTTTTGATCCACTTTTATTTTTCTTGCCGGCAGCCTGGCGATTATATATCCGACCACGGCTACGCTTGCCGCCGTGATGATGACATCTTTGGCCGACAGAATTACCGGGTAGGCCTGTACGATAAAGTTCCCCGGCATCTTTATGATTCCGAAGTGCTGCTGCAGCAGGGAGAACGTGATGCCGAGTACAAGGCCTGCCGCCAGGCCGGACAGTGAAATCAGCCACCCTTCGGTGATGAAGATACTTCTGACAGCGGAGTCCCGCATGCCCATGCTTCCGAGTATTCTGATATCGTCCCTTTTTTCTATCATAAGCATGGAAAGCGAACCGAAGATATTGAATCCCACTATGATGACAATGAATATGAGTATTGCGAAAATAGTCAGCTTCTCGTATTTCATCATGCGGTACAGGGCCTTGTTCTGGGCGAATCTGTCGAGTACGCTGTAGTCCGGACCGAGTCTTTCGGATATTCCTTTTATCAGGCGGGAGATCTCTTTCCCGGAACAGCCGTCCTTTACCCTGATCTCCACTCCCGACACTTCTTTGTCGTATTCCAGGAGTTCCTTCATCACGCTTATCGGGACAATGATGTATTTCTCGTCTATGTCGCTGTTTATGGAAAATATCCCGGACGGCCATACATTCACTGTCTCTATGGAGGCCGCAGGATTGGAAACGGAGAAATTCCTGTTCCTGGAAGGGAAGTACAGTTCAAGCGGTGTCAGGAACCTGGGATTCACCCCCAGCTTGTATGCCAGTCCGCTGCCTACCGCAGCCAGAGGCACATCTCCGCGGTGGAGGGAAAATTCGCCTGTCCGGATATGCTCCCTGACAGGGGATTCCTCTTCATACACCCAGTCCACCCCCTTCGCCGTGACCATACTCTGATGACCTCCGTAGTTCACGAATATGTTCTCCGTGAGGACGCAGCTCATGTTCAGGACTGACTCCTGTCCGTAAATCCAGTCATAGACATCCCCTTCCGGTACGAAGACCTTGCCTTCTGCCGGAACAATCACGATATCCGGGTCGAAATCATTAAGCATGTCCTTTATGAGGGCGTCGAATCCGTTGTATATCGACAGCAC
>DVIP01000093.1 GCA_018711225.1 Candidatus Cryptobacteroides intestinipullorum | reverse complement strand
GTATTCACCTGTGTTGAGCGGGATTTTCGTACCGGCGGCATTTCCATAGGTGTCGCGGTAGAGCCTCACTCCGGACGCATTGAAAATCTCCACTTTAAAGGCTTCGGCTTCAGGCGCTTCAACTGTAGACTTGACTGCGGTAACATTCTGATGGGTATCGACAGAAGTCAGGGCAATGGTAATCTCCCCTTTCTGAAGATCTCCGGCATTGTCAGGAATCTCGATGATCTCCCTGGAACAAGCCATTGTCAAAAATGTTACGATTGGAAAAAATAATCCTTTTCGTCTCATTATGGTTAAGAAAAAATGATAAAACATGGCAAATTTATATATTATTTTCTTTTTTGCAAATTCAATAGACGAACTGGCGAAGGGGGCAGAGTCAACGGGCAAGTGCAACACGTGCAGCGGCGCGGCTGCCGGCGCAATTTATGACAAGAGCGGCGATTTATTTCAGTTTCTCGCACTTTATTTCTATTTTTGCAGAATAATGCGCATTTGAGGACACATATCTTGTATGGCTGAAATTAACACGAACACCGCGGAATACACTGACGAAAACATCAAGACCCTGGAATGGAACGAACACATCCGGAAAAGGGCCGGCATGTATATCGGGAATCTGGGTGGAGGCGCGAATCCAGGAGACGGAATATACGTGCTGCTTAAGGAAATCATAGACAACTCCGTAGACGAATTCACTTCCGGCTATGGAAAGAATATTGTCATAAATATAGAAGGGAAATCGGTGACTGTCAGGGATTACGGGCGAGGCATACCTCTGGATTCCGTGGTAAAGGCTACAAGCAACCTCAACACCGGCGGCAAGTTCGACAGCAAGGTCTTCAAGAAATCCGTCGGGCTGAACGGAGTCGGAACGAAGGCGGTAAACGCATTGTCCGAATATTTTTATGTCGAATCTTTCAGAAACGGGGAATCGTCGTTCGCGGAATATTCAAGAGGTACGCTGCGGGATTCCGGGAAACGCGAGACGAAGGAAAAGAACGGGACGCTGGTGAAATATACGGCGGATTCCGAACTTTTCGGGGATTTCGGGTACAATACCGAGTTCGTGGAGACCCTTCTGAAAAACTATTCATACCTGAAGAAAGGGCTGATCCTGACTCTGAACGGGACGGCATACAGTTCGAAAAACGGGCTTCTGGACCTCGTGAACGAAAACATGTCGGAAGAACCGCTCTATCCTCCGATACATCTGGAAGGCGAAGACATCGAGGTGGTGCTGACGCACGGGAACAGTTACGGGGAGAACATCGCCTCGTTCGTGAACGGACAGAATACCCGCGACGGAGGCACCCATCTGGCAGCATTGCGCGAGGCTGTCGTCAAGACCCTTAAGGAATTTTACAAGAAAGACTACGCCCCGGAGGATATCCGGCAGGGTATCGTGGGAGCTGTCAGCATAGGCATACAGGAGCCGCATTTCGAGTCCCAGACCAAAATCAAGCTGGGTTCGGTCTATATGTGGGAGGAATCCGGAAAGGATGACGAAGGCAATACCGTCATCGAGCACGGCCCTACCATCAGAAGTTATGTCAACGACTTCATTAAGACCAATCTTGACAATTACCTCCATATCCACAAGGAAGTGGCTGCCGCCATCCAGGAGAAGATAGTGGCTTCGGAACAGGAAAGGAAAGAAATCTCCGGAATCCAGAAAAAGACGCGTGAACGCAGCAAGCGCGCCAATATCTACAACAAGAAACTCAGGGACTGCAGCATACACTATAATGACAAGCTGTCGGCAAGCAAACAGGAGCTTGCTGAAAAGACCAGTATATTCATAACCGAGGGAGACTCCGCAAGCGGTACCATCACGAAGGCGCGCAACGCCAATGTGCAGGCCGTATTCAGTCTCAGGGGCAAACCGCTGAACTGCTACAAGGTAAGCAGGAAAAAGGTAGCCGAAAACGAGGAACTGAACCTGCTTGTAAACGCTCTCGGAGTGGAAGACGACATGGCGGAACTCCGGTACAACAACATCATCGTCGCCACCGATGCCGATGATGACGGCATGCACATCAGAATGCTGGTACTGACATTTTTCCTTAAATATTATCCGGAACTGGTCAGAAGGGGCCACGTCTATATACTCCAGACACCGCTTTTCAGGGTACGGAACAAGAAGGAAATCAGATACTGCTATAACATCGACGAGCGTGACGCGGCGGTCAGGGCCCTCAAAACCGGAGTGCAGATCACCAGGTTCAAGGGTCTCGGAGAGATTTCGGATACCGAGTTCAGGGAGTTCATAGGAGAGAACATCAGGCTCGACACCGTGAGTCTGGCTGACGAAGAGTCCATAGCCGAACTTCTGGAATTCTACATGGGAGACAATACTATTGACAGACAGAACTTCATACGGCAGAACCTGAAGTCGGAAGAGGAACTGGATGACATCAACATCTGATTCCCGGCCGCAGCCAGGCAGACATATTGCATGCCGGCAGGAGGACGTTGTCTGAGATTAAAACAATATTTATGTGGAGAAAATTTTGCGGATTTCTTTTGAAGTCGCTCGGCTGGACCGCCGACAGCGGGCCTGCGCCTGACGACAAGTGCATAATCCTGGGTGTTCCGCACACTTCAATATGGGATTTTGCCATATCTTACCTTTATTACACTTCCGTAGGAGGGAAAGCCTACGTGATGATAAAGAAGGAATTCTTCGTCGGCCCTCTCGGCTGGCTGCTGCGCAAGCTCGGAGGCCTCCCTGTGGACAGGAAAAACGGAGCCAGCCTGGTCCTGAGCGTAATACATGAGATGAACAGGAGGGAAAAGCTCCATATCGCCATTGCCCCTGAAGGGACGCGCCAGCCGGTAAAGCGTTGGAAAACAGGTTTTCACACCATTGCCAGGGAAACGGGAGTACCGGTATATCTGGGATATTTCGACTGGGGGACAAAACATGTCGGCCGCGGGGAGAAGGTGGAACTGACAGATGATGCGAGGGCCGATATGGACCGTATTCAGAAAATATACGAAGGCATGCACCTGACAGGGAAATTTCCCAAGAACTACATCACGCACTGAGGCTGCGTTCTGTTGAAGTGGAGCCAAACTTAACAATCCGAAGGAATGAACTTTATATACAAGAAGATTCTCAAGCTTCGCGAAAGGTACATAGACACCCTGGCGAAACTGTACGAATACTCAACACTCATCTATGAGAAAAACAAGCTGTCCGTGATGCTGGACTCGGACATGAGCTACACCTACGGCAGCTTCAAGAAAAAATGCGACGAAATCTCGCGCAGGCTGTCAAGATACGGAATAGGGGCAGGTGACAAGGTCGCCATATTGTCCCAGAACATGCCGAACTGGACTGTAGCCATGTTCTCGCTGGTGCCTTTCGGCAGGATTTCCGTCCCGATACTTCCGGATTCGTCAGAAAACGAGGTGACCAATATCCTCAACCATTCCGGCAGCAAGGCGATATTCATTTCCAAAAGGCTTCTTCCCAAGCTCAGCAAGGAATGCAGTGACAAAATGGACCTTGTGATAGACATCGAGACTTTCGAAATCATAAAAAGGAACGATGACGCCTTCACCTGCGACGGCAAGACCGCACAGCCAAATCCTGACGATATAGCCACAATCATCTACACATCGGGCACCACCGGCAATGCCAAGGGCGTGATGCTGAGCCACAGGAACCTGTGCCAGAACATCATAGCCTCACTCCATGCCCACAAGTGCACTGAAAAGGACGTCTGGCTGTCAATACTTCCGATGGCCCACACATACGAACTGAGCATAGGCGTGCTGTACCCTATTTTCGTAGGCGCATGCGTCTATTACATCCAGAAGCCGCCTACACCTACGGTGCTGCTCTCTGCGATGAAGACGGTCAGACCGACAGTGATGCTCTCGGTCCCGCTCATCATAGAAAAGATATACAAGAACAGCGTGATACCTACGATCAGACGCAGCCGTGTCCTGAGATGGATGAGGAAACACACTCCTTCCCTGCTCTACCGTCTCATAGGCATGAAACTGAAGGCCACATTCGGAGGCAGGCTGAAATTTTTCGGCATAGGGGGCTCGAAACTGGATATCAAGGTGGAGGAATTTCTGAAGAAAGCCAGGTTCCCTTACGCCATAGGCTACGGTCTGACAGAGACGGCGCCGCTCATCTGCAACGCCGGGGTGAAATACACGAAGCCCGGCTCTACCGGGGTAGCTGCATACGGAGTGACCGTAAGGCTGCTGAACGTCAATCCGGAGACCGGAGAAGGGGAAATCGTGTGCAAGGGAGACAATGTGATGCTCGGCTACTACAAGGATCCTGAAAGGACACGTTCAGTATTCACCGATGACGGCTGGTTCAGGACCAATGACCTGGCTACCGTAGACGAAAAGGGGCGCTACTACATCAAGGGGCGTCTGAGCAACATGATTCTCGGACCTTCCGGAGAAAACATCTATCCGGAAGAAATAGAAAGCGTCATAAACAATATGGACGACGTGAACGAATCCATCGTGCTGGAGCGTAACGGGCGTCTGGTAGCCCTGGTACAGTTCAACGACAATATCATCAACTGGAACCAGGAAGGCGAAGACCAGTTCTTCGAAAAGCTTCAGGCGCGGAAGGAAGCCATCATGAACTATGTCAACCGCCATGTGAACAAATCATCCAAGATCAATGACGTGGAGGTAGTCAAGGGTCCTTTCGAAAAGACCGCGACCCAGAAGATACGCCGGTTCAAATACAAGAAAGACGAAAATGCGGCTGACGGAAAGCCGGATGAGTCCAGGGACAATTCCGGACAGACCACGGCCGGTGACGGGAAATGACCGCCGCTCCGGCATTGAGGCAGTCCCGGATTCTTCTGAAGAAAAAAAATGGCGGGCCGCATGACCCGCCATTTTAAACAT
>DVIP01000092.1 GCA_018711225.1 Candidatus Cryptobacteroides intestinipullorum | reverse complement strand
ATCCTAACCCCCTGCGCCCCCTATTAGGGGGATTATGCGACTCCCAGTCGCGGTCCCTTCGGGACTTTTGACCCAGCCGCGTTTCCGGCTGTTTTCTTATCTGCCGGTTTTACCTTATTTTCAGCAGCGCCACCGTCAGCACTGCCAATATTATCCCGACAATCCAGAATCTCACCACTATCTTGGCTTCAGGCAATGCCCTGACAGGCTTGCTTATCAGAGCCGGTATGCCTTCTTTCTGGAAATGGTGGTGCAGTGGGGTCATTTTGAACACCCTGCGCCCTGTGCCGTATCTTTTTTTCGTGTATTTGAAATATGTCCTCTGTATCATCACCGACAATGTCTCCACGAAGAACACTCCGCACAGTATCGGGAGCAGAAGTTCTTTTCTGATGAGGATGGCGCAGACTCCTATCAGCCCTCCTATCATCAGGCTTCCCGTATCTCCCATGAAGACCTGTGCAGGGTAGGAGTTATGCCAAAGGAACCCTATCAGGGCTCCTGCGAATGCCGCCATGAACACCCCTATTTCTCCTGTCCCCGGGATATACATTATATTCAGATATTCCGCATTTATGATATTGCCGGACAGATAGGCGAAGATGCCCAGAACCACCACTACGATACTGGATGTCCCCGTAGTGAGTCCGTCCATCCCGTCCGTGAGGTTTGTCCCGTTCGAGCAGGCCGTTATCACCAGAACTATCATCAGGACATATATCCCCCATTTGCAATACCATCCGAAAGTCCCCTTGAACGGAGAAAGCCACTTGTAGTCGAATTCATGGTTCTTTATGAACGGAAGTGTGGTCTTGGTGCTTTTCACCACATCTTCCTCTTTCCATTCTCCTGATTTCACCTTGAATTCGGTGTCGATGTCCAGGGTCTGCGATGCCTGTGACTTCACTTCCTGTCCTGCCGCAGCCGCAGCGGAACTTTCCCCGGTGTTCTCTACCTGTACTTTCTCCCTGACTACGATGTCGGGGCTGAAACATACGGTGAGCCCCAGACCCAGTCCGAACACTATCTGGCTGACGAGCTTGCCTTTTTCGCTGAGACCTTCCTTGTTGTGCCTGAACACCTTTATATAGTCGTCGGTAAAGCCGAGCGCTCCGAACCATATTGTGGTGGCTATCAATATTATGGTGTATATGTTGGTGAGGTCCGCGAACAGAAGGACTGAGACCATGATGGCAATGAAGATGATGATGCCGCCCATTGTCGGTGTCCCTTTCTTCTGCATCTGTCCTTCCAGTCCGAGATCCCTTATCTCTTCCCCGATCTGTTTTTTCTGAAGCCATCGTATGATTTTCTTCCCGACGACGAGGGATATGAGCATGGCTGTCACACTTGCCATCATTGCGCGGAAAGTGATGTAACTCATGAGCCCCTGTCCGGGAATGTCATACTCTTTCAGAGCTTCGAAAAGATGATATAGCATAATGTCTTGTTTTCGTGTTCCACTTCAGGCATTCCTACAGTCCGTTTTCTTTCATTTCGCTGAAAATTTCCCCGACTATCTCCTTTTCGTCGAAATGCCTTTTCTCCTTCCCGATGATCTGGTAGGTCTCGTGTCCTTTTCCGGCGAGCAGGACCGTAGCCCCGTCCTGTGCCGTCATAAGTGCTGTCCTGATGGCTTCCTTCCTGTCCGCGATGAAGATGGATTTCGCACGGCCTTTTGCATCCATCCCCGCCCTGATGTCATCCATGATGTCTTCCGTGCGCTCCGTCCTGCTGTTGTCGGAAGTGACGATAATCCTGTCGGCCATCTTCTGTGCTACTGCGGCCATTTCCGGACGTTTGGTCTTGTCCCTGTCCCCGCCGCATCCGAAGAGACATATCAGCTGACGTTCCGGAGCAATTTCCCTCAATGTCCTGAGCACGTTTTCCATCGCGTCCGGCGTGTGGGCGTAGTCTATGACTGCGGAGATGTCGCGCGGCCCCCGTATCGTTTCCAGACGGCCTGGAGCTGACGACAGCCTGCTCAGTCCTACAAGTGTCTCTTCCCGGTCCGCACCGAGGGTCACTGCCGTGGTGTATATCGCCAGGATGTTATATGCATTGTGCTGTCCTATAAGGCTTGTCCAGCATTCTTTCCCGTCGATGGAGAGCTGCATCCCGTCGAAGCTTTCCTCCATTATCCTGCATGTATGGTCTGCCATTGACCTGCATGAATAGGTCACCACTTTCGCCTTCGTGTTCTGTACCATTACGAGACCGTTCCTGTCGTCCGTGTTGGTGATGGCGAAGGCGTCTGACGGGAGTCCGTCGAAGAAAAGTTTCTTGCATCTGAGATATTCCGCGAATGTCTTGTGATAGTCCAGATGGTCATGTGTGAGGTTCGAGAATATCCCGGCCTTGAAAGTAAGCCCGGCTATCCTTTCCTGCTCCACTCCGATGGAGCTGACTTCCATGAAGCAGTACTCGCATCCGGCATCGGCCATTTCCGCCAGCAGGGAATTTATGGTGAGGGGGTCCGATGTCGTGTTTACGGCTTCGCTGCATCTGGTGCCGACATAATTGGCTATGGTGGAAAGCAGTCCGCATTCATATCCCAGGTTTCTGAACAGGTGGTACAGGAGCGTGACCGTGGTGGTTTTCCCGTTTGTACCCGTTATTCCTACCAGAGTGAGCTTCCCGGATGGATTGCCGTAGAAATTGGATGCTATTATGCCGAGCGCGTGGCGAGATGATTCCACCTGAATCCATGTCACTCCGCTGTCACGCATGACATCCGGCGTTACGGCTCCGCTGTCTTCATATACTATTGCTGCCGCACCTTTTTCTATAGCTGACGCAATATACTTGTGCCCGTCTGAGGAAAATCCCCTGACTGCCACGAACATGGTTCCGGGAGCAGCTTTTCTGGAGTCGTCCGTTACCGCACTGATTTCTGTCACGAGGCTGCCTTCTGTCTTCAGAACGCCGCAGCCATCTATTATTTTTCCTATATCCATGATGACATTTATTTCAAAACGAATCTGACAGTCGTGCCTTTCGCTGCCCTTGCGCCCGCACCGGGCTTCTGGTTTGCCACATGTCCGTATCCTTCGTATTCGTATTTGTAACCGCAGTTTTCCAGAGAGTATATCGCATCTTTCAGTCCCAGACCGGTTATGTCAGGGACCTGGTCGAGATTGTCCTCTCCGGTCTCTATCCTGGTGGCCTGCATTTCCGGCACCTTGCCGACCGGTCCGAGTTCTTCGTTCCAGCCGGGAGTGAGGCAGTATATGCTGTTCACTATTTCCCGGATTACGGTAGCCGGCATGGATCCTCCGTAATAGTCCATCGTCGAGAGTTTCGAGTATACCACGGCAATGGCGGTATATTCAGGGTCGTCCGCCGGGAAAAATCCCACGAACGAACCCTGGTGTCTTTTTCTTCCCTGGTCGTCCTGGTATGCCGAAACAGGCTTTCCGTTCCGCATGAAGTTCACCAGTATTCTTGCCGTTCCGGTCTTGCCTGCCACTTCGCATTTCGCGTTTTTCAGTCTGGAGCCTGTGCCGTCCGTGACTACTGATCTCAGCGCACTTACCAGACTGTCCCTGGTGCTTTTGGAACAGATGGCGCCGTTCAGTATCTGCGGCTTGATGCGTTTCTCGACTTTCCCGTCCTTTTCCACAGCTTCCACAAGGTACGGCTTCATGAGCTTTCCGTTGTTCGCTATCGCATTGTAGAACATGGCGATATGCAGCGGAGTCTCCCTTATGCTGTAGCCGTATGATATGGTCGGCAGGGTAGTGCCGCTCCAGTTGTATTCGCCCGGCATCGGTATTTCCGGGGACGCCAGTCCTATCAGGTCGAAGTCGAAGCTGCTTCCCAGGCCGTATTCGTAGAGCTTGTTTATGAATCTGCCCGGATTGCTGTCATAGCTGGTGCATACCAGATACCTGAACACCTGGTTCGATGATATCTCCAGACCTTCTCTGACGCTTATCTTGTCTGAGCCCCTGCGTTTCAGGTAAGGGTCGTCCGGAAGTCTTACGCCGTTGTACGACCATTTGCCGCCGAATGTGGGCACTATGGAAGACAGTGTGGTCTTCTTGTCGTCCAGAAGTGCCATCAGCGAAGCTGTCTTGAATACGGAGCCGGGAGCATCCGCCCTGCCTATGGCATAGTTGTATCTTTCCCTGGCCTGCCCGTCCTCTTCCACAGTGAGGTTCGCCATTGCCCTGACAGCTCCTGTCTTGACATCCAGCACTATTACGCAGCCTCCTTCGATATTCTCGTTCTCGTTTCCTTCCAGTGCCTTTTCCAGAGCCCGCTCGGCTATGTCCTGGAGTTCTATGTCAAGCGTGGTCCGTATGTCCTTGCCGTTCTCCACACGGACGAACGTACTGTCGTAGTCCCTGATGTATTCGTTGTTGTCGGTCTCCCTGAGCCATTCCACTCCTTCCTTTCCGTGAAGCACGTAGTCGTATTTCCCTTCCAGGCCCACGTCATCGTTGTTTGGGTTGTTGTCGTCCAGATGTCCCAGGACCCTCCTTGCCAGAGGACCGTAAGGGTATATCCTCTTGTCGTATTTTTCTATTATCAGCCCGCCCTTGTATTTTCCTTCATCGAAAAGCGGCAGAGCCTTCACTTCCTGCATCACATCGTGGTCGACAAGACCGCCTATGCGCATGTATTTCCGGTTGTCCCGCCTGTTTTTCAGGATGAGCTCATAATATTCCTGCGCGGACCTGTCCTTGTAAATGGCGGACAGCCCGGCTGAAAGTTTCCTGGCCTTGCTTCTCCACTCGTCCTCCTTCCGCTCTCCTTTGTCCCTGTCCATGCCGGCGAATTCCTGCTTTCTCACGGTGCAGTCCATCGCTATCTGGTATTTCGGAGTGGAAGCGGCAAGCACTTTCCCGTCGTACGAGAGTATGGCTCCGCGTTCCGGTTCGGTCACCACCTTCCTGTTTCCGGTCGTGAACTTTTCGACATAGACTGTCTCCGGCTTGTACAGGAGCTGGATGTATGCAATCCTCAGGACAACCACGATTGCCATGAGAATGAAAACACAGTAAATCAGGAACAGAAGCACGTGCGTCCTGTCCTTTTTTACTTCAGTGTTTTCCATATCGTTCCGCTGCTCTTCCATCTCCGGTTCCGTCTGTTCTTTTTATTATGCCTTGCCTGCCGGCGTTTTGATTCTGATTTCTGACAATTTCCGAATATCCTTCAAGTTTTCCGGTTTCCTGCCCCTGTCTGCTATTCCCTTATATAGACCGCCGGTTCATCGGGTATTCCCAGATCCGACCCCGCCTTCTCCAGAAGCTCCTGCACCGAACTCAGTTTTTCCATCCCTATGAGCTTCGTGCTTTTGTGTGTCAGGGCTATTTTCAGATCGTAGATTTCCTTCTTGTTTTCCTCCACCCGGACCATGGTCTTTTCTATCATCAGGTTCATGAGCAGGACCATGAATATCAGGAAAAAGGTATAGACGATGTGGGGGAAGAACAGGTCACATTTCAATGTGAAGAGTATCTCCCCTCTGCCGATGGACTTCAGTATCTTGTCCAGCCTGTTGTTTTCTTCCTTTTCCATATTCCGTCGTCCCGTATTTTCCTGTCAAATCATTCCAATATCTTTTTCTGCCAATATCTTTCTCTGCCAATATCCTTATTTGCCAATATCTTTCTCTGCCAATGTCTTTCTCT
>DVIP01000091.1 GCA_018711225.1 Candidatus Cryptobacteroides intestinipullorum | reverse complement strand
CCCCCGCCACACGGCAGGAATCAGCGACATAAAAAACGCCTCCGCAGGTATCAGGCTCCCGGCTCCCTTCCGGTTTTGCACGGCGGACGGTCCTGCGCTCTATCATGGAGCGGACTTCCGCGGCATAATCCCCGTCCGTCATATCCCCTGCCCATGAAGGAGGATTGAATACGAATCTGTCCACGAATTCCGCCGCAGCGGATACGGACGCACTGTCGACAGGCACAGTCACGACATTCCCGTCTCCGTCCGGAATTCTCATAACCCCTCCGAAATGCGAGACGGCATGTCCGACGAACTGTCTGTACTGTTTTTTCAGGGCGGTAACCGCAAAGGCGCTGTCAGCCGCCTGCCGTCCGTCTTCGGTGGACTCATGAAGGGAATCCAGCGCCGTGCAGATGTGCTCCATGCCGAGCCATGCCGTTGAAACCGGATCCGAGCCGAGGTCTTCGGAAAGCACCTGGATATCGCGGGCAGAGGAAGAAAGATACCGGAGGCTGTCCTCGCTGAACATGAAGGCCGCCATATCATCCCTGAAACATGTTTTCCCGGTCCCCGGAAAACGTCCGTTCCATGTCCCGGAATTCCTGCACCATTTCCTCACGGCATGCCTGTCCCCGTATGCCCACACCATGGCAGCCCTGTCGTACGGACCGATTCCGGGCACAAGATCGAGCGGAGCTATACCGTCCCCTGGCATGGCAGCATAGTTAAGCCGCATGTAGTCCATGATGGAACTTCCGTGCGACATGCGGGACATGAGGACGGAATCCCGGAGTTCCCCGACGGAAAACATCCGGCTCCCGTAGAAGTTGTGTTCGAGTCCGAGAATATGCCCTATCTCATGCGTCACGGCCATCTCGAACAAGGCGTTGTACATGTCCTCCGGAACTGGACCGATATCCCCGGTCTGCGACAGATACCATCCACGGATATTCCGGTCCACACCGCTGAACACGCCGAGACATGCACAGAGAATCTCACCTGACCTCAGATCCGCATAGTTGCGGCCATAGGCGTTTTCATTACAGGGTGCATTATTGTATTTTATCCATGAGATGCGTGCATCGTCCACGCTATATTTGCCGGACGCCATGTCTTCCTCCGAAGGCTCCACAAGCCGGACATGCCCGGAAAGTCCGCAGTAGCGGAAAATTCTGTCCCAGTTTTCCACGGCCCGCCGCACGGAAGGCAGAAGATGCTCCGGAAAGCCCGGAAATACATGAAGGGTCACCCCGTTGCGGAACTTCTTCACCGCAGGGACCTTGACGATGTCCATGCCGGAAGCCCCGGGTTTCCAGGACGGCACATGGAAATATCCTACGCGCGCATCGGCATACACCGGCTTCATTGTCCGGCGAGGCAGCAGAGTAAGGCATGTCCCTATCCTCCATCTCGACGTGTCGCGGCTGACACCAGGCAAAGGCATGGGAGCATAGTTCAGATCGGAGCGGACAATGACCTGGCCGTCCCGGTGCACGATTTCCGTGCGGCCCGACGGACTTCCCGAAGCGGGAGACACCCTCTGCCCTATCCTGAGAAGAAAGGAATATGCCTGGAGTCCGAAAAAATAGTCGTCATCCAACCATGAAGAGACATCGATGACAGTGCCTCCGTCCGTATCTTCGGACACGGGGAAACGCCATACGTCCACATAGCCTGTCTCGGAACAGAGCCGGCGCAGATTTTCCGGGAAATCCGGTGTCACGCCGGGAGAGACGGCCTGCTGGAGGACCACATCGCCTCCGTCTTTCACGAAGCGCAGAATCATCGGGCCGAAACGGTCTCCAGGATAGCCGAACTTGTCTTCCCTGCCCGGTTTGGCAGAAGTCCCGATGACTGTGGTGAACAGGCTGAAATCCCTGGACATCACGCTGTCCGGAAGCATCCACGTCACCGTCTCCGGACTGTCCTCGCGGACAGGCGCCGGAAACGGCTCCCGGTCCGCGGCGGACATCCGGACAGCACCGCACAACAAGACAGCTGCCGTCAAGCCAGCAATGAAGTTCATCGGACAGCCGTTAGTTAATTATGTCCCTGAATGAAAATACGAAATCCACCACTTCCGTAAAGCCCTCGAATATGAGGACTTCCGGCTCGCCGGCATCGTTGCGCTCTATCTCGCCCGCCGCGGTAAGGGCCAGTTCCGCAAGGTCACAGCTTCCGTCGGAATGACGCACCACTGCACCGAGCTGATGAGTTATGCCCTTGTATTCGTAAGAGCCGCTTGCAGAGCCGCCGTTATACGCGATATCCTCATAGTCGGACTTGAACTTGAGTCCGGTAATCACGGCAGAAGGATCTTCGGCAGTCCAGACGAGTTCCGAAGAAGGCGAATCCACGGTAAGGTCCACCTTGTAGATATTGTTTCCAGCCGCATAGAATATGGTTCTCGTAAAATAATACGATGTGGTGACCGGCACCCTGCCAGGATAAACCGACAGGTCGCCCGCCGCGGAAACAGTCCAGGAATTGCTGCAATAAGGAAGCGTGGCAGAGCCCTCGGCGGCTTCCACCATTGCATACATGCAGAACTCGTATATGTGGAGCGTATTGCCGGTGTGGCCCGTAGCGACAATATTTGTCATCAGGTCTCCGGTAGAGCGGCTCATGTCGTCGATTACGAAACCTGACGGAATATTTTCCGGGTCGAAGACGTTCGGCCTGTTGCCCTCGCCTATGGATTCGATCACATCGCGGTTGTTGCGTGTGCCCGTAAGATAGGTCTCATACTCTGCCGACCCACCCTCGACGATGCTCTGCCTGTCGCTGTACCCCATGCCGAGGTCATTGGCATTGCTGTAACGGAGGAATCTGTTTCCGAGCCCGTCATAAAGCAGCAGATGCTGCGACCTCGTATAATGGCAGAGGTCTTCAGCCCTGTAGGTGTCTCCGCCTCCGAGTTCATCGGAAATATTGACCGCATACATTAGGGAATATTCGTCCGGGACAGCATACCACAGACGGCCGTCGTCGATGATGGCAAAGCCGTTCCGCTGTCCGTCCATCAGTTCCGGGGAGGAATTCATGTCACCCGACACGGTCTTTCCGTACAGAAGCCTGAAATAGTTCAGAGAGTGCTCGGCAAGCGTGGAGCCATTCAATATGTAAGGCTTGTCGGAAGTGAACACGCCGAGCAGTATCTCGTAAGACGCCATCCCGGAAAATATGGAATTGCTTCTCCGGAACGGGTTGATTCCGAGTCCTTTCGGGCTTCCGGTCAGGGAAAGTCCGGAAATCTGGGTGCTTATGTCGGGGTTGACGCCCCTTGCATCACCCTCTCCGTCCACTGTGCCGAGCACTGCCTGCCCGTTTACATTCTGAAGCAGGAACCATGTCTGGCTGAATGCGAATTCCGGAATCACCTGTATCTCCGCATATGTAGTGATACCGAGATCGGTATCCGTCACGGCAAAGATAAGATTTATGGCCGAGACATCCGCAGATGTCACCTCCATGTTGTAGACAGGGTCATTGCAGACTGTTTCCCATGATACCGCGGTCACCTGGCGACGCCATTCGTATGAGAGGTTGGCGGTCCCTTCGGTCATCGTCTGGGACACATCCGGATCGATGGTGACGGTAGCAGTCATTCCAGGAGCCGGAGGCATGAATGAATATTTCCCCGGAGTTATGACTATCTCGTTTATTTCCTTGTATTCATAATTCCCGAGATCCTGATAGCAGGACGGCAGGGCAATGATAAAGGAGAATAAAAGTATGTTTCTGAAAATTCCGTATTTCATAATAACAGGATCGGTTTTTCTTGAATTTCAAAACAGGCTGTCAGTCAGGGAACGATATCTCGGTCTCCGATGCTACGTCATCCCCGTACAGCGGACCGTTGGCCGACTTGTAGGCATTGTAGGCTTCCCTTATCCGGGTCTTGTTCCCGGCAGTCTGCTGTATGTCCCCGTGCACGGCCTCGAACGTTTCCATCATAAGAAGATATTTGGAAGTGCTGTAGCTCCCCCAGAAAGCGCTGTTCCAGTCGGTCGGATAAATCTGCAGCACGACATCCACCCTGCATGCGAGGTTTTCCACCCTGCCTTCCCCGAATTGCTGGTACGCGGAAGAATTGTCATATACTATGTACGCCTGGCCGGTATTGGTCGTTTCCCTTGTGGACACGTCCTCTCTCTCAGGGCACCTGACCCTGAAAGCAGCCGCGTATTCAGACTGCTCCGCAGGAAACGTGTACGGGTTGTCAAACCGGAACACCGGATTGAACGCAGACGCTATCGGCTCCGATGTCACGGCAAAAGTCCGGGGCGCCTCCAGGAAATAGCCTATCAGCCTGGCAGTGAATTTCACTTCGGAATATTCCTCCCCGCCGAGGATATGCGCATTGAGATATTCATCGTCGGAAAAAGTATATGTCACCAGTCCGGCGAACTCTATCCTCGGATTTTCATCGCTGTACAGCCCTATGTCATTCACCTTGCAGGATACGGAGGCGAAGGCAAGCGCGAAAAATATCGAAACGTATTTTGCTTTCATTGTCTAATTGTTGTTTCCGAAAGTATATTCATCATCAGGCAGAGGCATCTTGTAACGAGCCTCGTTCATCTCGTCCACGGGACAGTTCGGGAATACCCTGAAACCGAATCTCTTGTAGAAGAAGAACAACTGCCCCTCGCCGTAATACTCCTTGAGATACTCTTTCATCAGCTCGTTCGTGCGGACAGTCTGGCCGGTGACCACGCCGTAAATCGAGCGCGTATCCGTCTGGTCGAATCCTGTCGTCACGGTAGCGTCATATCTTCCTGTACGTGTGGATATTACCTCGTCAAGATACGAAGCCGCGGTCTCCGGATTTGCCGTACATTCGGCAGCGATATAGTACATCTCGGGCAGCCTGATCAGAGGCTGGGAGTTGAGTCCGGAATAAGTGTCCCGCGAAGATGAATAATTGTCCTGCCGGTATTTCTGGCTTACCCTCTTGTACTGGCCCCCGTCTACGCTGACCCTGCGGAAAGTACGGTAGCGGGCATCCGTATCGCCTTCATACCATGTCCTTACCGTAGACTCGTACGCGCTGAGGATATTCGAGGCGCTGGCGTTCACGAAAACTTCGTCGACGATCTGGTAATAGTCGTCGATGTACAGTGAGAATATCTGTTCCGAAGGCAATATGGGGGCAACCGTAATATTGTCATATGAAGAAAGGGTGAAATGCCCGCATTCTATTACATCTATCGCATATTGCCGGGCAAGCTCCCTGCTCTCGTCATCCCCCTTGTAGCAGTAGGCCCTGGCAAGCATCGCACGGACCGCCCATACGTTCATGCGCATCTGGCGCATTTCCGTGAACGGGTCCGCGGAATTGTCATAGTCGAAAATCTCGCTGTCATGCCCGTCGAGCAGCTTCTCTGCCTCAAGAAGGTCGGCAATGACAAGATCCAGGACCTCCGACGCGGGAAGTACGGGGGTGGCAACGTTGTCGAAAGACAGCCTGTACGGAATGGCGTCGCCCTGGGGATTTTCCCTGTACACCGGGCCGAAAAGCCTCAACAGGTCGAAATGCAGGAAGGCACGCAGGCCGAGCGCCTCGCCCTTCATCGTCTCATAATAATTTTCCGTAGTTATGACCTGCCTGTTCTGGTCGACGAATTTCAGGAAGTTGTTTATATTCGCGATTACGTTGTAGATATCCGAATATATGCTGTTGACAACGGACTGGTATGTACCGTCATAGGCATAGATAGTGGACCAGTCGTAGACATCCGGAGCGCTCTCGTACAGGCCTCCGAGCATGTCCATGTAATAATATGTCAGATTCTGCCCGTAAAGCCCCGTCTTGCCCATCTTTATGTAGAATCCTGTAAGGGCGTCCTTGAAGCCGTACTCCCGGGAAAAGAGGTCCTCCTCCTCAACGGAAGTCTTTGGCTGTACATCAAGCCATTCGCCGCATGAGGTGGAAAGAGCCGCCGGTACAAGCAAAAGCAGCGGAATAAATATCTTTTTCACAATAAAACCCTCCATCATCAGAATACAAGATTAAGCGAAAGCGCGAACTGCCGGGAGAACGGATAATCGGTACCTCTCTCCCTCTTTATGGAAGACAGGTAAAATATGTCCTCCATGTTGAAAGACCATCTCATGGACGAGATATGGAGCCGTCTCAGGAACGGATATTCGTTGTTGTCCATCCTGTAAGTAAGGGACAGGGAGCTCATCTGGAAAAGATTCTCGTTCATGACGAATCTCGAAGTCTGCCGGGTGTTGGAGCCGTTGGCAGAATTGGTCAGCCTCTTGTACTGTGCCACATCCCCGGGATTCTGCCATCTGAGCTGGAGCACGCGGCGGTCGGCGTTGTATCTCAGGTCGGCGTTCTCCACTTTCTGCACGAGGGTGGAGTTGTACATCTGTCCTCCGAAACGGTAGGTGAATCCGAGGTTTATGCCGAAGCCCATGTAGTTGAACGAAGTGTTCACGTTTCCCTGCCATTTCGGCTCGGTATCCCCGCAGATGACTGCATCCACCGGATCGTATTCGCTGGTGACCGAGCCGTCTCGTTTCAGCAGGATTTCATCTCCGGTAGAAGGGTCTATCCCGAGCGACCTCACGGCCCAGATAGCGGTAGTGGACTGTCCTTCCACATAGCGCGGCAGCGGACTGATGGATTCGGTGCTGGCATTCAGTTCATTCATTCTCGAAAGGGCTTCGGAGATGCGTGTCAGCTTGTTCCTGTTATGGGAACTGTTGGCGGAAATCACCCAGTATGCTTCCTTGGCCTCGTTCCTGTAAGGGATAAAGGCGATATTGAGTTCCACGCCCTGATTCTGCAATGTTCCCATGTTGGCCGGATAGCTGCTGAAACCCAAAGACGGAGCCAAAGTAATCTGTGCCAGGGAATTTTCAGTATTCTTTATATAATATTCGGCCCTGGCGGTAATCCGTCCCTTGAGCAGTGAGAGTTCCAGCCTCGTGTTCCAGGTGGCGGTCTGCTGCCATTTCAACTTGTCGTTGCCCAGTGCCACGAGTTCGATACCGGTGGCATCGGATGAAAGGTAATACTGCATCAGGTCGGAGTATGAATATACCTGCCTCGACTGGTAAGGGGCAAAGCCCTGGGTGCCGGTAATACCGTAGGAAGTGGCGAAAACCAGATCATCCATCCACTCCACGCTTTTCATGAACGGCTCGTTGGTGATGTCCCACTTGAAGCCGGCAGACCAGAATGGAGCGAAACGGTTGTCGCGTCCGAACTGCGAAGATCCGTCCACCCTGATGGTGGCGTCGAAGGAATAACGGTACATGTACGAATATCCGGCCGTCAGCACACCGCCGATGCTCCTCGAAGTATTTTCCGAGCCTGTCATGTTTTCGGAATACTTCTGGCCGAAAAGGATGTGATCCATGGTATCGTTCGGGAAGCCTGTCACAAGGGCGCCGTAAGTCTCGCTCTGATTCTGGTCCACGGAATAGCGAAGGTTGGCCGTGACATAGTGTTTTTCCCGGAAAACCTTGTTGTACATGGCGGTAAAGTCTATGGCATAATTGAAAGACTCGGACTGGGCGCGGGAAAAATCTCCTTTCAGGGTAGGGTCGGTCACATTGTTGAATGCCGTATGGTATCCCGGGCGGAAAACCTCGTCCTTGCTTATTCCCTTGCTCAGGGAAACATTGGCCTGGAGTATCCAGGCGTCGGCAGGCCTGTACTCGAGCTTGAAAAGCTCCCTGATAGTCAGGCTTGTCGTACGGTCCAGGCTGTGGAAAGTGGCATTGTACATCGGATTGGCTATCTCGTACGTATTTCCGCTGCCGGAATAAAGCATGTTCCAGGTCTGCATGACCTTGTTCACGTTTCCGTCCTCGTCGTACGGGCGGAGATACGGGTTGAGCATGGCGTACTGGCTGAAAGAGCCGTAAGGGCTATCCGTACCCACGGCGTTGTCCACCGTCACGCTGTTCTTCAGCTGGAATTTGCTGAGCCTGTAACTGAGATCGAGGGACGCTGTCTGCGTACTCCTCTTGGAGCCTTTCATCACGCCCGGAGTCTCGTTGAGACCGGCATACAGCTTATACCTCAATGCCTGCGAGCCGCCCTCCAAAGTGACGGCATGACGATGCTGCACGGCAGTCCTCAACGGCTGGGAGAGCCAGTAGGTGTCCACTCCCCTGCGTACTTCCCGGAGACGGGACTCGTAGTCGCGCAGTGAAGCCAGGTCATTCTCCGGATACAGGCCGGCCAGTTTCTCGACAAGTATCTTTTCCTCCGAATTCATCAGGTTGTATGAAGACAGGTCCGGAATCTCGACCCTGACGCTGCCGCTGTAGGTCACGTTTATGGCTCCCGGCCTCGGGGCGAGGGTCTCTATGACTATGACTCCGTTGGAAGCCTTCGAACCGTATATTGCAGTCGCAGAAGCATCCTTGAGTATGGTGATGGAAGCTATCCTGTCAGGATCAAGATCCGCCATGGTCTGCACGTCGATCTCGAAACCGTCGAGCATGAGCAGAGGCTGGTTGGGATATGTATCGTATTCACCCTGGAGGGAAACAAGGTCACCGCTTCCCGATGACCCGCCGGGAAGGGTGGAGGTGCCGCGCATCCGCATATCCGGCAGCCTGTTCGGGTCGGATCCCATCTCGAAGTTGTCCATCACCCGGAAGCTCGGGTCTATGACACTGATGGCTTTCGCGATATTGGTGGTGGATACTTTCTTTATGTCTTCGCCCTTCATGGTCACCGCCGAGCCTGTATAGCTCTCCTTGCGGCGGTTGAATATACCCGTGACCACCACCTGGTCCAGTTCGTTCTGGTCCATCTCGAGGACTACCTCCATATCAGCCTTGCCGTCGCGTGGCTTTACCTTTACTTCCCGGGTCTTCATCCCGATGAACGAGAATTCGAGCACGAATTCGGGTCCGGGAGACTCCATTTCGAGACGGAAGGTCCCGTCGGCTTCAGTGGATACGCCGATGGTCGTCCCTTTCAGGACAACTCCGGCTCCTGCCACCGGCACACTTTCCTCATCGATGACGATCCCGGTCACTTCCACTCGCCCGGTTTGCGCCAGGAGCGCCGCAATGGGGAAAAAACAGCCCGCAAGGGCCAAAATCAGTTTTCTTGCCATCAGTCAGTTCAATGTTAACTTCGTAAAGGGTTGCGGTTTTCTGTCCGCAAGGACAGAGAACATGCGCCGGGGAAACGGGTATGCCCTGTCCCGGCGCATGTTCAGAAAATATCTTCGTCAGAATTTGCAGATAGGGTGGATGCTGCCGGCCTGAATATCGAAATTATCTACGGAGGCTCCTGTTTCCTTATCAACATCGCTCATAGTTGCATCCAGAAGTAAGGAAACTACAGGATAGCCTAACTCATACAGAGACTGCCCCTGCATATCCACTGTATATAATTTGTTGCTTTCCTGATCCACGGATGAAGAATACCATCTGTATGCATAGAGATCACTCGGCTCGGAAAAATTATCTTCCACTATTGTCCTTGCGTCTACAGGAGTCACGGAGCCGTCATCCTCTACATTTATCGAATGAAATACAAGGTACTGCTTGTCGTCAGTGTATGTTTTGTAAATATCCCTTACAGCATCCCATGCAGCCTCAACATCAGCCGAATTCTCAGAATTGATCCACTCATATTCGTTTGTCATTATGACCTCCCCAGTTTCGTTATCCTTTATTTCCTCTTTGAAAACCTCAAATTTGGCATTGCTCATATATTCCACCAGGTCCTTCAATTCATCTATTGCCGGAATATACCACGCCACGCCCTGTGAAGCTGCCAGATCCTCTACCCATTTCAAGGCAATTAACTTGTTGGTCCAATCGGGCTCATTTTTCATTTTCTGACAGTTGGCCTGTCCATCTTCCAAGCTGGTCGGAACAGCGGCATCTTCAAATTTGCTCGCATTCAATATAGGAGGCAAAATGTCCGGTAACACAGGTGACGGAGTATAATATCCCGGCTTCTTGCAAAAATATTTGTCGCTCAGATTATACACCGTCAGGCTGTAAGCCTTTCCGTGAGTCCCGGTCTCGTCCACTTCGTACACGATACCTACCGTATTGCCGTTCACCACATACGGGTCGCCTACCTTATATACGACAGGCTCCCCCGGAGTCTGGTCCCCGCCGGTATTGTCTCCGTTGTCGATATTCCCCTCGGTGCAGCTTCCGAGCGCAAACAGGAGCGCAGAAACGGACAGCACTGAGCTTAAAAAAGATAATTTTCTCATAATACGATAATTTGATTGTTAATGATATTGAATGTTTTACAGTTCTCTCGAAAACGGATACGGCAAAGCGCGTGATCCTGATGCAAACAGGTCACGGCAATACGCCCGGCATTCCGCAGGACGCGGAACCGGCAGAATATGTTCGGTAAAAATTGGAAATTCCCTGTCAGGAATGCGTGAAGCCGGAAAGGCTGTCTCAGATCCGGAACATGTATGCTCTACCCCCCCCGTACTGAACCGGCAGATGCACCGGCTAACAAAAATCGGCAAAGAGCATGTATTTTACAAAAAAAATTCATCAAATCGTCAAAATGTAATTACGGATTTCAATCTTATCAAATCGATTTCTTTCAAAATATAAGTCTGACGCTGTGCCAAAGTTTACAAATATAAGCATTTTTCGACAAACGGCAACAATCGGACGACAAAAACCCGCAGAAAAGCATCTCAGATTGAGAAATTGTCATGAAATTTTACTAAAAATCTTTAAATAGCCTTTCCGGTATAAGAAAACCGGGAATACGCAGTATATAATGAGGCCGGTTCAGAAAAAGGGCGGCCGCATAAAAGTGTCAGACTCCGGACAGTACAAAATATTTCCCTGCGGTTGCAAAATAATATAAAAAACACTAATTTTGGATTCGGGTTATGGACGCCACGACACCGGAAAAAGATACTTTCAGAAGCATTGCAAGCCCCTCCAGGGGGCTTTTTAAGGACAATGGCAGCAGATTCATTGCCCTGGCTTATCCGGTCACCACGGAAGAAGAGATAAAATCCATCATCACATCCGTCAGGAAAGAATATCACGATGCCAGACACCACTGCTATGCATACAGGCTTGGCTATAGGAGGGACATATCCAGGGCCAATGACGACGGGGAGCCTTCATCTTCCGCCGGGAAACCGATATTGGGACAGATAGATTCTCTGGAGCTGAGCGACATACTGGTCGTGGTCGTCAGATATTTCGGCGGGATAAAACTGGGGATTCCCGGACTGATAAGGGCTTACAGAAGCTCGACGGCAGATGCGCTGGACCACGCTGAAATAGTGGAGAAGACAGCGGTGAGAAGATACCGGCTGACATTCGGGTACATGGACATGAACGGGGTCATGAAGGTATTGAAAGACCTCGGGCTGCAGGCCTGCAAACAGGATTTCGGCATGGAATGCAGCCTGGAGACAGATGTCAGGCTGTCATTGGCGGAGACCTTTGAAGAGAAAATAGGACAGGCCGGAGGCTGCTCGCTGGAAAGAATCGGATGAGCCGCACCGGTATTGCCCCGGCAGGATAATATTGACTTTATACTTTATACAGGGAATGAAGAAAAGCCTAATCTCAATCCAGGATTTCACCAAAGAAGAAATCCTGCACGTACTCGAAACAGCGAAGGAATTCGAGAAGAACAGGACACAGAAGATACTGGAAGGCAAGGTGATAGCCTGCATATTCTTCGAGCCTTCCACCAGGACCAGACTCAGTTTCGAAACAGCGGTCAACAGGCTGGGGGCCAAGGTCATCGGATTCTCCGACGCTTCGAACACGAGTGTTAGCAAGGGGGAAACCCTGAAAGATACCATAAAGATGGTGTCGAACTATGTGGACATGATTATCATGCGCCACCCTCTCGAAGGAAGCTCCAGATATGCTTCAGAGGTGTCTTCCGTGCCTGTGGTGAATGCAGGGGACGGGGCCAACCAGCATCCTTCGCAGACTCTGCTGGACCTGTATTCCATAATGCAGACCCAGGGCAGGCTCGACCATCTGAAAATCAACATGGTAGGCGATCTGAAATACGGAAGGACGACGCATTCCCTCCTGCAGGCCATGTCCCATTTCAGCCCGGAATTTGTGTTCACGGCGCCTGAAGAACTGAAAATGCCTGTGGAATACAAGGATTTCCTGAAAGGGAAAGGGATTAAATACACCGAGACCACATCGCTCGAAGAACATCTGGATGACTGCGACATACTTTATATGACGCGCGTCCAGCAGGAAAGGTTCACTGACCCTATGGAATATGAAAAGGTGAAGGACGTCTACAGGCTGGAAGCTTCCATGCTGGGGAATGTAAAGAAAAACATGAAGATACTGCATCCGCTCCCGCGTGTATGCGAAATAGACCAGGACGTGGACGACACCCCTTACGCATACTACTTCAAGCAGGCAGAAAACGGACTGTATGTCAGGATGGCCATCATCTCCTACCTGCTGGGCTACAGATAGGCTTTCCGTACACGGGAACAATCATAATTCAAAGACAATCTCATCATGGAGAACATAAGCAAGGAACTGAAAGTAAGCGCACTGGAAAACGGAACAGTGCTGGACCACATACCTGCCGAAAATGTATACAGGGCTCTCGACATTCTGGGGCTCAAAGGCATAAGCAACCAGATTACGATAGGGATAAACCTGAACAGCAAGCTTTTCAGGAAGAAAGGCATCATCAAGATAGCTGACAGGTTCTTCGAGGATGACGAACTGAACAAGCTGGCCCTTATCGCGCCTCATGCCACAGTCAACATCATCAGGAATTTCCAGGTCGTGGAGAAGAAGAAACTGACCATGCCGGAGGAAATAGAGGGGATAGCCAAGTGCATGAATCCCAAATGCATAACCAACCACCAGCCGGTAAAGACCAGGTTCGCTGTCATCGAAGAAGGGAACGAGATATCCCTGCTTTGCCACTATTGCGAAAAGAGGTCTGACATCAGGAGTCTCTTCTAGGCTGTCATCTTTACAAATTTTTTGCTAAATTTAACCACATTTTAACATGAGTTCGAAGAAAAGAACGCAGTGAATTTCAGAGAACTACCTCTGTAGAGGATTCGCTTCCCGAATCCGTAGGCAAGTTCTCCCCTACGTCAGGGGAGAATTTAAGAGGGGTGACACGTAAAAGGAAAGAGATTTCGCAGAAATCGTAATGTCAGTTCGACGAAATCTCTGGTACTGAGTAGAATAATTCGTCGAACTGACGTTATTTTAATATCACATAAGGTTATGAAAAAAGTTCACAATTTCTTCGCCGGTCCTTGCGTGCTTCCGCAGCAGGCCGTCGACAAAGCCATTGAAGCGCTGAAAGATTTCAAAGGGACAGGAGTTCCCGTCATCAGCATATCTCACAGATCAAAGGAATGGGTGCAGGTGATGGATGAATGCCGGACCCTGTGGAAAGAACTTTTGAACATACCGGACACTCATGAAGTGGTATTCATGGGAGGAGGGGCCAGCCTGCAGTTCCTCTGCGTGGCCATGAACTTCCTGGAAAAGAAGGCAGGCTACCTGGAGACAGGAGTATGGGCCAAGAAGGCTCTGAAGGAAGCCAAAGGCATCGGAGAGGCATACGCCGTAGCCTCTTCCGCCGACACTACATTCAACTATATACCGAAAGGCTACGAGATACCTTCTGATCTGGATTATTTCCACATCACCACGAACAATACCATATACGGCACACAGATCAAGGAAGACATCGACAGCCCTGTACCTCTTATCGCAGACATGTCATCCGACATCATGAGCAGGCCGCGCGATGTAAGCAAATACGCCCTGATATACGGCGGTGCGCAGAAGAACGTGGGTCCTGCCGGAGTAGCTTTCGCCATCATCAGGAAGGATGCCCTCGGCAAAGTGAGCAGGTACATACCTACCATGCTGAACTACCAGACACACATCGACGGAGGCTCCATGTTCAACACCCCTCCGGTATTCTCCATATATGTGATGTACGAAACCCTCAAATGGCTGAAAGAAATCGGAGGCGTGGAGGCCATATACAAGACGAACAGGCAGAAAGCCGACATGCTCTATGCCGAAATAGACAGGAACGCCCTGTTCACGGGCACTGCGGCCAAAGAAGACCGCTCCGATATGAATGTATGTTTCGTGATGGCTCCCGGATATGAAGCTCTCCAGGATGAATTTCTGGAATTTGCCAAAGGCCAGGGCATGCTCGGCATCAAGGGCCACCGCTCTGTGGGCGGCTTCAGGGCTTCCATCTACAACGCCTGCCCTGTGGAGAGTGTCCAGGCACTCGTAAAATGCATGCAGGATTTCGAATCAATGAAAAAGTAAAAGGCCATGAAAATACTTATCGCTACAGAAAAGCCGTTCGCCGCAGCTGCAGTGAACGGGATGAAGGACATTGCCGAAAAGGCAGGACATGAAGTAAGGCTGCTCGAAAAATACGACTCCCCGGAAAAACTCGTCAAAACCGTAGCCGATGCCGACGCACTTATCGTCAGATCCGACAAGGTCACCCCGGAAGTCATCGCCGCAGCCGCCAACCTGAAAATCGTCGTCAGGGCCGGAGCCGGTTATGACAATATAAACCTGGATGCATGCACATCCAGGAACATAGTGGTGATGAACACTCCGGGACAAAACTCCAATGCCGTGGCCGAACTGGCCATAGCCATGATGATATACATGTCCAGAAACAAGTTCACCCCCGGGACCGGCAGTGAAATCAAGGGAAAGAAACTCGGAATCCAGGCATACGGGAATGTGGGAAAGCTCGTGGCACAGAAGGCCAGGTGTCTCGGCATGGAAGTCATGGCATTCGACCCGTACGTTCCTGCAGAAAAAATGAAAGAAGACGGTGTAGTGCCTGCCGGTTCACTGGAAGAGATGTACAGGGAATGCAATTTCATATCGCTGCACATTCCTGCCACACCTGAAACCAGAAAATCCATAGGTTACAACCTGATTACCCTGATGCCGTCAGGAGGCTGTCTCCTGAATACGGCAAGAAAGGAAATAATAAACGAGGCCGAACTGGAAAAGGCTCTGACCGACAGGCCGGACCTCAAGTACATAACGGACATAGCCGCGGACTGCCAGGCCGAACTGGACGAAAAATTCGGCAAGAGAGTGTTCGCCACCCCGAAGAAAATGGGTGCCGAGACTGCCGAGGCCAATATCAACGCCGGACTTGCAGCCGCATCGCAGATCGTGGACTTTTTCGCCACGGGCAATACCAGGTTCCAGGTAAACAAATGATATCACGTCATCCGGTTTAATATTATCCGATATGGTAAGAGTAAAACCCTTTGCAGCCATAAGGCCGCCAAAGAGACTTGTAGAGGAAGTCGCGGCCAGACCGTACGATGTACTGAATTCGTCCGAGGCAAAAGCCGAAGCTTCAGAGAAATCCCTGCTCCACATCACAAAGCCTGAAATAGATTTCGAACCCGTGGCTGACGAGCACTGCCGTGAAGTCTATGACAAGGCTGTCGAAAATTTCAGGAAATGGCAGGAAAAAGGATGGCTCGTCCAGGACAGCAAACCGTGCTATTATGTCTATGCACAGACCATGAACGGAAAGACCCAGTACGGGCTTGTCCTCTGTGCGCATACCGATGACTACTCGGAAGGCAGGATAAAGAAGCACGAGCTCACCAGAAAGGACAAGGAAGATGACAGGATGGTGCATGTGAGAATCCAGAACGCCAACATCGAGCCGGTATTCTTCTCATATCCCGACAATGCAGAGATAGACGCTATCGTAAGCCGCTTTACTGCCGGAGAACCGGAATACGACTTCGTGGCGGAAGACGGCTTCGGCCACAAGTTCTGGGTCATCGACGATGACGCCACCATAGAAAGGATAACGGAGATATTCAAGGACATCCCTGCTTTCTATGTGGCTGACGGACATCACAGGACGGCTGCGGCAGCCCGTGTGGGAGCAGAAAAAAAGGCCGGGAATCCGGACCATACAGGTGAAGAAGAATACAACTACTTCATGGCTGTGGCATTTCCGGAAAGCCAGCTGACCGTCATCGACTATAACAGGGTGGTAAAGGACCTGAACGGGCTTACTCCGGAAGGATTCCTCAAGGCTCTGGAAAAGGATTTCACGGTCACGGAAAAAGGCAGTGAAATATACAGGCCGGACCACCTGCACAATTTCTCCATGTATCTCGGAGGGAAATGGTATTCGCTTGAAGCCAGGCCCGGACGGTATGACGATTCTGACCCTATCGGAGTCCTGGATGTAACCATACTCTCAAATCTGGTTCTGGACAGGATTCTCGGCATCAAGGATCTCCGGACCGACAAGAGGATAGATTTCGTCGGAGGTATCAGAGGCCTCGGGGAATTGTCCAAAAGGGTGGACAGCGGAGAAATGGCAGTAGCGTTCGCGCTATATCCGGTATCAATGAAACAGATAGTTGACATCGCCGATTCCGGAAATATCATGCCGCCGAAAACGACCTGGTTCGAGCCGAAACTGCGGAGCGGACTGGCCATCCACAAGCTGGA
>DVIP01000008.1 GCA_018711225.1 Candidatus Cryptobacteroides intestinipullorum | reverse complement strand
GTGTCCGGATGTCACGTACAGGTCCTTGTTCCCGATATGAGGGGTGATTACAGGAAGATATCCGTACGACTTCTGTATTTTCTTGAGGAAGTTCTCCAGCCTTTCGCGGAGGGCGGCTCCTTTCGGAAGCCACATCGGCAGGCCCTGCCCCACGCGTGAAGAGAAGGTGAAGAGTTCCATTTCCTTTCCGAGTTTCCTGTGGTCTCTTTTCTTGGCCTCTTCAAGCATCACGAGATACTCGTCAAGCATGGACTTTTTCGGGAATGTGATGCCGTAAATCCTGGTAAGCATCTTGCGGTTCTCGTCACCGCGCCAGTAGGCTCCGGCTATGGAGGTGAGTTTCACCGCCTTGATGACGGAGGTGTCCTTCAGATGCGGACCGCGGCAAAGGTCGGTGAAGTTTCCGTTGGTATAGAACGAGATGGTCCCGTCCTCGAGCTCGCCGATAAGCTCGCACTTGTATTCGTCACCCTTTTTCCGGAATGTCCTGAGGGCTTCGTCCTTAGGGACTTCCCTGCGGACGAACTGCTCTTTCGTGCGCGCAAGCTCTATCATCTTGTCTTCCACCTTTTTCAGGTCAGCCTCTGTCAGCTGCACGTCACCCAGGTCCACGTCATAGTAGAAACCGTTCTCTATGGCCGGCCCTATGCCGAACTTTATGCCGGGATAGAGGCTTTCCAGAGCTGCGGCCATCAGGTGGGACGAAGAATGCCAGAAGACATGTTTCCCTTCGTCGTCATCCCATTTGAGAAGCCTTACGGTGCAGTTTTTCTCCAGAGGACGCTCCAGATCATATATTACGGTGTTTCCTGCCGGATCATCTTCGAACTTGACGGCTGCCGCAAGGACTTCCGATGCAAGTTTCGGGCTGATGCCCTGTGCTATCTGCCATGCTGTGATTCCGCTGTCATACGGTCTTACACTGCCATCAGGAAATGTTATGTTTATCATATCTCTTCTATTATTCTACAAGACTGCAAAGGTACAATTTTTTTTCTATCTTTGCGCTGTCAACATTGAATTTTATGAACAACCCCGACCAAAAGAAAATATTGTGGAACAAAGCCGCCAGAAACGGGCTCGTGCTCGGTCTGTTCACGGCGCTGTGCAGGATAGTATCCGGCGCTCTGACCAGCGGAGACGCCTCTGCGGGTACTGCAGTCCTCAACGGAATAATATGGCTTCTGCAGACGGGCGGATGCATCTGGCTCATGAAATTTCTCATGGAAAGGCTCGTCGCCCAGTATGACGGAGTGGACAACAGGGACACGGCACGGTACGGCAGGATGCTCGCTCTCACTTCAAGCATGATATTCGCGGCTGCCATGTTTTTCTTCGTCGCATTAGCGGACCCGGAATTCGTTTCGGGGCAGATGGACCTCATATACAAGCTGTACGGGGAACATCTCGACGAAAACACCAGATCTTACCTGAAGACCATAGAAAACAATTATACGAAGATAATGTTCTTCTCCACATGGATATACAGCTGGCTGTACGGAGTAATCCTTTCGGCCATCCTTTCCATTTCGATACCGAAGAAGGACCCTTTCGCAGGATTCATGGAACATAAAGGAGAATAGGACAATGGCATCACAGACCGGAAATATGGAAAAGGAATATCCGAAAGACCTGTCGATAGTGGTCTCGCTCTACAATGAGGCCGAATCCCTGCCGGAACTCGTGTCCTGGATCAGGAAAGTGATGGAGAGGGAAGGTTATGACTACGAGCTGATTATGGTGGACGACGGGAGCAGGGACGGATCATGGGGGAAAATCCTCGAACTGGCCGGGAACGACAGCAGGATCAGGGGGATTTCATTCAGAAGGAATTACGGCAAGTCCGCGGCGCTGTACTGCGGTTTCGAAGCCGCATGCGGCCGGGTAGTAGTGACAATGGATGCGGACCTGCAGGATTCGCCGGAGGAAATTCCGGAAATGTTCAGGATGGTGACGGAAGAGGGGTATGACATCGTGTCCGGGTGGAAACAGCACCGCCAGGACAACAGGCTGACAAAAAACCTTCCGTCCAAGCTGTACAATGCCACGGCAAGGCTGATCACCGGTCTCCGTCTGCATGACATGAACTGCGGGCTGAAGGCATACAGGAATGAAGTAGTCAAAAGCATTGAGGTCTACGGAGAGATGCACCGCTACATACCTTACCTGGCCAAAAATGCGGGATTCGACAGGATTACGGAAAAGCCAGTGCATCACCAGAAGCGCAAGTACGGGAAAAGCAAGTTCGGTCTGAACCGTTTCATGAACGGGTTTCTGGATCTGCTGTCGCTCTGGTTCCTGAGCACCTTCGGAAAGAAGCCGATGCATTTCTTCGGTCTTACGGGCACCCTTACGTTCTTTGCGGGGGGCATTATCGCCATCTGGCTGATTGTCTCCAAACTCGTGGCCCAGGCTCACGGGCTGAAATTCCGCCCTGTCACCGACCAGCCTCTGTTTTACCTGGCACTCGTCGCCCTCATCATTGGCGTACAGCTGTTCCTTTCCGGGTTCATAGCCGAAATGATTTCCAGAAGCAGCCAGGACCGCAACAAGTACAATATCCGGGAACGGTTCTGACAATATCTGCCGGACCGGATCAAGCAGCAAAGCATTTTATAATGTCCGATTTTCTTTAAGAATTTCGGACATTTTATTGCTCCACCAAGAGTAATATCGTATCTTTGCAAACGGAATCATTGTGGATATGAAGACAATATTGACAAAGGAAATACGGAGTATAATAGACCGAAACGGGCCGAACAGGCTTTATGTGGTGAGTGATTTTGCACATCTGAATAATGACGGGTTAGTTACTCGTGCACTTTCCCGATTAGAGAAAGAGGGAGTGCTCATTCGTCTCTCTCAAGGTCTGTATTTATATCCATTACGGAATAAGTTCGGTGTGCTTCGCCCAACTATAGAAGATATAGCATACGCTATAGCAGAAAAGGATAAGGCTCGTATTATACCTAGTGGATTGACTGCATTGAACAAATTGGGACTTTCCACACAGGTTACGATGAATGCAGTCTATTTGACAGATGCCACAGCAAGGGAACTTACTATCGGGAACCGTAAAATCATATTCAAGCGC
>DVIP01000090.1 GCA_018711225.1 Candidatus Cryptobacteroides intestinipullorum | reverse complement strand
CAATGGCTCCTCCCATGTTCCCCCCGCCAATAATGCATATTCTTTCAATCACGCGCATGATTATCTCCTGCTTTCCAGATATTCCTTGAAATCTTCGAACCTGTTTGTCATCTTTATGGATTTCTTCTCTTTTTTCATGAAATCCTTGAGCCTTTCCGGTATCTCCACGGGTTTCCCGATGATTTTTTCGACGGTGTCCTTGAACTTGGCCGGATGAGCGGTCTCCAGGAATATCCCGGTTTCGCCGTCGGACAGAAGGTCTGTGAGCCCCTGGTAGCCGCAGGCTCCGTGAGGGTCGGCGAGATATCCGTATTTATCGTACAGGGACGATATGGTCCTTCCTATCTCTTCGTCAGTGTACCTGCATCCGGCTATGTCCTGCCTGATCAGAGTTGCGGAATTTCCGTAGAGGTCCAGGATTCTGGCGAAATTGCTCGGATCTCCTACATCCATCGCGTTGGCTATGGTGCGGACAGATGCCCGCGGAGTATATTCCCCGGTTTTCAGATATTCCAGAAAGACATCATTGCGGTTGTTCGCGGCTATGAACCGTCTGACCGGAAGCCCCATTCTCCATGCGAAAAGTCCGGCCGTGATATTGCCGAAATTCCCGCTCGGGACGCAGAAGACAATATTGCTGTCATGACCGGCCCGTTTGAGCTGGGCGTATGCATTGAAATAATAGAAGGCCTGCGGCAGGAAACGGGCTACGTTTATCGAATTGGCTGAAGTCAGCGTCATTGTCCTTCCCAGGTCCTCGTCCATGAATGCCGATTTCACAAGCCTCTGGCAGTCATCGAAATTTCCGTCCACTTCCAGGGCGGTGATGTTCTGTCCGAGGGTGGTGAACTGCTTTTCCTGTATCTCGCTGACTTTTCCCGACGGATAAAGGACTATCACGTCTATGCCTTCCACTCCGAGAAATCCGTTGGCGACGGCGCTTCCCGTGTCACCCGACGTGGCTACTATGACAGTCGTCTTCCTGTCTGTTTTTTCCTGCCTGACAAAGTACGACAGCATCCTGGCCATGAACCTGCCGCCTACATCCTTGAAGGCGAGTGTCGGGCCGTGGTACAGTTCCAGTGCCCAGATATTGTCATGGATATTGACGACAGGGGTGTCGAAATTCAATGTGTCACAGACAATGTCTTTCAGGTCTCCGGAAGGTATGTCTTCTCCGAAAAATGCCGAAGCTGCCGCGAATGCGATTTCGTGGAAATCCATCTCTCCCATGTCGCGGAAAAATTCTTCCGGAAGCCGTACGATTCTTTCCGGCATGTACAGCCCCCTGTCAGGGGCAAGCCCTCTTTTTACGGCTTCTTCAAGTGTGGCAAGGGGGGCCTTTCTGTTTGTACTGTAATATTTCATCTGTCAGTTCGTTTTGTTTCACGTTTGTGATATGCCTTTCAATCCCCGCCGAGGAACATTTCTATGAACTGTCGTCCCGCGAGCTGTCCGTAGCTTCCTTCCATGGCGGAAAATTCGTCAAATACCGAGACCTTGTCACTGCTTCCGTTCGTCCTGTATATGGCGAAAGGTACCGGTCTGGCGGTATGGGTCCTGATGGCGCATGGCGTAGGGTGGTCAGGAAGGATGGCTATGGATATGTCTTCATTCCAGGTGGCTGTTTCCTTGAGTATGGGCCGCACTATCCTGTCGTTCAGGTATTCAATGGTCAGGACCTTCAGCCGTGGGTTTCCGTCATGCCCGGCTTCGTCGCTGGCTTCAAGATGCAGGAATACGAAGTCCTGCGATCTGAGGGCCTGGATTGCGGCTTCTGCCTTGCCTTCATAGTTTGTGTCATATAATCCGGTCGCCCCTTCCACATATATTGGATCAAGACCTGCATATACCCCGATTCCCTTTATCAGGTCCACTGCTGATATTACGGAACCGCTTTTTATCGCAGGAAACTGCCGTGACAGCGTTTCCATCCGGGGCCTGTACCCGGGAGACCATGGCCATATACTGTTTGCGATGTCTTTTCCCTCTGCTGCACGCGCCTTGTTTACAGGATGCTCCGGGAGCAGCTCCATGGACTTTAGTATAAGACTGTTCAGTTTGGCGGCAGTATGTCTGGCGCCCTCTGTTTCAGGAACTGTCAGATACGCCTTGAACTCCTGTCCTATCACATCGTGGGGAGGCGTGGCGGTGATGTGTTTGTCCCCGCCCTTCATCTTGAGCAGATGCCGGTATGATACTCCGGGATAAAACGATATTTCTTCGTCTCCCAGTTTTTCCTGCAGGTATTTTATAAGTTCCGCCCCTTCTTCAGTGCTGATCTGTCCTCCGGAATGATTCTTTATGCGTCCGTTTTCGACCGTTATCAGATTGCACCTCATGGCCATTTCCCCGTCAAGTATCGGAACTCCCATGCTTGCAGCCTCAAGCGAACCCCTGCCTTCGAATACTTTCGGCAGGTCGTAGCCCAATATTGACAGATTCGCAATCTCGCTTCCCGGTGCGAATCCAGCCGGGATGGTGTCCAGAAGCCCGTTCCGCCCGTGAGCGGCGAGCCAGTCTATTTCGGGCTTTTCCGCAGCCTGCAAAGGGGTGAACCCGCCGAGTTCTGGTATGGGTTCGTCTGCCATACCGTCACCCAATATTATCAGATATTTCATGGTAATTCGGATTAAGTTTTTGCGGGAATCATCTTATTCTCCCGAGGGGAGGGCGGCCGGTGTACGGCTATCTGATGTTGGCTATGCTTATGATGTCGGCGAAGACTCCTGCTGCCGTCACGCTGGCTCCGGCACCGTAGCCCTTGATCTGCATAGGGTATTCTTTGTAGCGCTCTGTGGTGATGAGGATGACGTTGTTGCTTCCTGCCAGCCGGTAGAAAGGACTTTCCCTGTCCACCTCCTTGAGCCCTACTTCCGCCTTGCCGTTGTCAAGCGTAGCCACGAATCTCCAGCACTTGCCTTCTGCGGCGAGGATTCTGCGCCTGTTCTCGAATTCTTCGTCGAGTTCCGGTATAGCAGCCCAGAATTCTTCGAGAGAACCCTTGAAATATTTTTCCGGGATGAACAGGTTCTTCTTCACATCATTCTGCTCCACGCGGTATCCGGCCTCTCTGGACAGTATGACGAGTTTTCTTATCACGTCAGTTCCGCTCAGGTCTATGCGCGGATCAGGCTCTGCATATCCCGCTTCCTTTGCCAGCCTTATGGCCTTGCTCAAAGGCACGTCTTCGCCCATTTCGTTGAAGATGAAGTTCAGCGTTCCGGAAACCACAGCCTCGATTTTGAGAATCTTGTCCCCGCTGTTTATCAGGTCGCTGATCGTGTTTATAATAGGCAGGCCCGCGCCGACATTGGTCTCGAAGAGGTATTTCACACCGCGCTTCCGTGCCGTATCCTTCAGTTTCCTGTATTTGTCGTATTCGGAAGAAGCGGCGATCTTGTTGGCGGCCACTACCGAGACATTGTGGTCCAGAAGGCTCTGGTAGATTCCTGCCACTTCCGCACTCGCCGTACAGTCCACGAACACGGAATTGAACATGTTCATGCCCAGGATTTCATCCCTGAAGATTTCCGGAGACGAGGCCACTTCCGAGCTGTCCAGCTTTTCGTTGTATGTATTCAGGTCAATGCCGTTCCTGTCAATGATATAATGACGGGAATTGGATATTCCTATCACTTTTATCTGCAGGGACTTTTCCTTCATCAGCTTTTCCTGCTGCATCCTGAGCTGGCTGATAAGGTTGCTCCCGACCAGTCCGTTTCCTGCCAGGAAAAGATTCAGCACCTGGTAATCGGACAGGAAGAACGAATCATGGATTACATTCAGGGCCTTTTTCAGGCTGTCGATAGAGATTACGAAGGAAATATTGGTTTCGGACGCTCCCTGGGCGCAGGCGATGACATTGATACCGTTTCTTCCCAGAGTCCCGAACAGTTTTCCGGCTATGCCCGGCGTATGCTTCATGTTCTCTCCCACGATGGCTACTGTGGCGAGATTGCCTTCCTGCTTGATGCGGTTTATTTCACCCATCCTGATTTCCTGTTCGAATTCATCCGAAAGCACCTGTACTGCCAGGTCCGCATCGGCGTTCCTGACACCGATGGATGTGGTGTTTTCGGACGCGGCCTGCGAGACGAGGAATACGCTTATCCCCGACTTCGCCAGTGTCTTGAATATGCGGTAGTTCACACCGATGACACCTACCATTCCCAGACCCTGTATCGTGATAAGGCATGTGTCGTTTATGGACGATATGCCTTTGATGGCCCTGTTGTGGTCGCCGGTTTCGGCGTTTCTTGTGATGAATGTCCCCGGAGACGAAGGATTGAACGTATTCTTTATCTTGATAGGGATATTCTTGTGGTATGCAGGGAAGATGGTCGGCGGATAAATGACTTTAGCACCGAAATTACACAGCTCCATCGCCTCCACGAATGTCAGATGCCCTATTGTGTAGGCGTTGCTGATTATTTTGGGATCGGCGGTCATGAAACCGTCCACATCTGTCCATATTTCGAGAGTGTCCGCGTTGAGGATGGATGCGAGTACCGATGCCGTATAGTCCGAACCTCCGCGGCCGAGATTTGTCACATCTCCGGTAGCGGTGTCCGCACTGATGAAGCCGGGCACAATGGAGATATGCGGTATTTCGGCGAATTTCTGGAGGACGAGCTTTTCCGTCTCGTTGAAATCCACGACATGCTTGTTGAAATACGGCTTTGTCTTTATGAATTCTCGGGAATCGTACAGCACGGAATTTCTTATGGTCCCGTTCACGATTACGGACGACAGCCGTTCACCGTAGCTTACTATGGCATCGGAAGTCTTGGCCGAAAGATCCTTGATGAGGTAGACCCCCTTGAAAATATTGGAAAGTTCTCCCAGCAGGACTTCAAGCCGGGCCTTTACTTCCGGAAGCTTTTCCGGCATAACGGTCTCTTCAGCCTGCCGGTAATGCCTTTCGGTAATGGCGGCCAGTTGTTCCTCGTATTCCAGGTCGCCGGAGGCAGCCGTTTTTGATGTCCTGATAAGCTGGTCGGTAATGCCTCCGAGAGCAGACACTACCACTATTATGTCGTCTGAACAAGATTCTATTACACTTTTCGCCTGCAGAAGGCCCGTAGGTGAGCCTACGGAGGTGCCTCCGAATTTCAAAACTCTCATAAATCGGGTTTGCTTTAAGTTCGTTTTCTGTTCCAATGCGGTGACCTTTTCCGGGCAGGAGCGTGTCCTGCCGGTCAGCGGCACACCGGCACAAGTTACAATTTTAATAAAAAAAATCCGAAATCCGAAATTTCATTGATTTATAGACACGTGGCAGAGTCCGGCTGCGAAACATTTTCAGATGTGCGGCGGGATGCGGTCCGGACTCCTGACATTATCCCCGGAACTTCCCGGCAAGGGCGATGAAATCCTCTACGCCGAGTCTTTCGGGGCGAAGGTCGAAAACGGGATCCGATACGAAACCGGCATACTGCTCATCTGTCCATCCTTCCTTTTCCGCCCTGGCTGCAATGAGTGGTTTCAGCGAGTTCCGGAGAGTTTTGCGTCTCTGGTTGAACCCTGTCTTGACCACAGTCTTGAAGAGATTTTCATCGCAGCCCAGGTCCCGGCGGGCATTCCGTTTCAGACGTATTACGGCCGACTTGACTTTCGGAGGCGGGTTGAACGCCCCCTCTCCTACGGTCAGGATATATTCGATATCGTACCATGCCTGCAGGAGGACGGAAAGGATGCCGTAGACCCTGGTGCCCGGCTTTTCGGCTATACGCTCCGCCACCTCTTTCTGTATCATGCATACTACTTGTGGAATACGGTCCTTATAGTCCAGAATCCTGAAAAAAATCTGTGAGGATATGTTGTAGGGGAAATTCCCTATCACGCAGAAATCTTTCCTGAAAAGGCAGTCCAGGTCGAGTTTCAGGAAATCGCCCTGTATCAGCGCCCCTTCCGCCCCGGGAAAGTTCATGAGCAGATAATCTACTGATTCCCTGTCAATTTCCACCATTTTCAGGGCAATGTCGTTCCGTTCCATCAGAAACTGCGAGAGCACACCTGTTCCGGGCCCTATTTCCAGGACATCCGCCGGTCTGTCCGGTCCCGCACCTTCCGGTCTGAGACTGTCCGCTATCTTCCTTGCTACATCCATATCCGTCAGGAAATGCTGTCCCAATGATTTTTTTGCTCGTACCTGCATAATGTCGTTTTTGTCGTATGATGGCTGTACAAAGATAAGAAGCCCTGATGATTTATGGAACAATTCTGAATTTTTTCGCAGTATGCATCTGAATAATTTGTATTTTTGCAGGTTATAGGGCTGGTCCGGAAGTCGTTTCGGGCGATGTCCGCGTTGTTTTGCAAGACAGGAAATATTTTTGATATGTACAGGACACATACTTGCGGCGAACTTCGTATCGCCGACGTCGGAAAGACAGTGACATTGGCAGGCTGGGTGCAGAAATCCAGGAAACTCGGCGGCATGACATTCATAGATCTCCGTGACAGGTACGGGATTACGCAGCTGACGGTTGATGCTGTCGCAGACACCGCGCTGGTGGAAACTGCCTCCTCTTTGGGCAGGGAATATGTAATACAGGCAGTGGGTACGGTGGTGGAAAGGCAGAGCAAGAATCCGAAAATGCCTACCGGAGACATCGAGATAAGCCTCTCGTCCTTAAACATACTGAACAAGGCGCAGACACCGCCGTTTACCATAGAGGATGAAAGCGACGGGGGAGAAGAACTGCGTGCCAGATACAGATACCTCGACTTGAGAAGGAATCCTCTCAAGAAAGCTCTGGAGCTCAGGCACAGGATAGCCCATGAGGTGAGAAACTATCTTGACGGGCAGGGTTTCCTGGAGATAGAGACTCCGTACCTTATCAAATCCACTCCTGAAGGTGCCAGGGATTTCGTGGTGCCGTCGAGGATGAATCCGGGACAATTCTATGCGCTCCCGCAGTCTCCGCAGACATTCAAGCAGCTGCTTATGGTGGCAGGATATGACAGGTATTTCCAGATTGTCCGCTGTTTCAGGGACGAGGACCTGCGTGCCGACCGCCAGCCGGAATTTACCCAGATAGACTGCGAGATGTCTTTCGTGGAGAGGGACGATGTCCTGGATGTTTTCGAGGGCATGATGAGGACATTGTTCAAAAATGTCCTGGATGTGGAGATTCCGAACCCGATACCGAGAATGAGCTGGTTCGATGCCATGGATTATTACGGATCCGACAAGCCTGACATCCGCTTCGGAATGAAAATCCATGAAATCACCGATATGGTAAAAGGCCACGGGTTTTCGGTATTCGATTCCGTGGATTATGTGGGAGCCATCTGCGCCGAAGGACTTGCTTCATATACGCGGAAGCAGCTCGACGAACTGACAGAATGGGTGAAGAGGCCTCAGGTAGGCGCCAAAGGCCTTGTCTATATAAAGGTCAATGAAGACGGCAGCATCAAGTCATCTGTCGACAAGTTCTACTCCCATGATGACCTTAAGGCTATAGCGGAGAAGATGGAAGCCGGCCCGGGAGACCTGATTCTCGTGCTGTGCGGGTCCAGGAGAAAGACCCAGACCATGCTCGGCGTACTCAGAATAGAAATGGGCAACCGTCTCGGCTACCGCGATCCTCACGATTTCGCTCCGCTCTGGGTGGTGGACTTCCCTCTTCTCGAATGGGATGACGAAACCTCGCGTTTCTATGCGATGCACCATCCGTTCACGGCTCCGAAACCGGAACATCTGGACTTGTTCTATTCCGACAGGAAAGAAGACCTTGAGAAGGTTTGTGCCAATGCGTATGACTTCGTGCTGAACGGTACGGAACTCGGAGGCGGGTCCATAAGAATACACAATGCCAAGGTCCAGCAGAGAATGTTCGAAGTGCTCGGCTTCTCCGAGGAAGATGCACAGTACAAGTTCGGATTTATCATCAATGCGTTCAAGTTCGGCGCTCCGCCTCATGGAGGACTGGCATTCGGTTTCGACCGTGTATGCGCACTGTTCGGCGGACAGGAGACCATAAGGGACTATATCGCGTTCCCTAAGAACAACCAGGGCCGGGACGTGATGATAGATTCCCCTTCATATATCGACCAGTCGCAGATGGATGAACTGTTCCTGGCATCTACGGCGAAGAAGGAATAGCATCCGAGCGTTTGCAAGGATTTTGACTGACCTATGCCCGGCGGGAGACTCCGCCCGGTTTTTATAAAACAGTGATTGATATGAAAAGGACGTTTCTGGTTATGATTCCGTGTCTTCTGGCCTGTGTATCGGGGATGGGGACGGCTTCTGCGCAGGAGCAGCAGGATCCCCCGACAGTCACGGAGATGGCGGCGACTGAAGCCGAACGGCTCGAAAGGCTGCTGGACCTTGAGTATTGGCAGGTTTTCTATGTGGATTCCACTCTGCAGCATGATTTCCAGGCCATGAAAGACGAACTTACGGAATTGAGCAAGGCCAAGGTTTCCAATTCTTCCATGTATGTCGCTGTCCAGGATAAATGGATGGAAAAGATAGACAGCACTTACCGTAAATATTTTACGGAAGAGCAGTGGAAGGCCTATCTGAAAAGCGGTGCCGCCAAACAGCAGAAAGCCAGGGAAAAAAGGAAAGCCAAGTCAGGAGGAAAATAATCTATGGACTTTTTTGAAGTGATAGCCAAAAGGCACAGTGTCAGGAAATATGCTGACAGGCCTGTCGAAAGGGAATTGCTGGACAGGATGGTATCGGCTGCGGAGACAGCGCCGTCATCCAAGAATACCAGGAGTTCCGCATTCATGATAATAGAGGACAGGGATACCATTGCCGCGATCTCTGAAATGCGCGACAGAGGTTCCGCTTTCGTGAAAGACGCTCCTGCCGCGATTGTGGTTCTGGGCGATGAGTCCAGGACGGATCTGTGGGTGGACAATTGTGCCATTTCAGCCACTTTCCTGCAGCTGGCCGCTACTGCACTCGGACTGGGCAGCTGCTGGGTACATGTCAACGGACGGCCTCGTGTAAGTTCAGATCCGGATGCAGGCAATGCTGAGGATTATCTGAAAAACCTTCTCGGAGTCAGGGACGGAATGAGGATATTGTGCGTGGTGGCTGTCGGATATCCGGCGGAGTTGTGACTGGGATATTGTCGGAAAAATTTGTTAAATTGGGCGCTGTTGCCTGAAAGATTGAAATATATTGTTATGAAAGAAAAGATAGAAGCGGTTCTTGCGGAGATTGAATCTCTGGCTTGCAAAAGCGAAAGCGAAATAGAGGAGGCGAGGGTCCGTCTTCTCGGAAAAAAGGGCGAGATAACCAGACTGTTCGACGAGTTCAGGACAGTGGCGTCTGACCAGAAGCGGGAGTTCGGACAGAAACTGAACCAGCTGAAGAATGCTGCCGTGGCGAAAATTGCCCAGATGCGGGATTCCCTCCAGGAAAACAATGTTTCCGGGACATCGGAAGATCTCAGCAAGCCAGGTGATCCTTTCAGGCTGGGGTCTCGTCATCCCGTATCTATCGTCCGGGAGGAAATCGTGGAGATATTCCGCAAATTCGGTTATGATGTGGCTGAAGGTCCGGAGATAGAGGATGACTGGCATGTGTTCGAGGCTTTGAACTTCCCTCCGGAACATCCTGCCAGAGATATGCAGGATACTTTCTTCATTTCATCAGGGGCCAATTCCATATTGCTCAGGACACATACTTCGTCTGTCCAGGTACGGGCCATGGAGAAACTTCCTCTTCCTATCAGGATCGTATGTCCTGGAAGGGTGTTCAGAAATGAGGCCATTTCAGCGCGTGCACACTGTATTTTCCATCAGGTGGAGGGCTTGTACATAGACAAGAACGTGACTTTTGCGGATTTGAAGCAGGCGATTCTGCTTTTCGTCCGGGAGATGTTCGGGGCAGATGCGCGCATAAGGCTCCGCCCGTCGTATTTCCCGTTCACCGAGCCTTCTGCGGAAGTGGATGTGAGCTGCAATATCTGCCACGGAAAGGGTTGCAACATCTGCAAGGGGACAGGCTGGCTTGAAATCATGGGCTGCGGCATGGTGGACCCGAATGTGCTGGAGGCTTCGGGGATTGACAGCAAGGTGTACAGCGGATTCGCTTTCGGAATGGGTATTGAGCGTATCGCGATGCTCAAATGGCAGGTCAAGGATTTGAGGAATTATTTCGAGAATGATCTCCGCTTCCTCCGCGAGTTCGAGACTTCGATTTGATACGGAGGTGCGATGCTGGTTTATGTAGCAGTTAATTTCCGGTGAGATGAACATGGATTTTTCTGATATTGAACTTTCCGTAATTCCGAATTTCAAGGGAGGGGAGAAGGAATTGCGGGCAAAGATGTTTTTCGACGGGACGAACAGGATAATGAAGGGCTGTCTGATTCCGGGGGCGTCGATAGGTATGCACACGCATGAGGGCAGTTGTGAGGTTATTTTCATCACTTCCGGATGCGGCCATGTGATTTTCGACGGAGAGAAATCCCCGGTCAGAGAAGGTATCTGTCATTATTGTCCGGAAGGTCATACCCACAGTCTGATCAATGACTCTGATGCCGACCTGGAATTTCTGGCCGTGGTCCCGAAGCAATAATTTCCGCTGCGCGTTCTTGAAAATTCCCGCAAAAGGCAATAAAATAATCATACTGTCAGAAAAAATTTGCAGAATTGAATTTTATGCCTATCTTTGCAATCCCAAACATGAGAAATCAATGTGAGGAATGAGTTCTTTATAGAAAATCTGCGGAAATAGCTCAGTTGGTAGAGCACGACCTTGCCAAGGTCGGGGTCGCGAGTTCGAGTCTCGTTTTCCGCTCAGGAAGCAGGTCATTTATGGCCTGCTTTTTTGTTTTAAACGGGACGAAGAACGAGCGGCCCGCTCCCTGAGGGAGCTGTCGGCATGGCCGACTGAGGGGACTACGAAAGGAGATCGCGATAGCCCGCGTCCGCGGGCTCGAGTCTCGTTTTCCGCTCAGGAAGCAGGTCATTTATGGCCTGCTTTTTTTGTTTCAAACGGGACGAAGAACGAGCGGCCCGCTCCCCGAGGGAGCTGTCGGCATGGCCGACTGAGGGGACTGCGAAAGAAGATCGCGATTGCGAGTTCGGGCGGATGTCCGGAAGTTTCGTACCGGCAGATTTGCAATCTGCCGGAATAAACAAACAACCGGATTGCAAATCCGGTTGAACGATGAATTGCTCGGTTGAACGATGAACTACTCGGTTGAACGATGAATTGTTCGGTTGAATGATAAAGGATTAAAATAACGGCCCGGAGAATAACCTTCCGGGCCGTTGTTTTCAGGAGCCGGCTGCTGTCAGCAGTCTCCTTTTTCCATTTTCTTGGCTACAATCGCATCAATAACCGCTACTGCCGTAATATTGACTATGTCACGTACGGCACTTTCGATATCGGTGAAATGGACAGGCTTGTTAAGCCCCATCTGTATCGGGCCTATCAGTTCCGCATCACTCATGGCCTGAATCAGCTTGTATGCCGAGTTTGCCGAACTCAGGTTAGGGAACAGCAGGGTGTTCACATTTTTGCCTCTCAATTTGTTGAAAGGGAACTTGCGGTCGCGCAGCTGGTCGTCAAGCGCGAAATTCACCTGCATTTCGCCGTCGATTATGATATCAGGATAATTTTCCTGTATGTAGTCCACGGCCTGGTGAACTGTCTTCGGACTGCCTTCCGTATCAGCACCGAAATTCGAGTACGACACCATCGCCATTACCGGTTCATGGTTGAAAAATTTCACGGTATGGTCGGCCAGGAGGGCTATATCAATCAATGTCTTCGTGTCCGGATGCCTGTTGATAAGCGTATCGGCTATGAAATATGTACCCTTCTTGGAATTCACGATATGCATGGTTCCGAAATGCTCCAGTCCGGGCCTTATCCCGATGACTTCCTTGGCTACCTTTATGGTGTTGCTGTACTTCGTATATGTTCCCGTGATGAATGCATCCGCATCGCCTGTCTCGACCATCATCATGCCGAAATAGTTCGGCTCGAACATCTTGTCGCAGGCCTCGTCGTATGTCGCGCCTTCACGCGCCCTCTTTTTGGAAAGTATGCGTGCATATTTTTCCCGTCTTGCGGCCTCGTTGTCGTGTCTCAGATTTATGATTTCCACGCCTTCAAGACTGAGCTTGAGCTTCTGCGCAGTCTTGGCTATCCTTTCGTCATTTCCGAGAAGGATAGGATGGCAGATGCCTTCGGCGCGTGCCTCTACGGCAGCCTTGATCATGTTCGGATGGTTGCCTTCGGCGAAAACGACTCTCTGAGGGTCCGTGCGGGCCGTAGTGTAAAGCTGGCGTATGAACTCGGATTCGAATCCCATCAGCTCTTTCAGATGCTCGCGGTATGCATCCCAGTCGGTTATTTCCTTCCTGGCCACACCGGAAGCCATGGCAGCCTTGGCTACAGCGATGGATACATCCGTGATAAGACGCGGATCCACAGGCTTAGGAATGAAGTAATCCGGTCCGAAAGTGAAATTGTTTACCTTGTAAGCCTCGTTTACAATATCCGGTACAGGCTTTTTCGCCAGCTCGGCGATGGCATGTACGGCTGCGAGTTTCATTTCCTCGTTGATGGCGGAGGCATTTACGTCCAGGGCTCCGCGGAAAATGTACGGGAAACCGATGACATTGTTTATCTGGTTCGGATAGTCGGACCTTCCTGTGGAAATGAGCACGTCATCCCTGGAAGCCTTGGCATCTTCGTAGCTGATTTCCGGTACCGGGTTCGCAAGAGCGAAGACGATAGGGGATTTCGCCATGCTGCGCACCATATCCTGGGTCAGGACGTTCCCTTTGGACAGTCCCAGGAAAACATCGGCGCCCTTTATCGCTTCAGCCAGAGTGTGCACGTCCCTTCTGTCTGTGGCGAAGAGTTTTTTCTGCTCGGTAAGGTTGGGCCTGTCGGAAGTAATCACACCCTTGCTGTCGAGCATGATGATGTTTTCCTTTTTAGCACCGAGGGCCACATACAGGCTTGTGCAGGAAATGGCTGAGGCTCCTGCCCCGTTCACCACAATCTTGACGTCTCCGATCTTCTTTCCCGCCACTTCCAGGGCGTTGAGAAGACCTGCGCTGGAGATTATTGCCGTCCCGTGCTGGTCGTCGTGCATGACTGGAATATCCAGCTCTTCCTTAAGCCTTTTTTCGATTTCGAAACATTCCGGAGCCTTGATGTCTTCCAGATTTATACCTCCGAAAGTCGGCGCTATGGCCTTTACCGCCTCGATGAATTTGTCCGGGTCCTTTTCGTCCACTTCGATATCGAATACGTCTATACCCGCATAAATCTTGAAAAGCAGGGCTTTCCCTTCCATCACCGGCTTACCGCTGAGTGCGCCTATGTCACCGAGTCCCAGAACTGCAGTACCGTTCGAAATCACGGCTACAAGGTTTCCCTTGTCGGTGTATTTGTACGCATCATGCGGATTCTTTTCTATCTCCAGGCACGGTTCCGCCACTCCCGGCGAATAGGCCAGAGAAAGATCCCTCTGTGTACTGTGTGGCTTGGTAGGAATGACTTCTATTTTCCCGGGCTTTCCCTGCGAATGGTAGAGAAGAGCCTCTTCTTTTGTAATATTACTCATATAAAGTCCGTCTTATAAATTAAATGTTCAGATAGGCAGCCATACTGGCAATAATCTTACCGGTGTGCACGTATGCCGGTAATTTTCCAAAAAAACCGGTCCCAATTTCTCAGGGCCGGTTTTTTCACTCTGACTAAGGGTCTGTCGAATTACCTGTACTGTGCAAATTCGATATCCTTGGTAGCTCTCTCTGCGAGATCCTTGTCCTTGCTGGCTTCGCCGATGTACTTCTTTACATCGTCAGCCTTGCCCTGGCGGGCGGCGATGACAGCCTTCAGGTAAGAAGTCTTGGCGCATGCGCATGTAGCTGAAGAGGAAGCCTTGTCAAGCTGGTCTGTAAGGATGTATGCAAGAGTCTTGTTGCAGCAGTTGTCTGCAGAAGCAAGCTTGGCTGCGGCATCTGCATACTTGCCGTCAAGAATATCGAGGACAGCGGCGTTCTCCTTTGAAGTGGCATTGCCTGAAGCTGCGAAATATTTGGCTGCAGAAGCATTGTCGCCTTCCCTGAGTGCTATCACACCCATTGCGTTCTGCCAGTCAGCATCCTTTGCTGCCTTGGCAAGTGCAGTCTTGGCGTTGGCCAGATCGTTGGAGTATATGTAAGCTACGCCGAGGTTGTACTGAGCGCGTGCGCTGCTGTACTTTTCGATGGCTTTCTTGTAGATTTCAATCTTGGAAGCATTGTCCTTGACTACTGAAGCGGCGCGGAGAAGTGCCTCTTCGTCAAGAATGTCGATGTTCTCGTCTATCAGGGCAAGGAGTTCCTCGTTTGAATAGTTGGTAAATTCCACGTTTGCGATGAATCTTGCGCGGCGGAGTTCAGGAAGGATCTCCTTCTTCAGGGACTGGTATACTGCGGACATGTTCTTGATTTCCTTTTCGCGGACTTCCGGATCGCTGTACATTGAAAGTACACGGATAATCAGATCCTTGTCCTCGATGTCTGACTCGGAAACAAGCTCCTTGAAGCCTTCCCAGTCCTGTCCTACGCTTGTCACGTTTACAGGAGCCTCTACCTCATGGCCCTTGGTGACTTTGCCGAAAGCCTTCTCTGCAGTCTCTGAACGCTTGTCAGAAAGCTTTGCGTTGAGTTCCTCGCCGCCGTCAGGTGAAGCATAGGCTATGATGTCGGTGTTCACGATATCCTTGCGCTCGTTTGCCTTGATTTCATCGAGTGCGGCCTGGAAAGCCTTGATGGACTCGGACTTGAGCTGGCTTCCTCTGACGTATGAACTGTTTATTGTATAGAGAATCTGTCCTTCGGCAGTCTGCTTGATGATTTCCTGGTAATTGTCAGCCTTGTAGTCAAGCTTGCCGCTCTTGTCTACGAGCATATATGTGGTGTTGGCACCGTCAGCTGCCTTCTTTGCAGGCATTTCGATGACTTTTTTCTTGTATTTCACCACGCCGCGGAGCTCAAGATAGCTCTTTTCCATGCCCGGAACATATTCGAAACTTACCTTCTCGGTCACTGTAGAACCGTCAGAAGAAATGACTTTATAGTTATCCTTTACATCTTCGCCCTGATATGTGAAAGGTGCCATTTCCACTTCACCTCCCTCATATACGAGGACAGGAGTCACTTCAAGAATGGCCTTTGAATGGAAATAATCAGCAGGATAAGTCACTGAGACCGTAGCATTTATGTTGTTTGCGACAACTTCGAGAACCGCAGGATCGCACTGGACGCTTACGCTCTCGGCCATTTCCGCCATTTTCTCAGGAGAGCTGCAGGCTACGGCAGCAAGTCCCAACACGGCAGAAGAAAGGATTTTGAAACTTTTTTTCATTGTGTCTCTTATTTAATGGTTTGTTAAAATTCCGGTTCTGCTATCAAACAAAGCATATTTTTGACAAATATAACAATTATCGCGATTGTTTTACCAGGCGGAGAAAAAAAATCCCCACTTTCTTCAGAAATTCGGCTCTTTTAGTATCTTTGTGCACTATGACAGCTCAGGAACTACAGAATCTGAAAAACAAATTCGATATAATAGGCAATGACCCTGCTCTGAACAGGGCCCTGGAGATAGCCGTAGCTGTAGCCCCTACCGACCTTACCGTGCTGATAAGCGGGGAAAGCGGGGTGGGAAAGGAAAATATCCCGAAGATTATCCATCAGAACAGTCTGCGCAGGACAGGCAAGTATTTCGCGATAAACTGCGGGGCCATTCCGGAAGGCACTATCGACTCGGAACTGTTCGGACACGAAAAGGGTTCGTTCACAGGCGCCAACGAAATGCGCCGGGGCTATTTCGAAGAGGCTGACGGAGGTACACTTTTCCTTGACGAGGTGGGGGAACTTCCGCTTCCATCCCAGGCCAAACTTCTGAGAGTACTCCAGTCGGGGGAGTTCATCCGCGTGGGCTCTTCGAAGGTCCTGAAGACGGATGTCAGAGTCGTTGCGGCCACGAATGTGAATCTCCGCTACGCCGTGTCGAGGGGCAAATTCCGCGAAGACCTGTATTACCGTCTGAATGCGGTGTCCATACTGATGCCTGCCCTGAGGGAGCGCAAGGATGACATACATCTGCTGTTCCGCAAATTCGCCTCGGATTTCGCGGCCAGATACAATATCGCGAAAATTTCCCTGACGGAAGATGCCGTGACCCTACTGAAAACCTACCGTTGGCCGGGCAACATCAGACAGCTCAAGAATGTCGCCGAGACGGTGTCCGCCATAGAGTCCGTAAAGTCCGCTCCGGGAAGCGAGCGCCGCGAAATAAATGCCGCGACACTCGGGAAATATCTCCCGAAAGACGACCCGAACCTACTTCCGGCCAAGGCAGATGCCGCTGACAGCGCGTTCTCTTCATCGGAAAGGGAAATGATTGTCAGGACAATATACCAGCTGAGGCAGGATGTGGACTATCTCAAGTCGATAATATCGGGAGGCGGACAGACGATGCCGGCCGGGGCGGCGATTCCCGAAACCTGCATCCGCCGGGAGGCCCCGGATGACCAGCATGCCGGAGAAGTGTTCAAGGAGAATCCTGAACCGGAAGAGCAGACCGCGGTCAATGTGACAAGAGAGTCCCCGGACAATCTTTCCATAGAAAAGACCGAACTGGAACTGATAAAGAGGGCGCTTGACAAGTACAAGGGGAACAGGAAACTGGCGGCGGAAGAACTCGGCATTTCCGAAAGGACGCTGTACCGGAAGCTCAAATCCCTGGAATAGAAACCCAACAAGATAGACACAGGAGAAAATCATGAAGAAGATACTGTCAGTAATACTGCTGGTATTGTCATTGTCCGTGACTGCATTCATATTGCGGTCATGCGGCATTTATTCTTTTTCCGGCACATCCATCCAGCCGGACGTATATACGGTGAATATACATTACTTCGAATACAAGGCGCTGAGAGTCAATCCTACCCTCAGCAATGACCTTACCGAAGCGCTCAAGGACCAGTTCAGGCGTCTGACCAGGCTTGAACAGGTCGATGAAGGCGGAGACCTGGACATCGTGGGTGAAATCATCGGATATGACGTGAAGGCCATGGGTGTCACGGCCGACGAGGTCGCAGCCCAGAACAGGCTTACGGTCAATGTGAAAATCTATTTCACGAACAACAAGTATCCGGAGGACAATCTCGAACAGTCTTTTTCCGCATACGCCGACTTTGACGCCACCCAGTCTCTGGATGCGGTAGAGTCATCTATTTGCGAAGAGATCATTGATCAGCTGGTAGAAGATATTTTCAATGCCACCGTGGCACAATGGTAAATTATGGAAGGATATATTGACCTGAAAAACCTGACTTTCGACGAACTGGCAGGAGTCGTGAACCTCTATCCCTGGTTCGGGAATGCCAGGAAAGAACTGTGCCTGCGGCTGGCGGAAATGGGAGATGCCGGGATGGTGTCTTCTGCGGTCGCTGAAGCGGCGCTTTATGTGCCGTCCAGAAGGAAACTTGCCGGGATTGTCCGGGAAAAACAATCCCGGGACTGCACGGACAAGGATATGGATGCCCTGCTCAGGACGTATATTTCGGGTGAAGGCAAACCTGCAGATAATGGCGGCAGCTCAGACGGCAGGCAGGTCTATGTAGTGGGCGGGGACTATTTCTCCCAGGCTCAGTATGACGGAATAAGAAATTCGGAGGACAATGTTTTCCGGGATTTCGCAAGACAGGCTTTCCCGGAACGGAAAAATGACAGCCGGGAACCGGAAGACATGCCGGGATTCTATACCGAGACACTGGCCCGGATTTATGCCGAGCAGGGGTATCCGGAGCAGGCCAGAAAGATTTATTCACAACTAATTTTGGCATATCCGGAAAAAAATGCTTACTTTGCAGCCCTTATTCGGAAACTTGGACAAGAAAATTAAAATTCAGGATAAATTATGAATGTAGTTTTTACAATTCTGGCGGTGCTCGTCATTCTTGCAAGCATTTTCCTTACGATTGTAGTATTGCTTCAGAACGGTAAAGGGGGCGGACTTGCCAGCAACTTCGCTGCAGGCAACCAGACTTTCGGTGTCCGTCAGACTGCCGATATTCTTGAAAAGGTTACATGGGGGCTTGTAGCGTTCGTGTTCATCGTAGCCATCGCCTCGTCATTCGTTACCGGAGGAAATACGAAGGGCGGTATGGATGTGACTGACCAGATAGAGCGCTCCATCGAGGAGAGCCGTCCTCAGTTCCCGCCTGTACAGTCGGCTCCGGCACAGGAAGCACCTGCGACAGAAAGCGCTGAATAAGCATTTTTCCGTCTTCTGCTGACAATTTGTCAGTCTGAAGGGACTGGAATATAATTTGACAATAGCCGTTTGTTCTTCGGAGCAGACGGCTATTGAAGGTTATACTCAGACGTTGTTGCTGTGTTCCGGAAGACTTGCGGTTACGTTCCGGCAGAACATATTGAAATTGAATGATAAAAGGAGAAAAATATATGGAAAACAATAAACTTGAATATTTGGAAAAGTTCGCTGTCAACCTGAATGAGAAGGCAGCGCAGGGAAAGCTTGACCCTGTCATCGGAAGAGATGAGGAAATCAGGCGGGTCCTTCAGATTCTGAGCAGAAGAACCAAGAACAACCCTATACTGGTAGGTGAGCCGGGCGTGGGAAAGACGGCCATTTCGGAAGGCATTGCCCAGAACATCGTGAATGGCAATGTCCCGGAAAACCTTAAAAACAAGAAAATCTATTCCCTGGATCTGGGCGCGCTTATCGCAGGTGCGAAATACCAGGGTGAATTCGAGGAAAGGCTTAAAGGTGTAGTCAAGGAAGTCGTCGACAGCAACGGCGAGATCATCCTGTTCATAGATGAAATCCACACGCTGGTAGGCGCAGGACGTACATCCGGAGCCATGGATGCTTCCAATATCCTCAAACCGGCCCTTGCGAGAGGCGAATTGAGGACCATCGGCTCCACGACCCTGGACGAATACCAGAAATATTTCGAATCGGACAAGGCTCTGGAAAGAAGGTTCCAGATGGTGATGGTGGACGAACCGACACCGGCAGAGTCCATTTCCATCCTCAGGGGACTGAAGGAGAAATACGAGAACCATCACAAGGTCAAGATCGAGGATGATGCCCTGATTGCCGCCGTGGAGCTCTCCCACAGGTATATCACGAACAGATTCCTGCCGGACAAGGCCATTGACCTGGTGGACGAGGCGGCTTCGAAACTGAGGCTTGAAATGAATTCCGTGCCGGAGCCTATCGACACTCTGAACAGCCGTATACGGCAGCTTGAAATAGAAAAAGCTGCCATCAAGAGAGAGGGTGTTTCCCTGAAAATGGACAAGATAGAGGAAGAACTCTCTTCCCTGAACGGGCAGCGTGACGTGCTGATGAAGAAGTGGGATGAGGAAAAATCCATTCTTTCCGGACTGCAGACGGCCAGACAGCAGGTGGAGGACTATAAGATACAGGCCCAGAACGCGGAACGTGCCGGAGATTACGGGAAAGTCGCTGAAATCCGTTACGGAAAGATGGCCGAGGCCAAAAAGAAGATAGACGAACTCACTGCCAGACAGGCAGCCATAAAGGATCCTATCATCACCGAGGCTGTAACTCCGGAAGATATCGCCGAGGTAGTCGCCAAGTGGACAGGCATTCCTGTAAAAAGGATGCTTGAAAGCGAGAAGGAGAAACTTCTCAGGATGGAAAGCGAACTCCACAAGAGGGTTGTAGGGCAGGATGAGGCCATAAAGGCTGTTTCCGATGCCGTGCGCAGAAGCCGTGCAGGACTGCAGAACGAAAAGCGTCCTATCGGGTCCTTCCTTTTCCTGGGTACGACCGGTGTCGGCAAGACGGAACTGGCAAAAGCGCTGGCGGAATTTCTGTTCAATGACGAGAACATGATTACCCGAATAGATATGAGCGAGTATCAGGAGCGTCATTCTGTGAGCCGTCTGGTCGGAGCGCCTCCGGGATATGTCGGCTATGATGAAGGCGGACAGCTGACGGAAGCCGTGCGGAGGAAACCGTACTCGGTAATCCTGCTGGATGAAATCGAAAAGGCGCATCCGGATGTCTTCAACATACTTCTGCAGGTCCTCGACGACGGCCGTCTGACGGACAACAAGGGACGTACCGTGGACTTCAAGAATACAATATTGATAATGACGTCCAATGCCGGAGCCGAAATCATCCAGGGATATATGGACAGGCTCTCCGACAATGCCTCTGACGGGAAACGCGAGGAACTTCTGGGCCAATGCCGTAAGGAAGTCATCGATGTGCTCAAGAGCACGGTAAGGCCGGAATTCCTGAACCGTATAGACGAGATCATAATGTTCGAACCGCTCACGAAGAAGGATATCAGGGAAATCCTGCATCTGCAGATGAATGACCTGAAAGAGAAGCTCTCCGGAAACGGAGTCTCCATAACCTTCTCCCAGGCTTTCGAGGACTATATGACGGAAAAGGGTTACGACCCTGCATACGGAGCCAGGCCGATAAAGAGGCTGATGCAGCGTGAACTCGTGAACCTGATAGCGAAGGCCGTGCTGGACGGAAGCGTACACAAGGAGTCCGTGATAGAAGTGGATGTCAGGGACGGCGAGATCGTCATCCGCAACAAATAATAGTAGCGTTGCGGCAGATTAGTACATCGGCGGAGAATACATCGCGGCAGATAATATGCGTTGCGGCAGATTTCAAATCTGCCGCAACGTATTTTTTTGTCTCAACACATTTTATTCCACGCAACGTATTTTTTGCTTCAACGCGTATTCACATCATAATTGATTATTTTTCAAGCATCCTCCTGATAGATGTAATGTCTATTTCTATACCGAAATTCACGTTTGCCAGTCCGTCATAATAAGTTTCCCTGACTCCGCTTTCTTTCAGATGGTCAGTATTTTTATTACTTTTGGCATTTAATTGTGATTTTATGAGTCTTTACTCTTTTTACAGGATAAGCAAGCCATCTGAGGGGAAGGTGCCTCCGGAAGATGTTGACAGAATATATAAAAAGTTGAGGCGCAATACGTTCTGGGGTGCGACGGTGGCTTACAGCCTTTATTATGTATGCCGGCTCAGCCTGAGTGTGGTGAAGCAGCCGATCATCGATTCGGAACTTCTTACGGCCGGGCAGCTGGGCATCATCGGTTCGGCTCTGCTTTTCGTGTATGCGGTAGGCAAATTCATGAACGGATTCATAGCCGACTATTGCAATATAAGGCGCTTCATGGCTACCGGACTCGCCGTATCTGCCCTTGTCAACCTGATAATGGGAGTCCTCGGATTCCTGTACAGTGATATAGGCTTCGCTTCGGTGGCCGTCTTCATATCTTTCGCCATCCTGTGGGGGATAAACGGATGGATGCAGTCCATGGGATCGCCTCCCGGGATAATAAATCTGTCGAGATGGTTCCCGCTGAACAGAAGGGGAACATATTACGGTATCTTCAGCGCAAGTCCTTATCTCGGGGAATTTCTTTCGTTCATCGTGATAGGCGCCATAGTGGGCACTTTCGGATGGCAGTCCGGTTTCATCTTTTCAGCCGCTTCCGGTGTCATCGGTACCATTATAATACTTTTCTGCATGAGTGATACTCCTGAAAGCAAGGGGCTTCCGTCCGTACAGGATTTGTCTTCCGAACAGCTCAGGAGCGAGGACAGGATGAAGACGTCGGAGGTGCAGAAAATAGTTCTGAAACATCCGGGGATATGGATAATAGCTGCGGCGAGCGCATTTATCTATATTACCAAATATGCTGTGGCGGGATGGGGAGTGCTGTTCCTGCAGAAAGAAAAAATGTTTTCGCTGGAATCGGCTTCCCAGATTATTGCCTTTTCAGCCATTTTCGGAGTTGTCGGTACGGTATTGGCCGGATGGCTGTCAGATACGGTTTTCAGAAGCGACCGGATCAAGCCTGCGATATTGTCCGGAGTCCTGGGGTTCGCGGCTCTTGCGCTTTTCCTTTTTTCCGGCGGGAGCTACGTCATGAACGTAATCTATGTGTCGGTGTTCAGCCTGGCGATAGGGGTGCTGTACTGTATCGTAGCCGGTCTTATGGCGGTGGATATTGTTCCGAGGAAGGCTACAGGTGCGGCTCTCGGCATAGTCGGGATATCCAGCTATCTGGCTGCAGGCATTCAGGATATAGCCAGCGGATATCTGATTGAAGGCAATATGCAGCAGACTGCCGATGTGGCTGATGCCGTGTATAATTTTACTCCTGTGTCCGTGTTCTGGCTTGCCGCAGCCCTCATCTCTTTCCTTTTGCCCGTGTTCAACTGGAAGAAGATGATGCCAGGCAAATGATATGCCGGTGTCCGTTTTTGTCCGATATTTTTTGAAAAACTGTATCAGGACACATAAAAAATGATATATTTGTGTTCTTTAACGGACTTGGCAGATGAGAAATCCCCTGAAAATTCTGATTCTCACCGGCTGTATTTCAATATGCTCGAATAGCTTTGCCGGATCTGGAGTGGCTGATGCCATCTTCAAGGCAGAGCAGTTTTCATACGATACCTTGAGTCCGCTGGTCAGGAACGAGGAGATTTCCGTGGACTGGCCGGACGGTGACAGGTTTTTCCATTACAGCCTCGAAGACAGTAGCGGAGTACGGCATTTCGTGGTCAGCACCAGAACCTGGAAAAAGGAAATGGTGTTCGACAGCGGTGTCATGTCTTCACGCATAGCCGGTCTTCTGGAAAACGAAAGGGTGGGGGTAGCCATTCCTGACGGCCCGTTGTTCATCTATTCCGTCACATTCGAAGACGGGAATCCTTATCGTGTCATTTTCAATTACGGCGGCCGGACATTCAGATATGACTGCCGGAAAGACATTCTCGAAAAGACCACGCCTTCCGGGGAACACCGTTTTTCAGGCGGGAACCGTGACTGGTACAAGAACTGGTCTTCGGACAGTCTTTATTATATGTATGCCGCAGGCCATAATCTGGTCCTGTATTCGGTCCGGGACAGGGACAGCCTCTATCTGACGGATGATGGCAGCCGCTATTGTTCTTACGCTGTCGGGGGAGATTCGGAAAAGTCTCCGGAAAGCCTGTCTGCAGCTGTCGGCAGGTGGGTCGGGGACAGTCACAAATATTTCCTGGTGAGGGAGGACAAGAGAAAAGTGGGGACCCTGACTCTGGTGAACAGCCTGGCCGAGCCGCGTCCGGTAGCGAAAACTTACAAGTATGCGATGCCGGGCGACCGTGATGTCGTGCAGTACGAAATATGGCTGGCCGATGCGGACAAGGGAGAGATGAAGCGTATTGCTGCCGAAGCATATCCTGACCAGGAAATAGAAATACCTCGTTTCAGTTCGTTTTTCCATACCGACCGCTATGTCTGGTTCATCAGGAAAAGCAGACCGTCGGATATAGTGGACCTGTGCCGCGTGGATGTCGGGGACGGAAGTATGAAGGTATTGATAAGCGAGACTTGCAGGCCGCATCTGAACGGGCAGTTGTTTTCATATCATATTCTCGGAGAGGGGGAGGAAATACTCTGGTGGTCCGAACGGTCTGGAAAGGGACAGTATTATCTTTATGACGGAGAAGGACGGCTGAAGAACGAAGTCACGGACGGGAGTTTCGTGTCAGGACGTGTTGTCCGCATTTTCGAAAAGGAGAGGGAGATGATTTTCGAAGGATACGGGCGCGAAGAGGGTATCAATCCGCATTATGCGCTGTATTACAGAGCATCGCTGGACGGAGACAAGCCTCTGGTTTGTCTGACTCCGGGCAATGGCGACCATACGATATCGCTTTCTCCCGACTGCGGGTTTATCGTGGATGAAATGTCCAGGATGGATCTCCCTCCGCAGCGCAGGATTGCCGACATGAAAGGCAGGGAGAGGTTCCGCATGGAGGACTGCGATGTTTCGGAACTCTACAGACGCGGATGGAAGGAACCTCTGGTGATGAAACTGCATGCGGCCGATTCGGTGACTGATCTTTACGGCGTGGTATACCTGCCTTTCGATCTGGACACCACGAAGAAATATCCTGTAATAAGCAGTGTTTATCCGGGCCCTCAGACGGATCTGGTTCCCCAGAGTTTCTCTCTCGATGACAACTATAACCAGTCTCTCGCGCAGATGGGGTTCGTGGTGGTGAATTTCTCCTACAGGGGCAGCTGTCCGTACAGGGGCAGGGAATTCCAGGATTTCGGCTATGGAAATCTCCGGGATTATCCGCTCGATGACGATTATGCGGTGATCAGGCAGATCGGGGAGATTTTCCCGTTTGCGGACACGACTCGAGTGGGCATATACGGCCATTCCGGGGGAGGTTTCATGACGGCTACTGCCATGATGACCCGACCTGGATTCTACAAGGCAGGTGTAGCCGCTTCCGGGAATTATGACAACAATATCTACATGAAGTGGTGGGGCGAGACCTTCCACGGGGTCAGGGAAGAAAACGGTGTTTTTGAATGCCGGATTCCCACCACGATGGAGCTTGCCGGAAATCTGGAGGGCAATCTGCTTCTCATCACAGGTGACATGGACAACAATGTCCATCCTGCCAGCACTCTGCGGCTGGCTGACGCACTGATAAAAGCCGGGAAATATTTCGACATGATGGTTATTCCCGGCGCCGACCACGGACTTGGCGACAAGTATTACGTGAATCTTATCCGCCTCTATTTCGCCCGTCATCTTCTCGGAGCCGATACGGAGGATATCAACAGAAATTAATATCATTTTCGCCTATGAAATTCGGAAAGTTCAAGAAAACAGGGATAGTGTCTCTTTTCATTTCTGCGATTGCGGCTGTATTTTCCGCCGGAGCTTATGCACAGGCGGTGAGAATTACGGTCAGCGGCGTCGTGACGGATACGGAAGGAGAACCGCTGCCGGGAGTTTCGGTGATGATTCCCGGAACCATGACAGGAGTGAGCACCGGTATTGACGGAGATTATTCCATCACGGTGGATATCGGTTCCGTGCTGCGCTTCAGCAGTATCGGATTCGAGTCCAGGGACATAAAAGTGGACAAGGCCCGCTATGACATTGTACTTGAGGAAGAAGCCATGATGATGGATCAGGTCGTCGTGACCGGTTATTCTCAGGTGGAACTCCGCAAGAGTACGGGCGCCGTGGGCGTGGTGAGTGCCGAAGAGCTTAAAGGCTCCCCGCTAAAGACCGTGGACCAGCTTCTTCAGGGCAAGCTGGCCGGAGTAAACGTGCAGATGACATCCGGGCGTCCCGGAGCGTCCGCTTCTGTCAGAATCAGGGGTACGAACACGATTACCGGAAACGCGGAGCCTCTGTGGGTGATAGACGGGGTGCCCATGCAGAAGAATACCCCGCAGCTGAACATGAGCCAGATACAGTCCGGTGACTTCGACAACATTTTCGCCACCGGTATCGGCAATATCAATCCGAACGACATCGAGTCCATCACGGTCCTCAAGGATGCCGCGGCTGCCGCCATATACGGTTCGCAGGCGGCAAACGGTGTCATAGTCGTCACTACCAAGCATGGAAGCGCGGGAAAGACTTCCGTCAGCTACATGGGGTCAGTGACGGTGCAGACCAAGCCTGCCAGGGACGCGAATCTGATGAACTCCAGTGAAAAACTCGCCTGGGAGCAGGAACTCTGGGACGAATTTTCTGCAGAAGGCTATGCAGACAGGATGGCCGGCAACACTTCTGCGCGCTATCCGGTGATAGGTATCGTGGGACAGATCCGTTCCGGTTACGGACGTTTCGCCGGCATGTCCGTTGAGGAACAGAACGCATATATAGAGGAACTGGGCTCCCATACTACTGACTGGTTCGACGTATTGTTCAGGAATACGGTGTCCACCAGCCATTATCTTTCCGTGTCGGGAGGATCGGACAAGATGACATATTATGTTTCCGGAGGGTTCAATTACAACAACGGTCTGGTGCAGAAGACGAGCGCCACGAGCTACAGTCTTAATGCCAAGATAGATTCCAGACCGGCCAAATGGATAAAGTTCGGCATACAGACAGATTTCAGCTACCAGAAGGCCCTTTCTCCTTCGAACAATGTCAGCCTGTTTGACTACGCCTATTTCGCCAATCCGTATGAGCAGCTGTACAATGCCGACGGCTCTTACCGTGCCGACGAGACTTATCTGACCATAAGCCGTACCAATGGCGGTGCCGGCAACACCATACCGGACAACGGGTTCAATCTCATGCGCGAGATAAACGAGACTTCGAGCGAGGCCAATTCGACCACTTTCACCATCCAGGGCAATACTACTATTAATATTGCCAAGGGACTCACCTTTACCGGGCTGGCGTCATTCTCATATTCGGGGGACATGTCCGAGAACATAAACGGGCCGAACACTTATGCCGCCTTTATGGACAGGCCGTTCGAAGGGGATTCGATGACTTCGCAGCGCAAGTACGGCTCCATAACCCAGTCTTCGACGTTCAATACCTCATACATGCTAAGAGGGCAGCTGAACTATGCGCGGACATTCGCCACCGACCATGCATTGAGCGCGATAGCCGGTGCGGAAATCAGAAGTTCGTATGCGAAGAATGTCGCTACCAAGAGGTACGGTTATGACTCTGTCACGGGAAACCATTCCACTCCGCTGTGGCCTACAAATTCGGAAGGCGGCTATGACTATGAGGATCTGGTGAACTTTGGTGCAGTGATGGACGGAAGCGTGGGCCAGAACATTATCGAGACGGCATTTGCATCGTTCTACGGTTCGCTGACCTATACTTTCAGGAACAAATACGTAATCAGCGGTACGGTAAGAAGTGACGGTTCGAACAATTTCGGAAGCGACGAACAGTTCAATCTGAACTGGTCGGGAAGTGCCGCCTGGAACATAGACGAAGAGCCATGGATGCAGGGCGGGATTTCCAATGTCATCAGCACATTGAGCCTGAGGGCAGGATTCGGATATACCGGAGGGGTGAACCAGTCTGTCTATCCGGTGCTTATCATGAATTATCTGGACTATTTCAGGAATACTGGAGACGAATATTACAGGCTTGGAAGGATAAGCAATCCGCCTAACCCGCACCTGCGCTGGGAGAAGAACCAGACTTTCAATGTCGGAATGAATTTCGGCCTGGTGAATGACAGGATTTTCGGAGAATTTTCATATTACCGGAACCACAATATGGACCTGGTTACCAATGTCAGGGTGCCGGAAAGCACCGGATTCGAGACACAGAGCTACAACACCTCAGAACAGGTGAACAACGGAGTGGAGCTCATGCTCGGGGCGACTGTGCTGAAGTTCAAGCATTTCCGCTGGAGACTTACGGCCAATGCCGCGTATAACTACAACGAGCTGACCAAGTATGATTCGCCTACAGGCAATATTTTCGGAGACTATTATGTGGGATATCCTCTGGGCCATATATTCACCGGCAAGACTTCCGGCATAGACCCTGCGACAGGAGTTTACAAGTTCATATTACGCCCTGATGCGCAGATATCCTCAATAGAGGACTACAGGGACTTCACGAATTACCTTTATTATGTAGGCACGTCCAATGCTCCGTGGACCGGCGGCCTTTCGACTACCTTTTCATACAAGAGGCTGTCGCTCAATATAGCCGGCAATTTCTCCATAGGAGGGAAGATGCTGAACAATATCGAATGCCCCGTGAGCTGGCATGATGTCGGCTCAGGTTCGGCCAATGAACCTGTATCCACGCAGTATAATGACCTGTATGTGAGTTATCTGAACGTGCGCAAGGATGTGACCCACAGATGGACTGTGGCGAATCCTGTCACGGACGGCTATCCGCGTCTGGTGGATGCATACGGTCCGAGGATAACGGATCCGAGCGGTCAGTATCTGGATGCGATGCAGCCTTATACCAGGGATATGGTTACGGACTGCGTGATGCTGGAGGATGTGTCATACTTCAAGCTGAGTACGGTGTCGCTTTCATACGACCTGCCGGACAAGTGGGTGAAGGCCATGAGGATGGGGTCGTTTACCGTGAGCTTCCTGATGAACAACCTGTTCATTCTTACCAATTATTCCGGCATTGACCCTGAGACTCCCGGTGCGGTATATCCTCAGAGCCGGTCGTTTACTTTCAGCCTTAGCTGCAGTTTCTGATTGTTGTGGACGGAAATTGTCCTGATTTAAATATTGGAGGGAAAATGAAAAAATTGACAATAGCGTTGGCGGCGGTTTCCATGATTTTCCTGGTGTCATGTACGGAATATCTGGATATCAAGCCTTACGGACAGACCATACCACAGACGCCTGAAGAGTTTTCTGCTCTTCTGCAGACGCGCCTGTACCAGATAGAGGAAGGAGAGGAAACCATCATAGGTGATGTCGGGTATATTGCGGATCTGGAATGTTATGCGGACGACCTGGAGTCCAGACTGACCCAGTATCCGTCAGGAAATTATGTGCCCCTGTACGTGGGTGATGACCTGTCGGACAAGCAGGTGCTTTATGCGGACCTTTACGAAGTCATCAGGGACTGCAATATCGTGCTGGACGGGCTGGCTGAAGACAATTCCCAGGATGCTTCCGACGTGAAGGGGCTGGCTTATGCCTTGAGAGGGATATGCTATTACAATCTTCTCCGCAATTTCTGCGAGCCATGCGAGGGGGATGCTTCGGGCAAGCTGGGAGTGCCGCTCGTGACTGTTTTCGATATGGAGGCCCGCGTCATCCGTTCGTCTTTTTATGAAACGGTGGACCAGGCCGCCGATGACATGCTTGCTGCCATATCCTGCAATATCAGCAATGAGGATTATATGTTCGACAGCGACGTGATGCAGGGGTATCTGGCCCGGCTTTATTTCTGGGCGGGAGAATACGGACAGGCTGCGAGCTATGCTTCTGCAGTTCTGGAGAAGTATCCTCTGCTCAGCGGGGAGGCTTACAGGTCCATGATACAGACATCAGGCGGTAAGGCCGGCAATATGCTGGTAAAGGGTGCGACCCGTACTGTGGGCAGCGGAGATTCCGAGACTGTTTCGTATCTGCAGTGCAAACCGGTGAGCAGACAGTTCATCGACTTGTTCGCGGAGGGTGACAGCGATATCAGGTACGGTCTTTCGCTGGGAAGCCGCCGGTCTTTTGCCAAGCAGCCTTTGGCCTGTCTCAGAAGTGCCGAGATGCAGTGCATTCTCATGGAAAGCTATTATCATCAGGGTCGGGAGGAAGATGCTTTGGCTGCGTTGAACGAGCTGCGCCGGAACAGGATAACCGGTGTCACCGACTATACTATGGAGACTCTGCCTCCTGTGAATGAGGAAGATAATATAAAGGTGGATGCCCGCGGAAGGGCTTTGACTCCGCTGATTTATGCCATTCTGTGCGAGAGACGGAAAGAGCTGTTCCTGGAGGGTGACAGGTGGTTCGAGCTGAAACGAAACGGCCGTCCGGAGATGTGGACGCACCGCCAGGGCAGGAAATATACGACATACAGGTTCATGTATACGTTCCCTCTGCCTATCGCCGATGTGATTCTGACGGATGGGCTGGTGCAGAATGAGGGATATGATAACGTCCGGTGAGTTCTCCGGTCTGCATGTCGGGTTTATGACAATGATAAAATGACTGATATGAAAAAGTTTTCAAAAATACCGGTTTGTGCCGGAGCTGCCGCAATATTTCTGATGTCTTTCGTTTCGTGCGACAATGCCAGCGAACTGCCGCCGATGAATGACGGTTATGCCACGGAGTTCATTCTGCCGGATCCTGTGGATCTGTCGATGGATGAGAGGGATATAATCGAAGCCCTGCAGGATGAATACAATGCCGATATTGCCGGCAACTGATTCCGGCTTGAAGGCGTCCGCAGGGATTTGTAAGTCTGTCGTTTGCAGGGATTTGCAAGTTTATCGTTCGCAGGGATTTGCAATCCCTGCGCCGGTCCAGCCGGAGATTTTATATGACAAAAACAACCAAATTATAAGGAATTATGAAGAAAGTATTATTTGCAATGATGGCCGCGATGACCGTTTTCATGGTATCGTGCGAGCCGGACAACACTGTGGAAATCCCGACAGTGAGTTTTGCCGTACAGCCAGTCAATACTGACGGCGTTTTTACCCTGACACTTATGACTACAGGATATAACGGAACCGACCCTGTAACCGTGCCGCTGACATTCAGTGGAAATGCTGAAAAGGGCGTCGACTATTCAGTATCGGATGAGGCTTTCATCATAGGTGGTGCAACGCCTGTGACCACGATTACTGTCACTACACTTACTACTGTCAATGACAAATCCGTGACAGCTGCCATTTCAGCTCCGGATGGCTTCAGGCTCGGTAATTTGTCCGAGGTGTCTTTCGATCTGACTCCGGTGACAGTATATGCGACGTTTTCGCGCAGTAGTATGATTGCAATGGATAATGCCACTGTTACGGTCCAGATGTATGATGATAAAGGTGCGTTGAAGAGAATGGATAGGCCGATTTCTGTCGAGTTTGAGGTTGTTGAAGATGAAAGTACTGCCGAGCGTGGAGTGAATTTCGAATTTGCCGAAGGGAAAGAATCAGTCGAAATAGGTGCCAGGGAACTGGATGCGTCTTTTGTAGTCAACAGATTGCAGTATGAGGAGGGGAAAGACAAACTTGTCCTCCGCCTTAAGGAATCGGAAACTGTTCACTTAGGAGATAATTATAAGATTGAGATTACTTTTGCAGGACCTATCTTCGAAAAACTGGACGGCGAATGGGTGATTAAAGAACTCATTACAGACCAGGAATATTTTATCGGACAGTACTTTGACCAGTATTATACAGGAATAGATAAGGTGCCGGTATTCAATGAGAATGACAGAATGACATTCGATCTGTCTGCCGGAACATTCACCCCTGCATTCGAGTCTTCATTCAAGGATTATTTCATAGGTGTTTCCAATATTAACCAAGGCTATTATTATAATAAGGAGACATCTGGGGAGAATTTTAATGGAGAGGTCCTGTTGGTTGAACTGGACAACGTGAACAGGTATTTTTCTTCTTCTGATGTAAGTGAGGATAAGGTCGCTTATGTGGGAGTCAATTTTATAACAGATGAAGAAACCGGTGAAGAGCTTCTTGATTTTTATGTTCTTGACTTTGTTTCACATTCTTTCTTCCCTGAAATGGAAGAATTCGGTATGTATGTGGACGAAAAACCTACTTCACCATGGACTTATCTTGAAATGACATTCAAGCGTGCCGAATAAAATAGGGGCTGTTAAAATGCGAATTTTGCCACAGCCCCATGACACGCCGTCATGACTTTCATACAGCCGGATTTGCAGTTACCGGGTAGCCGTATCATCGCATACGTCCAGCCGGATTGCAAGTCCGGCTGAAATTATGCCGTCAGATTGCAAATCTGCCGGAACGGATCAGTAACCTGCCCGGAACGGAACCACTCCCTGCGCGACTAACTACGTTTTCGGCGATTATTGCAGTTAGTCTGACATTTTTGTGCGCGACTAACTACGTTTTCGCGGCTTTTTGCGGTTAGTCTGACATTTTTGTGCGCGACTAACTGCGTTTTCGCCGATTTTTGTGGTTAGTCTGACATCTTTTATGATACGCAGCGGTTAATACAGGAATCCGAATGCCCATAGCGGGATTTTCCGGAATACTGCGGAATCAATATCATCAGCGGCCACATAACCGTTTTCTTCATTTTTCACCTGACTGAATCCTTTGTCGCGTCCGCCTACTTCTATAATATATTTTTTATCTATCCTGAAATCCCCCGATTTGAGTCCTCCGTATTCTATGGAGTGTCCGGCACCTGCAAGCTGGCTGCAGAAAAAAGTTTCTCTGACTGTTCCGGTTTCAGGACGGCTTTGTGAAAGAGCGTGCAGCAGATTGGTGTTGTCCATAAAAATCTTGTCCGGTTTCTGCAGGTCACTTGTTGTACTCAGGTCGCTAAAAAGCCTTCGGATTATTCTCGCTTCTTCCAGGCTTTTCAGATATTTCAGGGTCGTAAGCCGTTGGATTCCTATATTTCTCGATATTTTGGCAATATCGGTCTCAAACGGTAGCATCCCCGATATTACCTGCAGCAGAGCTTTGATTTTCCGCGTGTTGCCTGTCTCTATATTTCTCTGTGAAGTCAGTTCCGTGTCTATAGTGTAGTTTACGATATTTTCCAGACGCAATCCGTATGTGGGTCTGTCTTCAAAAAAGAATGGATAATATCCGGATATAAGATATTGTCTGAAATATTCCAGCGGACGGCATTTCTGCTTTATCCCGTTGCAGAATGCAGATGCATTTTCCAGCAGATTTTCCAGACTGATCGTGTCGAACTTGTTCCCGGTTTCCAATCCTATATATTCTCTGAATGACAGTCCGGGCATTTCATATTCTACCATTCTTCTCGAAAGGTCGGCTTTCCCGTTGTTCATTTCTATGAGTGAACTCCCGCTGACTACTACGTGCAGGTCCTTGTGCAGGTCATGGATTTCTTTCAGTTCATGGCTCCAGCCTTCATATTTGTGTATTTCGTCGATGAACAGTGCAGTGCCTCCAGTCTTCACAAACTGATCTGCAGTGTCGGCGAGTGTATGTGTGGCGAAATATCCCGTATCTGCCGAGCAGTAAAGGACATGTCTGTCTCCTTCTGGAAAGCATGATTTTATCCTTTGCAGAAGCAACGTCGATTTTCCTACACCTTTAGGGCCTTTTATGCAAATCAGCCTGCTGTCCCAGTTTATAGTGTCCATGAAATTCCTGATAAAATCCATAGGGACTGCATTTATGTATTCATCATGCCTTTCGAATAATCTGTCCATAATCCGCTGTTTAGATATTCCAAAGTTATGTGTTTTCTGTAAAAAACAAAAATAAATGAAAAATGATTTTTGTAAAAAACATTTTTAATGTAAATATGTTTTTAGCGAAAAACATATTTATGTGCGACTAACTGCGTTTTCGGGGATTATTGCGG
>DVIP01000089.1 GCA_018711225.1 Candidatus Cryptobacteroides intestinipullorum | reverse complement strand
TGTCTCCGGAGCGGAAAACACAGTCCGGATCACATTCAGACTGTCTTCCACAGACGTATGCGGTGGCCAGCCTGCTGGCTGGCCTATGGCCGGATCGCTGGCATATTTGTACAGCGATTCTGCATCGGATTCCATCCACGGTCTGAGAATGAGACGTTCCGTGGCAATCTCCTGTTCCGGCAATCCATTTTTTCCCATATATAATTCCCTTAATCTCGGTTTTCAATCAGCATCCTGATATCGTCTGCCCGATTCGGATTTTCCGGCAGCAGTACAACACCGAAGTCCAAAGATACGCATTATTGCTGACCTGCCATTATCCGGGAATCAATTTCGGGCGGAAGAATCTTCAGAATAATTTCAGGATATTATCCTATATTTGCAAGCCTGCAGGGAACCGATATGCTTCATGCAGGCATGCCCTTTTCCTAAATTCCTGGCAATGAGTAGAGAAGTGCGGAAATACCACCTTTTGCGCAGATTCGTATCCGGAATCTGCATTCTTTTCCTGTTTCCGGCCTTATGCAGTGCAGCCGTCCCGGGAGGGCTCAGGGATACGTTGTCCGTGGCGGAAAAGAAGGACAGCATCGTGGAGGCGATGATCACGGCAGACAGACATGCGGAACAGGCCCGAAGCCAGACCGGTCACAAGCGGCTGGAAAAGGGAGACTTCATATACGGGAATGTCGTTTTCAGCTCACCGGATCTGATAAAGGCGATACAGAATCTGCCGGGAGTGAATGCCGGGACAGAACTGATGTCCGGACTTTATGTCCATGGCGGAGAAGGCTCTGACAATCTCTTTCTTCTCGACGGTGTCCCCATGTACCAGATCAGCCACCTCGGAGGTCTGTTTTCGTCATTCAACACGGATGTCGTGAATCATCTTGACTTTTACAAAAGCGGATTCCCGGCACGGTACGGAGGCAGGATGAGTTCCGTGGTGGATGTCACAACGACAGACGGCGACCCCGAAAGATTCCACGGTTCATTCATGATAGGACTTATTGACGGCCGGCTGCAGTTCGAGGGGCCGATAGTGAAAGGGAAGACCTCGTTCAGTGCAGCATTCAGGAGAAGCTGGATGGATGCAGTGCTTGCACCGATTGTTTCCCTGGTCAACAAAAGGGACACGAAAGGGGAGACCATAGGCGGGACGTATTCATTTTATGACCTGAACGCCTCCGTCACACACAGGTTCGGCAAAGACAATATCCTGTCCTTCAAATTCTACCACGGACGCGACCATCTGAAACTGAAACTCGACACCGAACAGTCCGCCACATATTCCGGGGACTCGGAAATAATGACCGTATACGGGACGGACCGTCTTCATGCGGATATAGCCTGGGGCAATACCCTCGCCTCCCTGAACTGGAAATACAGGATTCGTGACAACATGAAAATGAGGGCAATCCTCTATTATACCGGAAGTGATGCCGACGTTCAATATTATGTGAATGACTGGGAGTTCGACACGACGGAACACAATACTTCGATAGATGAGTCAAACAGATCGAGGGTAAGCGATGCGGCGGCAAGTACGGATTTTTTCTGGCAGCCCTCCGGGATGCACGATGTCAGATTCGGGGCATCATACCAGTTCCATCTGTATGATCCGTCGAGACAGAGCCTGACGACAGTGGATGCTGTCCGGAACAGGGACGATTCCGCCAGACGCTATATCGGACATGAATTTTCGCTTTATGCCGAGGACGAAATGACATTCCTGGACAGAATCTCCCTGAATGCCGGGCTGAGATATGCCTTGTACGGCGTTCCGGGCAAAGTGTGGAACAGTCTGGAACCGAGGGTGGCCCTGAGCGTGAAATGCTGTGAAGGAACGGATTTCAAAGTCTCGTACTCTGAAATGAGCCAGTTCGCCCATCTGGTTTCCACCACATATCTCGACCTTCCTACGAACTGTTGGCTTCCTTCCACATCCGTTGTCGCCCCGATGCACTCCAGACAGGTGGCAGGCGGAATGTATTGCAGCCTTCCCTGCAATTTCCGCCTGAATCTCGAAGGCTGGTACAAGACGATGGACAATCTTCTGGAATATTCGGGCTCGAATGCCCTTTTCCCTCCGCTCGATACATGGGAGACTTCCTTCAACAGGGGAAAGGGCAGGTCATACGGACTTGAGGCGGAATTCGGCTGGCGCTCTGTGGCATTATCCCTGACAGCATATTATACATTGTCCTGGAGCCAGAGGAAATTCGACGCCGTTTGGACAGACTGGTACTTACACAGACATGACAACCGGCACAAACTCACCCTTATGGGCTGCTGGCAGGTCAGCAGGACGGTGGAACTTTATGCCACATGGAACTACAACAGCGGAGGCTGGATGACCGTAGCCACGCATATTTACAATCCCGGAGAAGTTTTCGAACGCGTATACACGAAACCGAACAACGTCAACCTGCCGGATTACCACAGGCTCGACCTCGGCGCGAATTTTCGCAAGACATCAAAGGGAGGTCTGGAACATATATGGAACATCGGGGTATACAATGCCTATTGCCGGAAAAATGTCGTCTTCGTCGCTGTCAACGAGCGCGATGACAAAAGCCTGTACGGGACCGGACGCTCCATATTCCCGATAATACCGTCATTCAGCTACACCTTAAAATTCTGAGCAATGAAAACATACCTGAAAATACCTGTCCTCTGTCTCTGCCTCACGGCCTTTGCCGCCTGCGAGGTGGAGTTCGATTTCAAGGAGCTGGACGGAGCCCCGCTTTTCCTGCTCGACGGCAATATCATCGCCGGACACTCCGCTTCAGGATCAGCCAGTTTCCAGATGTATCTCTACGCGGTGCCGTCCGCTGCAGGGGACAGGGAGTTCAGCGAGGAATCCAGGTGCACGCTGAAGGTCTACAGGAACTCCGAACTGATAGATGTGAAGGATTACATCACGATAGAGTCCTTCTACGGACTCATCGCCGACGAATATACGGTATCGCCTGGCGACGAGGTGACTGTGACTGCCGAGTCCGACGGATTCCAGACTGCGTCTGCCAGCACCGTCATACCGCAGAATCCGCCTGCCGTGGAGATGACCTGTTCGAGGGACGGGGACAATCTTGACGTAAGGTTCTCCTTCGGGGACAATGCCGGTACCGATGATGCGTATGCCTTCAGTTTCAGAACATTGGCATCGGACGGAAAACCCGGGGACAATGATCCCGGCCACATGGTGGAGCTGCCCTACGGTGACCTCGGTACACAGGTTATGGACAACGGACCTTTTGATGTCGTCTGGGAAGACGGATATCAGTATTATTGCATCCTGGACGATTCTTTCAACGGCGGGCGCAAGGAAATGGAATTGACATTCCCTTCATTTCCGTTCTCTTCTGACATGGCGTCCTATTTCCGTATCGAAATACGGCGGATTTCCCCTGAACGTCTTCGCTATGAGATCGCCCGTGCCGATAAGGGAAGCAATATTCTCGGTTTCATCGGTCTTGCCCCTGTAACTTTCGCCTATACCAATGTCAGCGGAGGGGCAGGATGTTTTTCGGGGGTAAATTCAGGGTATTCGGACTGGATAAAGGTTCCGTGACTTTTGGCTGAGCCATAATTAAGGGGCTGGGTCAAAAGTCCCGAAGGGACCGCGACTGGGAGTCGCACAATCCCCCTAATAGGGGGTGCAGGGGGTTAGGATGGGTCCAGTCTTTCGAAGAAAGACGTTTGAG
>DVIP01000088.1 GCA_018711225.1 Candidatus Cryptobacteroides intestinipullorum | reverse complement strand
ATGCCACGGGCAGCGTGACCGGTACAGGAGACGGAACCGGCTCTTGTTATGTAGGCGGCGTAACGGGAGACAATGCTTCGGGCACCCTGACCGCCTGCTATGCCACGGGCGATGTGACCCTTGAAAGTATCAACTCAGGCAGCAACTTTGCCGGCGGCGTGGTGGGAAGCAACGGCTCATCCAGCACCCTCAAAGCCTGCTATGCCTGGGGCAAAGTGACCGGTTCCGGAAGCGGCACCGTCTATGTAGGCGGCGTAACGGGACAAAACGTTGAGGGCACCCTCCAAGCCTGCTACCATGCCAAGGGAGCTGTCAAAGGCCCGAACGGAACTACAGGCGGCGTAACGGGACGGAACTATAAAGCTTTCAATGACCCTGTCATCACCGCCTGCTACTGGGGAGACAACGGCCAGGAAGAAGGCATCGGTGAAAATCAGGCAGGCACCACCGGCGGAACCGAGCAGGTGGACGGTACAAATGTTAAATGGGAAGATACCATTGATTCCATGAACACCGCATTGCAGAAAGCGGGCTCAGAGTGGCAGTACGAACTCACCGGAAAGCTGCCTACGCTGACGAAACAATAACCCCAAACACCGAACATCATGAAGCGATATACAATTCAACCATACGCTATCCACATGACCTTTACCGCTACGGTGCTTAGTCCGGATGCCGACACCCAAGCCACAGTGGAGAGTGACTGGGAGGCAGGCGCGGAACATAAGTATGGGATAAGGCATAAAATGAGAACATAGAACTGAGAAATCAAGTAGGACAGCCCTGTCATGAAGACACATCCGTTCCATGCACTGATTATCAAATTTTTCCGGAAGAAAATATTGTTTTATCTGATTTTATACTTAAATTTGCGCCGCAAAATTCCCGAATGGGGTTTGCATGTCACCTTTTATTAATCTTTAAATTTTTTTCAGATGGCTGAATATTTACAGGCTGAAAAGAAGCAGGAGATTTTCGCGAAGTACGGAAAGTCTAATAAGGACACCGGCTCTCCTGAGAGTCAAGTTGCTCTATTTTCCTACCGTATCGCTCATCTTACCGAGCACCTCAAAAGCAACAAGAAAGACCATGTTACCCGTCTTTCGCTTCTGAAGCTCGTCGGTAAGAGACGTCGTATTCTTGATTACCTCAAGGAAACCGATATCGAGAGATACAGAAATATCGTCAAGGAACTCGGTCTCCGTCGATAATAGGGAAAAGAATGCAATGAGGGGTGATCATACGCATGGGTCTCCCCTCATTTTTTAGGATGCAATCCACCCTGTTCCGGCTAAAAAAGATCGGTCTGCGGTCGGCACAGGTCACGATATGAAGGTAAAGCAATAAGTATAAATCAACTCCCATAGGGGGAGGCAGGCTGAAAATTATTACATGAATATCATCAACAAAAAAATCGAATTATCCGACGGAAGGATAATTGAAATCGAGACCGGCAAGCTCGCCAAGCAGGCAGACGGGTCGGTCGTAGTGAAGATGGGGGGCACAATGCTCCTCGCGTGTGTCACTTGCGCAAAAGACGCGAAGCCGGATGTGGATTTCATGCCTCTTCAGGTAGACTACAAGGAGAAATTCGCCTCGGCCGGAAGGTTCCCTGGCGGTTTCATGAAACGTGAAGGCAAGGCTTCAGACAGCGAGATTCTCACGGCAAGGCTTGTGGACAGGGCTCTCAGGCCTCTTTTCCCGGAGGATTTCCACGCAGAAGTGTTCGTTACCATAAACCTTATCTCTGCAGAGAAGGATATACAGCCTGACGCACTTGCAGGGCTTGCGGCATCTTCTGCACTGGCAGTAAGTGACATTCCGTTCGGAGGTCCGATTTCTGAAGTGAGGGTCGCCAGAATCAACGGTGAATTTAAGGTCAACCCTAATTTCAGTGAGATGGAAAACTGCGACCTGGATATCATGGTGGCAGCCACATACGACAATATCATGATGGTCGAGGGCGAGATGAAGGAAGTAAGTGAAGCCGAGATGCTCGAAGCCATCAAGTTCGCCCATAACGAAATCAAGAAGCACTGCAAGGTGCAGATGGAGCTCATGGAAGAGACCGGCAAGACAGTCAAGAGGACTTACTGCCACGAAGAGAACGATGAAGAGCTCCGCAAGGCAGTAGAGGCATTCTGCTATGACAGATGCTATTCCATCGCCAAGTCAGGACTGCCGAAACATGAGAGAAGCGACGCCTTCGATGCACTGAAGGAAGAATTTTACCAGACCATCCCTGAAGAGGAAAGGGAAGCCAAGCAGATGATGGTCGAAAGATACTATCATGCCGTAGAGAAAGAGGCCATGAGGAAGATGATCCTCGACGAGGGCATCCGTCTCGACGGCAGGAAATGCACGGAAATCCGCCCTATCTGGTGCGAGACAGACTACCTGCCTTGCGCACACGGTTCGGCTATCTTCACCAGGGGTGAGACACAGTCTCTGTCTACTGTGACCCTCGGTACCAAACTGGACATGAAGGAACTCGATGAAGTGCTGGTACAGAAGACGGAACAGTTCGTCCTCCACTACAACTTCCCTCCTTTCGCTACAGGCGAAGCCAAGGCGCAGAGAGGTGTGGGACGCCGCGAAATCGGACACGGGAACCTCGCATGGAGGGCTCTCAAGCCGATGGTTCCGCTCGCTCCGGAGAATCCGTATGCGGTGCGTGTGGTTTCCGACATTCTCGAATCCAACGGTTCTTCATCCATGGCTACGGTCTGCGCAGGATGCCTGGCCCTCATGGATGCAGGTGTCAAGATAAAGAAACCTGTAGCAGGTATCGCCATGGGACTTATCACTGACGAAAAGGACCCTAACAACAGATACGCTATCCTCAGCGACATTCTCGGCGATGAAGACCACCTCGGAGACATGGACTTCAAGGTGACCGGGACAAAGGACGGCATCACTGCCACTCAGATGGACATCAAGGTGGACGGCCTTTCATATGAGGTGCTCGAAAAGGCTCTCGAACAGGCACGTCAGGGCAGACTCCACATCATGGGTGAAATGATGAAGTGCATCAGCGAACCTCGTGCCGACTACAAGCCGTTCGTTCCGCGCATCATCCAGATAAGAATACCTGGCGACTTCATCGGAGCCGTAATCGGAAAGGGCGGAGAAGTCATCCAGAAGATTCAGAAAGAGACAGGCACGACCATCACCATCACGGAAGAGAACAGCGAGGGCGTTGTGGACATTTTCGGAGAAAACAAGGAAGCCATGGACAAGGCGCTCGAATGGATCAAGGGTATCTGCGCTGCGCCTGAGGTCGGTGAGGTTTATCACGGCAAAGTGGTTTCCATCCTCGAATTCGGTGCATTCGTGGAGATTCTTCCTGGAAAGGAAGGACTGCTCCATATCTCGGAACTGGACTGGGGCAAGACCGACAAGGTAGAGGACGTGCTCAATATCGGTGACGAAGTGGATGTCAAACTGCTTGAAATCGACGAGAAGACAGGCAAGATGAGACTTTCCCGCAGAGCATTGCTGCCTAAGCCGGAAGGCTATGTAGAGCCGGAACGCCGTCCGCGTCCTCAGGGAGACAGGGCACCGCGCCGCGACAGCAAGGGACCTGCCCGCCGCTCAGACAAGAAGCCGGGAGGCAGATAACAGACTTTCCTTCAGCCGAAGCTATAAGCTATAATATTATACGTTCAGCCGGATTTGCAATCCGGCTGTTTTTATTTTCGGCAGTCATCGCCCACACAACAGCAATCCGGTGAAATGAAATTCTCATTTTCATTTCACCGGATTCACTTTATTTATTCAGAAAACTATTTCCCTGCCAGATGACATTCCCACTTCCAGGCAGCGGAGAGAGTCTCCTCCACGGAACGCTCCGCCTTCCAGCCCAGCTCCCTGTTCGCCAGTGACGTATCGGCCCAGATAGCCGTAATGTCACCCGGACGGCGCGGAGCGAACTTGTAGTTCAGTTTCAGATTGTTCACCTTCTCGAACTTGGTTACCAGTTCAAGGACGGAAACAGGACGGCCCGTACCGATATTGAATATCTCGTAATCCTTCTTCATCTTACCGTCAAGCATTCTGGCTACGGCAGCCACATGCGCCTTGGCCAGATCCACCACGTCTATATAGTCCCTCAGACAAGTCCCGTCAGGTGTAGGATAATCGTTTCCGAAAATACTCAGGCACTCCCTCTTTCCTATGGCAGTCTGCGTAATGTAAGGTACGAGGTTGTTCGGCACGCCGCGCGGAAGCTCGCCGATCAGAGCAGAAGGATGCGCCCCGATAGGGTTGAAATACCTCAGTGCGATGCCCTTTACAGGTCCGAGTTCCGCTGCACCGGCATGGACTTCCTTCCCGTAGGCTCCTGTAGCACGCACTACATCGACCAGGATATCCTCGCAAATCTGTTTTGTGGCCCCGTAAGAACTTGCAGCAGGCTGTCTCGGAGATTCCTCCGTCACAGGAAGCTTGTCTGTCTCCCCGTATACTGTAGCAGAAGACGAGAAAAGTACGTTGCATCCGCCGTGATTCTTCGAAGCGTCGAGGATATTCAGAAATGACATCAGATTGTTCTTGTAATATTTGATAGGCTCAGCCACAGACTCCCCTACCGCCTTGAAAGCGGCGAAATGGATTACGGCATCTATCCGGTATTTTTCGAAAACCATATCCACGGACTTCTGGTCGCAGCAGTCTATCTGCTCGAACGGGATATCATCCCTGCCTGTGATTTTCTTCACACCTTCGAAACATGTAAGGTCGCAGTTGGAAAGATTGTCGGCGACCACTACATCATAGCCGGCTTCTATCAGCTCTACTGTAACATGGCTGCCGATATACCCGGCGCCGCCTGAAACCAGGACGCATTTCTTATTCTGATCCATAATATAAAGGTTATTGATAATAGATTTCTTCGAAAATTTCACGGTATCATACAAATGTAGTAATTTTGGAGGTAAGAACAAACATGCCGGTACGATGATTTTCTTTTCCAATAAGATTTTTTTCTTTTTTCTGGCATTGGCCATACCGTCGGCTGCACTGGCAGACGGAACCGGACATTCGGCGGAATACAGGAGCTACGCACAGCAGTACGCGGAAAAAATGGCGGCGGACGAACTGTCGGCAGCTTCAATAGGCGTCCTGGCTCTGGATGCGGAAGGGGACACGATAGTCTCATTGAATCCCGACAGGCTCCTGATGCCGGCTTCCAACATGAAGCTGGTCACGACAGGACTGGCCCTGGACAGGCTGGGCGGAGATTTCCGGTTTGTCACGAGGATCGGATATACAGGCGAAATCATTGACAGCACCCTGTCAGGTGACGTTTACATCATGGGAGGCGGAGACCCTACGATTGCCTCGGATGACAGTATTGCGGCATCGCTCCCGGAACTGTTCGGGGAGTGGGAGAGAATATTGGAATGTGCCGGAATCAGGAGAATTGAAGGTCATATAGTCGGAGACGACAGGTTTTTCGGAGACATCATGCCTGAGGAACAGAGCTGGCAGTGGGACGACTGCGGGACATATTACGGTGCAGGTATCAGCGGGCTCTCCTTTTTCGAAAACAAGCAGGATTTCAAGGCGGCCGCAGGAGATTCCGAAGGTGATCCCGTGAAGATAGAAGAAGATTTTCCGGTATGCGGATGGATGACATACAGGAACGAATCGCGGACCGGGGCTCCAGGGACAGGAGACAAACTGTATTACTACACCTCCGACCTGGCTCCGACAGGCATTATGAGAGGCACATTGGGGGCAGGAATATCTTCCAGGACACTGGAATGCAGCAACAAGTTTCCGGCATACACCTGCGCCTCATATTTCGCCGACTGGCTCGGAATGAAAGGGACAGAATGCACGGAAGGACCTGCAGACACAGGCTATTTCGCACCGGAAGACGGCCCTGCCGACGTAAATGCAATCAATGAGGCCGGCTGCACGTATTCGGCGGAACTTTCCGGAATCGCCCGCATGACCAACCATGACAGCAACAATGTCTACGCAGAAACCCTGTTCCATATTCTCGGTAAATCAGTCTCCGGATCCGGTGATTACGAACAGTCCCGTACAGCTCTGAAAACACTTCTGTCCGACATGGGGCTTTCCGGCTACAAGACCGCAATCAGGGACGGAAGCGGACTCTCCAGACAGAATCTGCTGTCTCCGTCATTCCTGTGCGGATTCCTGTGCGAAATGGAAAAAAGCCGGGGATTCGGCGACTTCGTCAGCAGCCTGCCTTCGCCCGGAGACAAAGGGACGATGGAGACTGTCATGACGGACCACGACATGAACCTGAAATGCAGGATCAGGCTGAAAAGCGGTTCCATGACAGGTATCAAATGCTTCAGCGGCTACATATTTCCCGGCAATGCATCGGAATATTCCGGCCGGCCGCAGGAAAAGCCAATAGTATTTTCCATAATGATAAACAATTCCCTGCTTTCACAGTACAGAATGCAGAAAATCGCCGACAGACTCATTTTCCTGATTTCCGCAGGCAGACAGGACTGACGGAAATGTCATTCCGAACCCTTGAACAACATGCGGCACAGGGTCGGGACATCTGGGACCTTCTCTATACGGATTCCATGCGGAGGATTGTTCAGGACACCGAAGGATGATACATAGACGGTCCTGAAACCAAGCCTGGCAGCTTCAGCCACCCTTCTTTCTGTCTGCGAGACAGGGCGTATCTCGCCGCTGAGCCCCACTTCCCCGGCAAAGCAGACGTCCGACGGTATCGCGAAATCGAAATTGGATGAAAGTACGGCACAGATGACTGCCAGATCACAGGCGGGATCCGAAACCTTCAGACCTCCGGCCATATTCAGAAACACATCCTTGACACCCAGCCTGAATCCCGCACGCTTTTCCAGGACGGCCAGCAACATGTTCAGCCTCCTGACATCGAAACCTGTGGCAGACCTCTGCGGCGTACCGTATGCAGCGGAACTTACAAGCGACTGCACCTCTATCAGGAACGACCTTGATCCGTCAAGCATGGCGCTTACCGCTATTCCGCTCAACCCCTGCCCGTGCATGGGAATAAGCATCTCTGAAGGATTGCTCACCTCCCTCAGCCCTGAACCGGTCATTTCGAAGACGGCCATTTCGGAAGTGGAGCCGAAACGGTTCTTGATACTTCTCAGAAGGCGGTAAGCCCCCGTATTGTCTCCCTCGAACTGCAAGACCACATCCACGATATGTTCCAGAACCTTGGGTCCGGCAATACTTCCCTCTTTCGTTATATGGCCTATCAGGATGACCGGAATCCCAGTCTCCTTGGCCAGCCTCAAAAGCATTGACGCGCATTCCTTTATCTGTGAAACGGAACCCGGTGAAGACTCCATCGTCTGCGTATAGACCGTCTGGATGGAATCCACTATCATCAGGTCAGGCATCATTTTCCGGGCTTCCGCCAATATGTTCTCCATGAGAGTCTCGCTGTAGACGAGACAGCCGCTGCCGTCGCCTCCCAGCCTCGCCGCCCTGAGTTTCACCTGACGCGCACTTTCCTCTCCCGTGACATACAATGTCTTCAGTCCGTCGCAATGAAGGGGAATCTGCAGGGACAATGTGGATTTTCCTATTCCGGGCTCGCCGGCAATAAGGACCAGGGAACCCTCAACTATCCCCCCGCCCAGAAGCCGGTCCATCTCCGCGCTGTGCAGTGTAATCCTGGCTTCTTCCGTGGAATCAATTTCAGAAAGGGACAGGGGTCTCGATGATGCGCCAGGAGTCCTGTCCTCCTGTTTCCTGGAAACGCCTGTCACCACCTTCTCCTCTACCATCGTGTTCCATTCCCCGCAGGCCGGACAACGCCCCATCCATTTCGGGCTTTCATTTCCGCAAGAGGAACAGAACCATACTGACTTGGTCTTCTGCTGAGCCATAATAATTCCGTTAAGTCCCGTAAATATACTACAATTAACGATTTCTTCGGTATCACTTTTCATTTTCATGAGAAATCTTACGGTGCGGTTTCATAATATTTGTCATGATTTTTGCTAAATTTGTAAGGATTGTCCTAAACTTGAATCCCCATGCTCATAACCATTCTCATATTAGTCGCGGCGGCAGCGTTTT
>DVIP01000087.1 GCA_018711225.1 Candidatus Cryptobacteroides intestinipullorum | reverse complement strand
GCTGGACAGTTCAGGACAACCTGTCATGGACCAGGACTTTCGCAAAAAAACATGACGTCTCCATTATGGCAGGTTTCGAAGCGACATATTATCGTTATCGTAACGCTTCCGCAAGGAAGGACGAAATGACGGATGCTGATCTTCTCCAGCTGGACAATGCCATCACTCTGACAAGCATTTCGGGAACGACTACAGACTATGCTGCAGCTTCGTTCTTCGGAAGACTGACTTATGGATATGCCGGCAGATATCTTTTCGAGACCAATCTCCGATATGACGGATCTTCAAGATTCTCTCCGGAGACCCGCTGGGGCTTGTTCCCTTCAGTATCCGCTGCCTGGCGAATCTCGGAAGAGCCATGGATGAAGGGTTCGGGAATAGACAACTTGAAAATCCGTGCATCCTGGGGACGCCTTGGAAACAATTCCATAGGCAACTACGAATACCTCGCTACATATGACACAGGCTATACCTATTCTTTGGGTGGCAGTCAGGTGGCCGGCATAGTGTCATCCATCAACAACGATACCCTTACCTGGGAGACCACGACGACAACAAATATCGGTTTTGACTTCGCTGCCCTGCGCGGCCGTCTTACTGCCGAGGCAGATGTCTATCACAAACTGACTGACGGCATTCTCTATGCCGCACCTATTTATGCCACGATAGGCAACAAGGCTGCTCCGTCCCAGAATCTCTGTGATGTTACCAACAAGGGTGTCGAGGTGACTGTGGGATGGAAGGACAATATAGGAGACTTCCATTATTCCGTAAGTGCAAACTTCACCCGCAACTGGAATGAAGTGACGAAATACAGAGGTCCTCTTCAGGAAGGCTGGGTCACAGATGAATATGGCGGCAGAGTATGGCAAACCAATATCGGTGAGGTCTCCAGCACTTTGGATGGCAACAGAAAGGTGATGGAAGGTAAAATCATAAATGAATATTATCTTCTTAATCTTTATGGCGGGGACGGGTCTTATTTCTATCCTGACGGTACGGTCAATCCTGACGGCGGTCCGAAAGACGGCATGATCCGCACTCCTGAAGATATGGCCTGGCTGGAAGCCATGGTAGATGGCGGTGCTGTCTTCATGCCGAACAAAACCATTGACAAGAAGGGGATATGGTACGGTGATTTTATATATGCAGATGAGAATGGTGACGGTATTTACGGAAATGATTATGACTACACTTTCCAGAACTGTTCTCTCACTCCGAAATATTATTACGGTCTGCAGTTGAGCGCACAGTGGAAAGGTATTGACTTTTCCATGAATCTTGCCGGTGCAGGAGGACATAAGATTTACTGGAGATACCTCGGCTTCAACAGTTATTCGACAAGAGGCGATACTTCCCTTCCTTATGATATTGCTTATGACCATTATTTCTACGATCCTGATAATCCTTCGGATCCGAGAACCAATATCACTTCCGATCACGGACGTCTGACATGCAACTATGGAGGCGAGCAGAATGGGGGATCGAACTACTCTACTCATTGGCTATATAAAGGAGACTATCTGAAAATCAAAAATATCACACTTGGATACTCATTCCCGAAACGCCTCATATCAAAGATTGCCATGGAGGAACTCAGAATTTATTTCAGTGCTGAAAACGTCTACACATTTACTGATTTCCCTGGTATTGATCCGGAATTCAATAATATGATGAATTACTATTCCCAGATTCGCCAGCTCTCGCTTGGCGTAAGCATCAAATTTTAAGTGAGGAGCGAAGAAAAGATATGAAAAATACACTTGTAACAACAGGCGCTGCGATTCTCTGCGCACTTTCCCTTGCCGGATGTGACGACTTTCTCAATCGCTACCCGTACGACAGGAATAGTGCTGCAACTGTATTCGACTCTGCGGAAAAGGCAGAGGCGGTGCTCATAGGGGCATACTCTACACTTGCTTACGATTACACAACACCTGACGGACTTAATTGGGATGCCTTTGCAGGCGTGCTTGATCCACAGGCCACTGCCGGTCTTACGGGAAGTTTCCTGTATCTTGCGGGGACGATTCAGCCGAATAATGACATGTTCCTCACCTGGTGGAAACGGTTTTATGAAGGTGTGAACAGGGCAAATGACTTTATTTCACATGTAGATGCCGTGCCGGATATGGATGAAGCTACCAAGGCTTGCAGAAAGGCTGAGGCCAAATTCCTGAGGGCATATAACTATTATCGTCTTAACTGTCTCTGGAGGGGAGTCCCTGTATATCTCGAAAACCTAGGCCCAGGCCAGTATACCAAAGAACGTTCAAGCGAAGAGGCCGTATGGCAGACTATTATCCAGGACTTGAGTGACGGCATTGCCTGTGAGAGCCTGCCTGACAAGTATGCCTCTTCCAGTTCGGATTACGGCCGTATCACTAAGGCTGCATGCTATATGCTGCGCGGCAAGGTATATATGTGGCTTCGAGATTGGGAGAAGGCTGAGCAGGATTTTCGTGCAGTTACCGGGATGGGGTACAGTCTTCCTGCCGGTGTGTCTTATGCAGACCTTTTCACTCTTGAGAACGAACGGTGTGATGAGATGATATTCAGTTTTCAGGCAGAAAATCTGGTAAATTCAGGAAACGTGTTCAGCCGTTCATACGGTAATTGGGAAACTGCAGGTAATGGATATAATATTTACTATGTCAGCACGGACTTTGTCGAAACGTATGAGTGTGCCGACGGAAAGCCTTTCTCATGGGATGATTATCTGCCGGGATACAGTTCAATGACTCCGAATGCACGTAAAATTTTCTTTTGCAGAGACGGACTGACTGATGCCGAGTTGAATACGCTCGTATCAGATGGAGCAGATGTGTCAAAGTATCTTCCGGATGGTAATGAAGCCCGTCTGATGGCAGCTTACTCGGCCCGTGATCCAAGGCTCGCAGCGACAGTGATTACTCCTTATTCCGAATATCTCGGCGGATACTATGGTGAAGAACTGACTTATGTATACCGTTATCCGTTCAGATCCGATGAAACCGATGTAGGCAACGATATCCGCACCAGGCGCAACAGCAACATGCTGTATTGTCCACGCAAGTTCGTAGCAGTAGGACGCGAATGTACTGATGCGACATACAATCCAGTAGATGTGCCTATTTTCCGATACGCCGACTTGCTTCTGCTCCTTGCCGAGGCAATCAATGAGCAGGGACCTTCCAGATATACGGATGCAATTCCGTTTGTCAATATGGTCCGCGAACGTGCAGGAGTTGCGCCTCTCGGATCCAATGAATATACTGAAGTTACCGGTCAGGAAGACATGCGCGCCCGCATACGTAATGAAAAACGCTGGGAACTGGCCCTCGAGGAAGTCCTCTATACAGAGGAACTTCGATGGGGAACCTGGAAAGAATTCCGTTTCGGACCGAATGCAGGACTTAAGGACCTCTGGGGAACAAATATCACCAACTATGATTTTGGCGGTGATCATTATACCAGATGGGCTATCCCTGCATCAGAAGTTCAGATGGCAAATCTTCAGCAGAACGAAGGCTGGTTGTAGTATTATTCTTACGTAAATATCATATCTATGAAGTGTAAGTCACTTTTATTGTTTTTCCTCTCCGGAGTCTTCATTATTGACTTGAATGCCAAGACAGGGGATGGAATATTCTCTGCGACCACACAACCGGAAACGGATGGCCTGGAAGTTTCCATGGAAACTTCCAGGCCATCCGTTTCCGGTTGTGT
>DVIP01000086.1 GCA_018711225.1 Candidatus Cryptobacteroides intestinipullorum | reverse complement strand
AATGGCATAAGCCACTCTCTTCCTTAATTAAATAATAGCAAAGAAGAGTGATTCGTTCATTGTAATCACTCTTCTAAATCGTGGACGAAAAAAGTTAAAATAAATTTGGTCTTAACTTAGAATTCACCCTCTTCCTGTGATGATATTCGGATGCGCCGCTATTTTACGGCAATTTCTGTTTCAGGGATGTTCCAGCCTCTGCATACGAGGGTGACACCGCCTTTGGCTGCCTCTGGAAGGACGCATTTCACTTTCTTCGTCTTTCCGGCAGGAACGCTGACATAGTTGTCATCATAGAATACAGGGGAAACCAGATTGCCGGCTCCGTCCTTGAATGAAAGGCGGACGAAGAATGCGAAACCGTCTGATGTATTGTTCAGGGAGACTTCCACTTCATTGCCGGTCCTTGCTGCATTTACTGCCAGTTCAGCTTCCGGCATGGTCTCAAGTGCCTTGAAATCGGCAGGCTTGCTGACAGGAGACTGATACCATGAGGAATTCTTCCAGTCATATACGTCATCTTCGGATGCAAGACAATAGTAATTGTCGGATACCGCTGTTCCGTCTTCACCGAGGATTTCCAGCATAAGGAAAGCATTGCCTTCAGGAATCCTGACATCGAAGACTTCCTCTACCTTGTACGGCTGTGCATTAACCTTTGCAATAGCTTCATCTATCACCTTCCCGTCCAATGAGTAAAGGGTCATGCGGCAGTCGAGGTCCACCGGTTCAAGTCCTTCATTCACTGCAACGACCTTCTTGGTCTTGTAATTATAGATCAGCTGCTGCACTGCATTTCCGTCCTTTACGCCATAGTATGCTGCCGTAGGTTCGAGATACCAGTCATACAGCTGCCAGTACAGGGACGGCCATGCGGAATTGAGCATCCACTGAACGATTCCTGTAGCTGAAGGGATATTGGCTCTGAAGGCCTCGAACATGGCGCGTGTGCCTTCGTAGTTCAGCCAGTCGGCCTTGCGGAGGAAATCATCCAGATTCTTCGGCTCACCCAGACGTGCGGTGACGTTTTCTACCAGCTCGTTCATGGTATTCATATCCTGGGATGCCGCCGTGCAATGATAGTCCCAATATTCATTCAGCGGCCAGAGCTTGTCTTCCGGAATCATTTTCCTCAAGGATTCTATCACTGGCAGAGAGGCTCCCGTGCAGGTCTCGGTGTTGAAACCGAAGGCTCCTCCCGGAGCATTATCCGTATCATACCAGTACAGCGGGCTGACATATTCGTACGGTCCGGCCATCTTCATTCCCGAAGGTCCGGTAACCTCGCTTGTCATTTCCTTGGCTGCGGAAAGATACGGACGGTCATCTATGGCCGGAAGGAATTCGAGGTAACGTTTCTCCAAAGCCGGACGAGGCATCATGTCACTTCCTACAAACCAGCCTATGATGGACGGGTGATTCCTGAGCCAGAGTATCTGGTCTTTCAGGGACTGTGCGATCAGATCCATGTCCTCTTCAGAGGAAATGCCTCCGAACTCGTCGCAAGGAGCGCCCAGATAATGATCCCATTCCCAGTGGCAGCTCCATCCTACAAGGACAAGCAGCCCGTAACGGTCGCAGAGATCATATATATTCTGGGATGTCCCCCAGATGTTCTCGAAACGGATCGAGTTCATGTTCATGTCGCAGACATACTGCACTTCACGTTCATTGCTTTCCGGGGTGTTTCTCAGGAAAATGTCGTCGGTCCATCCGGCGCTGCGGACGAGGACGTTCTTTCCGTTCAGGATAAAGCCCCTGTAGCCTTCTTCCGTGAAATAGTCCTTGATCTCACGGATTCCGAAATCAGTCTTCTCGCTGTCTGTCACCTGGCCTTCCGTCTCGAAACGGAAATCCATGGTATACATTTCCGGTGACCCGAGATTCCTGCACCACCACAGTCTCGGATTTTTGACATGGAGGACCTCCTGTTCGTCACTGCCCACGGAAATGATCTTGCTTTCGCCGGCCTTGAGGGTTACAGGCACCTTTACTGTACCTCCCTCGTATTCTGCGAACAAGGTTCCTTCAACGGTATTTCCGGAGAGATTGTCCAGTCTGGCCTCAACTGTCAGCCAGGCCTCGTCCAAGGTTTCAAGGTTTACCTTGGATTTGACTGCGACATCCGATATGGCCACGGAACCGGTCTTCAATACTCTGACTTCACGGAAGATCCCCATGCTTTCATCGACAGGGCGGGGGTTCCAGTCCACGAAACCTATATTAGGTTCGCCTGGCTGTGCCCTGAACACCTCCACGGCGAGGACATTGTCTTTACCCACATATTCGGTCACATCTATGAAATGACGGCGGAATGTTCCGTACAGGTCGTCAGCGTCGGCAATCTTCTGGCCGTTCAGCCAGACATTGGCCCGGTAGCTGATACCGTCAAATACCAGCTGGGCATGCTCGCCGTCTTTCAGGGCCGGCATCCTGAACTCTTTCCTGTACCACCACGGACTGTCGAAGAGGGTCTTGTCTATTTTCTTGTAGTTCAGACCTTCCAGAGCATCTGTGTAGACTCCGTTCCTGGTAAGGGTTCCCATTATGGTAGACGGGACCACAGCATCGTACCAGCCCTTTGTGTCGGTTCCGGGAGAGGATATTTCCTTACCGGACAAATCAGTCGATGCGGATGAAATCACATTCCATCCCTCGTCGAGAAGAATTTCATTTTCGGCCTGGCAGCAACATCCTCCTGCCAGCAGCGCGGCACATAAAAGTCCGCCGTACATAGATAGATTCATTTCAATTCAGTTACAATGGTTTGACCTAAAAATTATTGTTTTTTCTTGAAATTCCAGTATGTGGCGTAGCTGTTCCAGTTTTCATCCTGGAAAATCTGTCCGTCGAGGGCTGCTGCAAGTACCATAGTGTCATCTGTCAGTTCTATAATGTCGAACTTCGAGAGGATTCCGGCGCCTTCGCCTTCATATCCGTCTACAGGAAGCAGGACGGATGCGTCATAAAGTGTGAGGGTGCCGATACTGTAGCCTTCCGTTCCGGCTGTCATGTCGAAGACAAATGTGCCTTTGGTCTCTACACCGTCAACATACGAAGTGAAATTGGCGCCTCCGTCAAGATCGAACTTGATGTAATCGTCCATCGAGATTTCGCCTACATCGGGAGTGTCTCCGACAGCCCATGAATCCCAGTCAGGGGATGTTTCCCATCCGTAGCTTCCGGTACCGTAGCACCAGTCGGATTCGTCATTCCATGTCCATTCCTTTCCTTCGGAAGAACCGTTCGCGAAAAGGTACCATTCTTCAGGAATCTTTTCCGTAATCTTGTCTATGTTTACAGTGCAGGTAGTAGACACTGTCCCTCCGTCACAGATACCTGTAAAATTGATTGTCACTTCGCCTGTGTACGGGAGAATGGTTTCGCATACGGAGTATGTCGATTTGCCGATTCCCCAGTCCCAGAGAGAGCCGACTCCCGGAGTCTTGTTTTCCATCCGGATTTTGTTTCCGCCGTTCTCATTGGTTACCGAAAGTATGAGGTCTTCCGGGGCGACCACACCGCCCATGGGAATATCCTTGACTATCGGTTCGCATGCCGTCACGGTGACGGCAGCCGCAATAATATATCTGAACAAGTGTTTCATATTCGTTTGTCGTTAGAGTTTACCATCCTTGTGTCTGAGTGAGTACATAGTTCGAAAGCTCTATCTGGATAGGAGGGATGAAAAGGAAGCCGCCTGTCTCTTTGATTCTGGTGGCTACGTCTCCCAGGTCCATAGTATCGTCTATGTTGTCATTCTTAACTGCCACTCCGTTCTGTTTTGCCAGGGCTTCACCTGCAATTCCCCAGCGGAGCAGGTCATAATAGCGCAGTCCTTCGAAGGCGAGTTCCCAGCGGCGCTCGTTCTGCAGATTCTCAAGAGTGTATGCTACAGGCGGAAGCCCCGAGCGGGATCGCACTTCATTGAGAGGACCTGCATCTTCCTTCAGTTCGGCAGCCATCAGCAGGACATCCGCGAATCTGATGATGACAAGATCCTGGGTGTTGTTGATCTGGTAGTCGCTGTCCACGATGCCAGGGTACATCATTTCGCTGTAGCTGACGATTTCACTGCCGTTCTTGGCGTTGACTCCGGTATATTTTTTCTGCCACATTCCTGTTTCGTTGTACTGGTGGTCAGCTGCCCACTGATAATCAGGAAGTTCGTCCGGAGCATTCATGATTGACCCTGCCCTGCGCGGATCATTAGGAG
>DVIP01000085.1 GCA_018711225.1 Candidatus Cryptobacteroides intestinipullorum | reverse complement strand
ATCCTAATTACAGTTCGGCTCACTTCCTCTATCAGCTGTATTCTGCAGAGGGTGATACCGAAAATGCCTTCAAGTATATAGACGAGGCGATAGAATATCCTGAGTCAGACAGTGCTACGGATGCACAGTACTCATACGAAGCCGCTACTTTCGCATTCAAGAGTTCGATGAATGCCAATGCGTTCGAATATGCGCTTCAGGCTGCCGAACTTGATCCTTCATATGCAGGAAAGTCATATATGCTTATCGGTACCATCTGGGGGTCACTCGTATGCCAGGGTAACGAAATAGAAAGAAGGGCCCCTTACTGGGTGGCTGTGGACTATATGCAGAAGGCCAAGAAGGCTGATCCTTCACTGGCTGAAGAGGCTGACAAACATATTGCCCAGTACCGTCAGTATTATCCTCAGACTGCAGAGGCATTCATGTACAATGTCACTGACGGAGACTCATACACAGTGTCTTGCGGCGGAATGCGTGCAGTGACTACTGTCAAGACACAGCAGTAATACTGTCCATGGTCTTGTTTGCGAAACGAGGACATAAAGATTATAGTGCGGCAGCCCTGAAATTTCTTCTGGGCTCCGCTTTCGTTTTGTCTTCATGCGGAGGAAGCAATCTCGAAACGGCTGAAAAGATAGACCTGTCCTCCACTCCCGTACAGACTGTCGACAATATGTTCGTGGTGCAGTCTGAAAACGGAAGGCTCCAGATGAGGATGGAAGCCGAAGTAATGGAGAGATACCAGAATGATTCCGTCTCATACGAGCTTTTTCCGAAGGGCCTGTCCGTGTTCGGATATAACGAAGAAGGTCTTCTGGAAACGGAAATAACGGCAGACAACGGCAGGCATGTGAAGGTGGAGAAGGACGACAGCGAGAAGTGGGAAGCCTACGGGAATGTGGTGGTGAAGAATATCATAAACCAGGAAGTGATGGAAACCGATACTCTTTACTGGGACAGGAAGAACGAGAAGATATATACCGACTGTTATGTGAAACTATATTCTCCTGACGGATATATGCAGGGGTACGGTATGGAATCCGACCAGCGCGCCAGAAATTCAGTCATTCTCCGTCCGTTCGACAGTTACGGTGTGCTGGTGCATGACAGCACTGAAGTAAGGATAGATTCAGCCAATTTTATAGGCCCTTTGATAAAAAAATAGTCAAAGATTCAACTAAAATTGCTATCTTCGCGCTCCATAACACTTTAAACCTTGAAATAATTTAAATTCAATAGTAAAATGGCTGTTCTTGAAAAAATCAGAGTTAAGTTCGGAATACTGATTTCAGTAGTCATAGCACTGGCTCTGCTTTCATTTATCATCGACCCGAATACCATCAGCCAGGTGGCTTCGTCGATGTCATCAAAGTACCGTGTAGGAAAGATCAACGGCAATTCAGTGTCTTATCAGGACTTCGACAACGAACTGAATTACCAGAACCGTATTTTCGAATACATGTACAGGAGAAATGCGAATACTGACCAGGAAATGGAGTATGTCAGGAATATGGCATGGAAGACTTTTGTCGACAGATACATGTTTCTGGCCAATGCAAGGAAGGCCGGTATCCAGGTAGGGGAGTCAGAGCTTGTGGATCTCACTTCCGGTGATATGGTATCGCCTCTCATCTCCCAGATTTTCGTGGATGAGACAGGTGCATTCTCCAAGGATATGCTCAGCAATTATCTCCAGAGCATGCAGTATGACCAGTCAGGTCAGGCAAGGATGTTCTGGGACTATCTCCAGAATACAGTCACCACTGACCAGTATTACGTGAAGTACAACAGTCTTTTCAGTGCAGGGGACTTTATCAATCCTCTTATGATGACCAACGAGATAGCCGAGAACAACAATTCCGTGGGAGTGGAATTCGTAATGCTGCCATACGGTTATCAGAGGGACACCACCATAGAGATTTCCGATGCAGAGATAAAGAGCTACTATAAGGCACACAAGAAACTGTACAGGCAGACTGCAAGCAGGGATATCGAGTATGTGGTGTTTGAGGTAAAACCTTCGAAGACAGATATTTCCGATGCCAACCAAAAGATAGTCGGAGTGTATGACGAGTTTTCATCCACAGACAATGTGAAGAACTTCCTCATGAAAAATTCCGACAGGCAGTATGTGGACGAATGGTACAAGAAAGGCGAGCTCAGGACAGTATCGGCTGATATAGACGATTTCGTCTTCGACAAGGCTAACGGAAAAGGTGCCGTTTCCGAAGTTCTCACCAAGGACAATACATTCTATGTAGCCAGAATCATGGATTCAGCCATGGTGCCTGACTCCGTATTCGTGAAAGGAGTGCTTCTCCAGGGTGTGCAGACGGAACTGGCAGACAGCCTTCTGAACGTGCTCAAGACAGGAAAGGACAATCTTGGAAACGTAGCGGCCCAGTATTCCGCATTCAACAATCCTCAGGGTGAGCCGGGTGAGTACGGATGGATGACAAAGAATACCATGTTCCCTGGACTTGAATCCATATTTACCGCCAGAACAGGTTCTTTCTATACCGTAGAGACCAATTACGGCGTACATATCATCGAGGTTACCGACAGGACTGCTCCTGTGCTCAAGAAGAAGGTGGCTATCCTTGAAAAAGAGGCGCTGCCGAGCGGAAATACCATCAATGAGTATTATGTCCAGGCAAACGAGCTGGCTACCAAGTCTGACGGAAAATACGAAAACTTCAAGAAGACCGCAGACGAGGAAGGTCTCGCGATACTTACCAGGAACAATCTCCGTGAAGGTGAAGAAAACATAGGTTCCATAAATGACAGGACCAAGGAAGTCTCCAAGTGGGCATACGAGGCAAGAGAAGGCAAAGTGTCCAATGTGCTCAATATAAATAACGACTATTATATTGTGGCTGCCCTGAAGAAGGTGCACAAGGACGGCTATACTCCTGTGGCTGAAGCCGCTTCAGGAATCAGGTCCATACTTTACAACCAGAAGCTCGGAGAGAAGAAGGCTGCCGAAGTGGCTTCCAAAATCGAGGGTCTCGGATCCATGGAGGCTATAGCGGAGGCTTTGGGTACATCCGTAAGCACAAGGGAAGGCATTTCATTCTCTTCATATATGAACCAGGGACTGGATCCGAAATTCATCGGTGCCGTCTCTGTCGCTGAAGAGGGTGTCATTTCAGCCCCTCTGGCAGGTACGATAGGAGTCTATGTGTACAAGGTGACTTCACATGATACCGGAGCTTCATTTACCGAGGATGATGTGAAGAACAGGGCTGCACAGATGGCTTACTATGAATCACAGTCGCTTCTTCCTGTCATGATGCAGGATGCGGACGTGGAAGACAACAGGGCCCGTTTCTTCTAGAAACAGGCCGGAATGTGTATTTAAACGGATTATAAGATGTTCAGCCGGATTGCAAATCCGGCTGAAATTTTTTGCGGCAGATTGCAAATCTGCCGCAACGTTTATAATCTGCCGTAACGTTATGGTCCTGTCCCTTCTTTTTAATATCAGGATTCAGACATTGAAAAGGAAGTGCATGATATCGCCGTCCTGCACCACATAATCCTTACCCTCTATTCCAAGCTTTCCTGCAGCGCGGCATGCGGCTTCCGATTTCAGTTCGATGAAATCATCGTATTTTATGACCTCTGCGCGTATGAATCCCTTTTCGAAGTCCGTATGTATCACTCCGGCAGCTTTAGGGGCCTTGTCGCCCTTGTTTATGGTCCATGCACGGCATTCATCGGCACCGGCCGTGAAGAATGTCTGGAGATTCAGTAGAGAATACGCGCTCTGGATAAGCCTTACGACTCCCGATTCACTGAGTCCCATTTCCTCTATGAACATCTGTCTTTCCTCGTATGTCTCGAGTTCTGCTATATCCGATTCAATCTTGGCTGCAATGACCAGAATCTCCGCATTTTCATCCTTTACAGCCTCACGCACTTTCTCCACATATTCATTTCCGGAAGCTGCAGAAGCCTCGTCTACGTTGCACACATACATCACAGGCTTGTCTGTAAGCAGGTAAAGTTCTTTTGCCAGCTGCTGGTCTTCAGGATTGTCGAAATGCACTGTACGGCAGCTTTTGCCTTCGAGAAGCACTTCCCTGTATTTCTGCAGTATTTCACACAGTCTTTTGGCGGTTTTGTCCCCTCCTGCCTGCGCCTGTTTCTGGACTTTTGCCAGTCTGTTCTCCACAGTTTCCAGGTCCTTCATCTGCAGTTCCATATCTATTACCTCCTTGTCACGTACAGGGTCTACCGAACCGTCCACATGTACAATGTTCGGATCATCGAAGCATCTCAGGACGTGAAGTATGGCGTCTGTCTCCCTTATATTTGCCAGAAACTGGTTTCCCAGACCTTCACCCTTGCTGGCACCCTTGACAAGTCCTGCTATGTCCACTATTTCGACAGTGGCAGGAACCACTCTTCTGGGCTTGCATATCTTTTCCAGCTCTTCAAGCCTTTTGTCCGGTACTATCGTGGAACCTATATTCGGTTCGATGGTGCAGAAAGGAAAATTGGCACTCTGCGCCTTGCCTGAACTTATACAGTTGAACAATGTGGATTTCCCTACATTTGGAAGTCCTACTATTCCGCATTTCAATGACATGATATGATTTTTTTGATAAGCGGCAAATTTACTGTTTTTTATGCGATTTTTTCTTTTTCAATAAGAAATTGTCCTGTTGTTTTTCTTTTTCATGCGTTTCTTCCGGGATATGATGCCGATATTTGCATCATGAAACTTATTGCGTGCATAATGTGTTTTCTTATGTCTCCGGCCTGCGCCGTTTCCTCTGCAGGCACGGATTCCCTTCTGGCGGTATTCTGGAATCTGGAGAACTTCTTCGATTTCACGGACGGAGGTGGCGGAAGCTCCGACAGGGAATTCAGTCCGGAAGGGGAGAGAAGATGGACAGGAGGCAGATACTGGAGGAAATGCCATTCCGTAGCCAAAAGCATAATATGGATATCGGAAAAGTACGGGAGAATGCCTGATGTCATGGGTTTTGCCGAGGTGGAGAACGGTTCCGTGCTCAGGTCAGTCATTTACGGGACAGCTCTGAAGAAATACGGCTATGTACAGATACACGCCGACTCTCCGGATCCAAGGGGGATAGATGTGGCCCTTGTCTACCGGAAAAGACTGTTCAGGTGTGCCGGATGGAAAACCTTTCCGGTGAGCGCGGACATGGACGGAAACCGCATGGCTACCAGAGACATATTATACGTATGTCTTGAAGGGAGTGATGAAGACAGGTATCATTTTCTTGTGAACCATCATCCTTCCAAATACGGCGGTGCGGCTGCGACTGACGGAAAGAGGATTGCTGCCATGAACGTCATGCTTCATGTGTGCGATTCGCTGTCGGCGGCAGGGGAAAACAATATAGTCTGTATGGGTGATTTCAACGACAATCCTGACGGAGAGGCGCTTGGACTGGCCGGAAAAAGGCTTGTGAATCTCGGAAAGGACCTGCATGAAAGAGGGGAGGGGACCATAAGATTCTCCGGCAAATGGGACCTTATAGACATGTTTCTGGTAAGCCTTGATATGGAGTCTTCCGCTGTCATGGAAATATGTTTTCCCGATTTCCTGGCTGTCAGGGACAATACCTGTTCCGGGATGAAACCCCTCCGGACATATACCGGTCCGAGGTACTCCGGAGGAATCAGCGACCATCTTCCGATAATCATGATTGTAAAAAAAGATTGATTTACGGATACAAATTCCTATATTTGAGGAATATATACATTAAACTAATTCAATAACACATCATGAAAGCTAAAATAGCAGAAAAATTCAAGACCCTGTTCGGTGGTGAAGGGGACTTTTTCGCGTCGGCAGGAAGGATTAATCTCATAGGCGAACATACTGACTATAACGGAGGTTTTGTTTTTCCGGGAGCTGTAGATAAGGGTATAATCGCTGAAATAAAGCCTAACGGGACGGAAAAGGTCTGCGCATTCTCTCTGGATATGGATGAATATGTGGAGTTCGGACTCAAGGAAGAGGATATTCCTGCACAGAGCTGGGCGAGATACATATTCGGCGTATGCCGTGAAATAGAGAAAAGGGGATGGAAAATCACAGGGTTCAATACCGTATTTGCAGGGGATGTCCCTCTCGGAGCCGGTATGTCTTCATCCGCAGCCCTGGAAAGCACCTTTGCCTTCGCATTGAATTATCTTTTTGACCTGAATATAGAGAAGTTCGAACTTGCCCTTATCGGACAGGCCACGGAGCACAATTACTGCGGCGTGAAATGCGGAATCATGGACCAGTTCGCTTCCGTTTTCGGCAAGGCTGGAAATCTTATGAGGCTTGACTGCAAGACTCTTGAATATAAATATTATCCTTTCCATCCGGACGGTTACAGGCTCGTGCTTGTCGATTCTGTGGTAAAGCATGAACTGGCTTCTTCGGCCTACAACAAACGCCGTGAATCCTGCGAAAGGGCTGCCGCCGCTATCAGGAAGAACCATCCGGAAGTGGAATTTCTCAGGGATGCCAGCATGGAATGGCTCATGGAAGTCAGGGCTGACATTACTGAAGAGGATTACATGCGTGCCGAATATGTCATAGATGAGGTCCAGAGAGTGCTTGATGTCTGCGATGCCCTCGAGAGAGACGATTACGAGACAGTGGGCGAGAAAATGTATGAGACCCATTATGGCATGAGCAAGCTTTATGAAGTCAGCTGTGATGAGCTCGATTTTCTTAACGATATCGCAAGGGAATGCGGCGTGACAGGCTCCCGCGTAATGGGCGGCGGCTTCGGCGGATGCACCATAAACCTTGTCAAAAATGAACTTTATGATAAATTTATTGAGAAGGCAATCAGTTCATTTAAAGAAAAATTCGGTCATGAACCAAAAGTTTATGACGTCGTGATAAGCGATGGAGCACGAAAATTGCAGTAAATCGCTTCCGTGCAGTGATGCACGTTTCATAACACACATTTTCACACACTCGGTCGCTACTGATTTCTGTGGTCAGTAGCGACCTTCATTTTGTGTGAGGGTGTGTCCCGTATCACTTCATGAATGAGGAAATCCAGTCCTGGTCTATCTTCATGAACGTGTCCTGCCCGGGGATTATGTCAGGATTCCTTTCGAGAATCCCCAGGGAATCCTCATATACGTTAAAACCGACATTCAGGCTTGCCATTTGTCCTGAAGCAGGATAGATGAATACGAGGGATCTGACACCATCAGTTTCATCCGTACGGTGAAAATGGAAAGGCATGGACTCTATTTCTTCCCTGGCGCTGCCGTTTCGGGAGACAAGTTCCATTTTTGTGACATATTTGCACATCTCCACTGCCATATCGTCAAGTCCGGAATCGAATATCAGGATTTTTTCCATCAGTGCACCTACGTCTTTCACAAGCCTCAGCCTGTAGTTTCCCATTGCCCTTGTATGGTTCGCTATGGCCTGCATCTGCGTCTCTGACAATTCTCCGGACGGCATGAGCCATATCATGGTTTTCTGTTCGGGGTCATGATACAGGGTTTCGTACCTGGCCAGGTTCGCCTGGTGGCAATGCGGGCATTCCCAGATGAAAAGCGAACCGTTCCTGATTTTTTCCTTCAGTTCGGGATTCTCGGAAATATTGATGCTCTTGTATATGGTGATTTCGGTTTTTTCCCCGCATTTGCTGCACGGAGCCAGTGCTGTTGCTGTTATTGACATGATTATTGATGTTTTGTGCAAATCTATAAAACAGGCCGGTGAATTTCAAGAAAAACCTCTTAGAAACTTATCCTGATGACAGGCTTGACGGAATGCCTGATGACCTGTGAACCGCTTTCCGACATGATTGAGAACAACGTTCCGAAATTATACGAATAATCCACCCCTATTTCCAGAGGAAAGGACCACAGAAGTCTTCCGAGCTGGAAAGTCAGCGAAGAACCGGCCGAACAGAGGTGCATTTCAGGATATGTGGAGAAACAGTAGTCGAAATGCGGGGTTATTATCATTCTGTTCAGATAAATCAGCGGAGTGATGTTTATGTCACCCAGATATATGGGAATGGCGTAGTCCAGGGTAAGAAGCGTGGCTGAGACAGGACTGTAGAAGTTCTTCATGATACTGCCTTCAAGACCTCGCGGAAGTATTTCGGAAGCAGGGTTGTATATGCCTTTGTTAAGCAGCATCTGTGTAGTCAGCGACAGTTTTCCTCCCTGGCCTGGACCTATGCCTGGAAAATATCCGTAGGCATGCAGGTACCATGAATCCCCCAGTTTGATTACCGAGCGGCTGCCGCTTCCTACTGCCACGGCTGTCCTGATGCCGCTTTCAGCACCGATTCCCAGTCTCGGGAAAACTTCGGCCTTGGCCATATCCCTGAGCAGATTGAATTTGCATGATATGGTGGTGGTATGGTTGATCAGACCGTTGTATTTGTTGTTGTCCAGCTCCCATGATATTTCAGGAGTGAAATTCAGCGTTTTCCCTCCGAGTTCCTTGGAAAGGGGTAAGTATATCTTTATTTTACCTGCCAGGGAGACACCGGTGTTCCTGCTCCTGCTTACCACTCCGGTTTCAGACATTATGTAATTCCATGTGAGTCGGTCGTTTATGTTCAGGCTTCCTTCGATTACCGGGTACCATCCTGCGTATGTAAAGCTAACATGGCCCCCGTGTACCCATCCTGTCCCGTCCGGATCAGGTCTCCAGCAATATCCGGCGCTTCCGTATGCTGTCCCGAGAGTATTCTGTGTCAGAACAGTGGCCCCCACTGAGGCATAGTCATAAATTTTCTCTCCGTTCAAATCCGACAGTTTGTCCAGATTGCAGTAGACAGGGGCCCATGAATGCAGCCTGAAAAGATGCAGGCCTTTCCTGTATCTTGAAGGTTCCGATATTTCCGGCCTTTCACCGGTACATACATCCTTTCCCGCTTCGGCTTCCTGCAGGGCCAGTTCGGACGCCACTTCGTGTCTGGCTACGGTATCGAGCGATACCGGTATATGGAAGAGGTTTTCAGAGGACACTTTCCGGAGGTCATATCCCAGATGGTCCATGCGGCTGAAATAAAGCGTATCTCCGTCCCCGTCGAAAACGAAGTCCCTCGCACCGTATTTTTCAGAAGTGAGCCTGAAAATATCCCATTTCCCGCTGTCGGAAGATGCCAGGTACAGGTCAAACACTCCTGAAGCGTCGCATGAGAATACGAGGGAGTTTTCCCATGCGGAAAGATTCCTTACGGTACATCTTGACGGACCGATGATTTCCTCCCACCGGTACATTCCTGTCTCCTTGCCGGGTACGGCCTTGTAGACTGAACTTCCCGCTTCAGACACCCCGCACGCGTAAATGCCGTCGCTGCACCATGCGCATTCGGTAAGGAGGGTGTTTCCGGTATTGAAAGGCAGAATATAGAGTACGTTCCCGGACAAGGCGTCAATGATGATTACCGAAGTCTTTTCCGGTTCCGGGGCATATATGGCCGCTATTTTCAGGCCGTCCGGGGACAATGAGGGATTGAATACGTTTGTTTTCAACACCAGCGATTCTGTCTTGTCCTTTACGGAATCGTAATACCTGATTATATTGTATTTTCTCTGCTTCCATCTCCAGTCGCCTGCGGTTTCGCTCCAGTATAGTCTTTTCAGTGTTTCTGACCAGACCGGACGGCTGCTTCCGTCGGAAAATGACGATATTCTGTCAATATTGCCGTCGGGACTGATTCTGACGAGGCTCGGACTCCGCTCCATTGACTTGCGTACAGCGAACAGTGATCCGTCGGCCAGGACAGCTGATGAGATGTATTCCGTATATTTCCCGTTTCTGTCCGGCAGAACAGGTTCCGACGAGGTGAAAGGAGCCCTGAGGGCCAGTTCTCTGGAAAAAATTTCCCGATGGTAGTCGAATATTGTCCTGAATGCCGACGTATGGAGGTTTTCTCCTGTGGTTTTCCTGCTTAGTCTGGTCCCGTAGAATATATCGTAAGGACGTTTGCTTATACGGGTCATATAGTCGCCTGCATAGTCCGGCTTGTCATACAATGTCCGCAGTCCGCTGAGTATCATGTAGCCGAAAGCGTCCGTGCCGGGCGTATACTTGTTGTATGAGCCTATCTCCCATCTGTCCCACTTGTAGCCTCTCACGTCTCCGGCATCCAGGGCGGCCATGTAATAGTTCAGGAAATCCCCGTATCTTCCGTATCCTCCGGGAACGAGTGCTGTGGCAGCTGCTGCAGCATCGCCGTCCAGAAGCCATGTGTCTGGATAAAGCATGTTGACGGCTGCCGGAAACAGTTCTCCCAAAAGCCATGTAAACGGTCTGAAAACGTTCGATGACGCGAAATTCAGGTGTGAAGCCTGTCTGGACAGACTTATGGCCGCCATTTCATGGACAGGATATGAAAACACGTAATGCCCCTGCGGAAGTACAGACATGTCTATCCGGGAAGGAAACTGTGTGAGAGCGTATGATGCGGATGCGTTTTCCGGATGCAGGACCACAGGGAGCTTCGCAGGAAGAAAGCCGGAAGTCAAGGAAACCGGGACACGGTATTTCGCGTATATTTCCGCATATTTTACGGCCAGACTGTCATAGCCTTCCGGATAAATCAGCTTGAATCCTTCAGTCTTTATCTGGTACCATTTTATCCTGGCCGGATCCTGGTCTGGCTTTATTATCTGTGCAGAACCGTAATGATGGCACGACAGCAGGAGTGAAAATATGACTGGCAATATCCGGAGGCGCATCCTGCTTTCTTTTAAAAGTCAATGCTGAATACCGGCCCGACATAATGCCTGCCCGGACCGAATCCGGCCCTGTCGAATCTGGAGAAAGAAGGTCCGCCGTTGTACGAATACGTCACACCGAGAGTGGCCGGAAATTCCAGTCCTATGAAATTCGCAAATTCCACTTCAAGCGTGGCTCCTGCCGAGAACAGCTGCTCTTTTCCCAGGAATGAATAGTCGAAATGCGGCGTTATGATTCCGCGCGTCACATAGAACAGGTTCCCTATATGGAAATCCCCCATAGGGAACGGCATTGCATAGGCTGCGGAAAGTTTTACCCCGTAACTCTGCCCGGCGGCCCATGATGTGAGGGATTCGTTGGCTGACAATCCGCGCGGGAGAGTGTTCACACCCGATACGAAAGGCGTGCTGCCGCCAATTCTTTTGTTCATGGTGGCGGAAATCATGAGACCCTGGTTTCCGTATATTCCCGGAGTGTAGCCGTATACATGAAGATATGCGGACGGGGACACCATGTCACCGAGTCCCGGATGAACCGATGCACCTGCCTCTATTCCGAACCCCCATTCCGGATATACATCGGCATGTGCGGCAGGAATCATGGCGTAATATCTCAGCGAAGCCGACAGTGCCTGATATATGGACAGTCTTCTGTATGTGACATTCGTGCCCGCATCACCGTATTCCGGATGGAGACCGGAGGGCAGGAGCACATTGTTTCCCGTATCGAAGCTGTCATTGCTTATTTCGTATGATATGGCCGGTATCAGTCCTCTGGACCAGCCTCCGGATGACAGATTGAACGGTATGTACATGGAGAGGCTTCCTGAAACGAGAGGGGAACGGCTGTATATGTAGCCGTATTCCTTAGTTACGGTACCTGTGTTCAGGTCCGGCACACTGATGCCTGCAAGTGTACGGGAGGCCCTGTCGTTGATGTCGAAAGCGGCCTCTATGACGGGATAAAGACCGGAATAAGTCATCTTTATGTGCCCGGAGTGTCTCCACGGGCCTGTACCCGACGGATCTTCATGGGCAGAATAGCCGACAAATCCGGTGAATGTGCCGAGCTGGTTCTGGAAGAAAGCCGAAGCCCCGAGCGAAACATAGCTGTAATATGCCTCATAGCTGCTTTCGCTGATGTTGTCATAGTCGAAATATACGGGAGCCCAGGAATGAAGATTGAAAAGATGAGGGAATTTCCTGTATTTCTCCGGCCCGGTCACGGGTATGTCTTCATTTCCGTCCGGTGATCCATGGCCTGCAATTTCCTTTTCCTGAGCGGACAGGAAATCGGCTATTTCATAACGGAATCTCTCACTGAAGTCCGTCTCCCTGTGCATCAGTGAGTCTGCGGGTATCATTATCAGCGGCAAGCCGGTCTTGTCCGCGGCTGAGCATATCAGATATTCCCCGTCTGCGCTGAATGTGAAATCCTCGCATCCGTAACGGGTATTCGTTTCCTGGTATATCCTGCCGTCATGAGGATCCAGGGTATACATTTCATTGACTCCTGTCCTGTCTGAAGTGAAGGCCAGATAGCGTCCGTCAGTGCCGAAATTGAAGAGCATGACCGGTGCAGGGGACATGGTCTCTTTCCATTCGTAAATGATGTCGTCATGTCTGTACGGACAGTCGTCGTGATGATGGATATCCGAATCTTCATCATGCCTGTTCAGATGCTTTATTTCGATATGGTAGATTCCGAAACCGTGGTCCGATATGGCTGTCCCGTATATTGTGTCATTGTGCCATGCGGTTTCCACCAGCTGCAGGGAATCGGGGACGGAGAATGAAATTTCCTTTTCTCCGGTCTTGCCGTTGAGGATAGTCAGGTGCGACCTTCCGTCTTCCGTATATTCGGTCACGGCTATGTGCCCGTCGGTAGGGGACGGGTTTGGGTTGAACAGCCTTCCGTCTTTCGCAAGCGTACCCTTTTTACCTGTATCCAAATCCATATACCTGATGGCCGAACTGCTTTTCAGGGACCATCTGGCATGGGGCAGAGTCTCGCTCCAGAATATCTTGCGGAGTACCGGAGACCAGTAAAGCATGCCTACATCACTGCCGAAGGCTGAAATCACTTTCTCTTTTCCGTCTTCCCCTATTCTGACGAGGCGCCTGCTTTTGTTGAAACTCTCTTTCAGGGAATACAGTTCATCGTCTATTATAAGATTTTCCCCGTATTCGGTGAATATGCCAGGGTCTTCCGACAGTCTGGTATAAGGAAGGAAAGGCGCCCGGTTTTCCGCATCTTCCGTCCAGATGTCATGGTAAAGCTTCATGGACTCGTCCACCAGCTCCCTGAATTTCTTCCCCGTGAGTTCCTTGCTCACCGTATTTCTCGCCACTATGTCGTAAGGACGGCGGGCATAATGTCTGAAAAGCTGTCCGGAAAAGTCCGGTACATCGTACATATATCTGATACCGCTCAGCACCATATATCCGAAAGCATAATAGTCGGGAGTGTTGTGCCAGTATGAGCCGTATGCCCAGCGGTCGGCATTCCGGAAATCCCCGTCATCGAAGGCTATCCTGTAGTAATTCATGAAATCCGCCACCCTTCCTCTTCCGGAGCGGGACAAGGCGGTCTCAGCCACGACCGCATCGCCTTCGAGCAGCCATTTGTCAGGGTATATTCCTGCCAGCGCACCGTTTGCCATTTCTCCGAAAACGTATCTGAAAGGCCTGAGGCAATGGCTGATCCCGAACTGCATCTGGGCTACGTGGCGGGATTCGTGTATGGCCAGCATTTCCGTCCAGGGCATGGGCTCAGGCTTATATCCTGAAGGAGTGGAGTACAGATCCATCCTTTTCGGCGCCCAGGCTACCGAACCGTTGGCAATGGCGCTGTACGGATGCAGGACGACAGGCATCCTGGTCCAAGTCATTTCTCCGGGCACATATCCTGCGCTTGACGATACTGGAATGCGGTATTTTTCGAGACTGCGGGCAAAACTTATGGCCGTAGAGTCAAGGCCCTCAGGATATATCACACGGTAATTCCTGCTTTCGATGAATGACCATCTTACGGATGCCGGATCATCTCCGCCCAGGAAGAACTGTGCCGAGGCTGCACAAGGCAGCAGGCCCAGCATGGCGGATATCAGGTACTTGGATATTTTCATTGTCGGAGTTCTTAAAACTGCCCGGATATACCTACGGCTCAGTCTTGCAAAAATAAGAAGATTTTTACTTATTCCAATCTGCAGGCTCCGTCTTTCCGTTGTATTCCAGCCTTTTTGCCGGCATGGGTTCCATGATGGAGCTTACCTTGAGAACGCCAGCTTTTCCCTTATTCTTGTACGGTGCATCCAAATGTACATGACGACCGCCACAGCCGTGGTCATGAGTTCGGACAGACACAGTGCCAGCCATATTCCTTTGGTCCCCATCAGTTCGGGAAGCAGCATGAAGGAAGGGATAAGGAAAATGAAGCCTCTCAATAATGCCAGTATAGTGGCAGGCCATACTTTTTCTATACTCTGATAATATCCGACTATCGTCAGGTTCAATATGAAGAACACGTATGCTAATGAAAAGTAAGGGAACCCGTTTACGGCTATCTGTGCGGCAGGGTTTTCCGTATTTATGAACAGACCTACGAGCAGTTCCGGGAAAAACGTGAATATCGCGGTCACTATGACACCGCAGACTATTGCCGTCATAAGTGCGATTTTTTCGGTCATACTTACCCTGTGCCTGTATCCGAGACCGAAGTTATAGCTGATGATAGGCTGGGCGGACTGTCCGATGGCGTTTCCGACCATATATACGAAAGGCATGTAATAGCAGACTATGCCGAACGCCCCGACTCCGTTGTCCCCGAGATATTTCATGAACACGTTGTTTCCTACGAGCATGAGCATGGCCATCGTAGCCTCGGTAAGCAGGGCTGACGACCCTATCCTGCACTGGTAGCCCAGATTCCTGAGAGTCAGCCTGAAGCTCTTGACACTCCATTTCAGCTTGTGCGGCCTGAGGATTTTCGGGAAACAGAAAATCCTGACGAATCCGACCAGAGAACCCACCAGCAGTCCTGCCGAGCAGGCTATTCCCGCACCCTTTATGCCGGTATCGAGAGGGAATATGAGGAAGAATCCGAGAACCACTGTCACCAGAGCGGCGATGACATTGCACATCATGGACAGTTTCGGCGCCCCGTCCAGTCTGACTATGAACATGCATACCGAACACCACATCTGGAAAAGAAGTGAAGGGGCGAACCATACAATATACTCCTTCACAAGCGGCAGGAGAGATTCGGATGCCCCGAGGAACCGTCCTGTCTCAGAAGGCCAGATGATAACGGGGACAGATACTGCCAGACCTATGACCGTGACGAAAAGCAGTGCCTGGGAAACATTCAGCTGTGCGGCTTTTTCCTTTCCTCTTGACAGCTGGATGGATGCTACTACGGACACGCCTGCGCCGCTCATAAGCCCGACTCCCGTGAAAAACATGAGCAGCGGAATGCAGATATTTATCGCAGCGATTCCGTCGCTTCCTATACCATGTCCGACGTATGCCCCGTCTATGGCTGTCACTGCCGACATACTCAGCATTCCCAGAAGTGTCGGGATGAAGATTTTCCTGAACAGCCTGAACACATTTACCGTACCCAGATCAATAGCATCTCTTTTCATGAAAATACCTCCGTTCTTTATTCTGCGTCTTACATGCACCTGCTCCGGCACAAAAACGGCCGGACATGGTGAAAGGTTTTACCCAGTCATCTTATCCGGCTGCAACAGCCCTCCGATGAGGATTACAAAACTCTCTTTTGTAAAAAGCGCGGCAAAGATGGTACAAATATCCTGAATATCCAAATTCTGCAAATTCGGGCAATGGCTTGACGGACCAGCGGTTTCTCATTATATGGACATGAGGGTGACCCGAAAGTGACTTTTGGTCGCCCTCAAACGTCTTTCTCCGAAACCATTGACGAACCGAGAGCAATTGTGCCTGCACAAATTGCCGGGGGTGAGGATATGGAAAAACTTCCAGTTTAACCAGGCCCCATCCTTTCACGTTCAGCCGGATTTGTAATCATTTGTCGTTCAACCGGATTTGCAATCCGGTTGTTTGTTTATATTCCGGCAGATTGCAAATCTGCCGGAACGATCAAATCTGCCGGTACGAAACTCCCGGTCGCGGTCCCTTCGGGACTTTTGACCCCTAAGCGGGGCTTGTGTAATATTTTCAATCATCCGTTTCCCGGGATTCAGGTTAATGACTACATTTGCAGGACTGTTCATCACATTTGTCCGGCAAGTCAAGATTTATGAAGATATATATTCTGACCGTACTATTCCTTATTCTGTCTTCCTGCTCTGCGAGGAATCAGGCGCACGTCCTCGATGATGTGGAGTCTTTCATTTCGGAATATCCTGAGAGGGCGCTCTCGGTCCTCGACTCTCTGTCGTCTTCCGGGGAGTTGCCCGGACACGAGGCCAAGGCCAGATTCGCCCTGCTGTATTCGATGGCGTTGGACAAGAACTACATCGACTCCACGGATGACAGTCTGATAAACGTGGCAGTAAAATGGTACAGACGACACGGGGATCCTGATGAAAAGCTGAAGGCATATTATTATCAGGGCCGCATATACCAGAATGCCGGCGACAAGGAGTCTGCCATGGAAAGCTTCGTGAAGGCGGAGGCTTACGTGGAAGATGCCGAAGATGATGTCGCTGCCGGATTGCTTTACACAGTCATGAATGATGTCTATACGGATATTTTTGACTTGGAATCAGCATATAGTTGTAATAAAAAAGCTATGGAATATTACCTAAAGGCTGGAGACATTGACAAATATGCCGGAAGACTACTGTACTTAAGTGATTTTCATTATGCCAATGGCGATTATAAAGCAGCTGCCGCGTGTCTGGATTCTGTCAAATCAATATGGAATGATATAAGCGATTCAAGAAAAATCAATTATTACAGTTCATCCATGCAAATGAAAGCAGTAAAAAAAGATTATTATGAATTATCAAAAGAACTGGATGAATATATAAAAAACTTTGACCATACAAAAATTTTCTGGCATGACGTTGTGGACAATTATACAATCATTGGTGATTATAATTCTGCACAATGGGCACTGATTCAATATAGAAAGTACAATCAGGACTACAAATATGATCCTGCATATTATCTCGTATCCAGTTCATTAAATAGTGAAATCGGAAACTATAAAGCCGCATTGGAAGATTTTGAAGTCTATTCCGACTTATCAGATTCGCTCAGTATGGTGATAGCGGAGCAGGATACCGGCTTCATAAAGGAAAGATATGAAAAAGAACTTAAAATAGAGAAGGAGAAAAATTTACGAAATATCATAATGGCCGTTTCATCAGTCATCCTGATACTGATAGGAAGGTCTTCCCATCTTTTGTACCTAAGACTGAAAGCCAAAAATGAAGAGAACCGGAAATTCAAGGAAAATTACGCTGTTCTGGAAAAAGAAAAGAATACGTTGTCCAAAATAATTTCTGAAAACCCGCCTATCGGTGTTCAGGCCAGAAAAGTCATGTCTGACAGACTGGCCTTGCTGGACAGGTTTTTCGCAGCTGAAATCACATCCGATTCGGAAATTGACCGAAAGGCAAGCAAAGATCTGTCAAGACTCGTTGACAATAGGGAAAACTTCATGTATACTACCAGGATGACTTTTGCCGCGGCAAATCCCAGGTTCATCTGTTATCTGGAAGACAAGGGCCTTACAGAAACGGAAATAGAATATTGCTGCCTGTATGTGATCGGTCTTAAGGGGAAAGACATCGGAAACTATATCCGAAAAAAACGGCATTACATATACAGCAGCGAAATCCGCAAGAAACTCGGACTGGGAGAACACGACACCAATCTCGGAATCTACCTCAGAAATCTGCTGGCTGAAAAATCGCAATAAAATTATACTACTGAAATACTAATTTAATTGAATGGCGGAGATCGGAAACGGCCTCTGTTAAACTTTTATATTCACCCATTATTTTGCTCGGTCAAATTTCGCTGATTATCAATATGATACAAATTAAAATATTTAACTTTTTCCTGTGAGCGTTAAACTTTTTCATATTAAATTCGCGACATGAAAATTTCAAAATACATGAAAAACAGTTACGATATGAA
>DVIP01000084.1 GCA_018711225.1 Candidatus Cryptobacteroides intestinipullorum | reverse complement strand
GTGTCATTGTCAAGAGCCGCCGCTATTTCCGCGGAATCCGCCATCATCTGCATGCCAATGACTTTGGCCAGCCTGCCCTTCGACCTGACTGTGCCTGACAAAGTAAGATTCTGGGGAGTCTGCCATCCGTTTGCCAGCATTCTCACGACGTATGCGGCAGAATGCTCCGGCAGTATCGTGTATTTTCCCGGTTTAAGCCCTTCTTCAAGTCCCAGCGACCTGGCACATCGCCTTATGCTGCCCGTTCTTTTCGCGCCAGCCCCGGAAACAAGGGAGTCTGTCACCTCTGCGGCAGGTGTATCCGGATAAACGTAAAGGATGTATTCATTCCGGAATTCCGGAGCTTTCCTGTCATAATAATATCTCAATCCGACAAACAGGCCGCAACCGGCAGCTATTGCCAGAAATGCCGCGGCACATATTACCAATATTCTTTTCTCCTGCATATTCTTCTATTTCCGAAGCAAGACCATCTCCCCTTCCTGCAGCTCTGCACTGCCGTCCAGTCCGTTAATCTTCATAAGACTTTTCATTTTCACCGCATACCTCTGGGCGATATCCCGCAGCGTCTCCCCTCCTTCAGCCACGTATTTGTCGACCTGACGTGCCGCACGCGACTTTTTGGGCTGTAGATAGACTATTGTCCCGGGGGCCAGTTCCCTGTCTTCCGACAGGTCGTTGTACCTCAATATCTCCCCCAGGAAAAGTCCGTATGTCCTGGCTAGATCGGAGTACGTCTCTCCTTTCACGGAATACACGAACGGAACGCCGTTCTGTGAAAAAAGCTGGCGGGTCAGGGACAGAAACATGGTCTTTCCCTTTCTGTCAGACAGAGGTTTCGGAGTTTCAAGCTCTGCAGGTGTGGCAGGGACGGCCGCATCAGTGACTGCGGACTGTGCTGCAGACGAAGTTCCGGTGTTTTCCTTCCCTGACGGAGAGCCGGACGGTTTGGAATCTGTTCCTGCAGACTGCAGCGCTTTTCCGTGTGATACCCTGTCGAACCTGTCCAGATCGTATTCTTCTATAATATTTATAAGCTTCTGCGGGTATGACGGGTCAGTGGCATAACCAGCCTTTTTCAGACCGTATGCCCAGGATTTGTAGTCCGTAACCCTGAAATCGAAAAGGAACTTGTAGCGGTCACGGTAACGCAGAAAATCGGAATGGTCCTTGTACGATTCTTCGGGGTTGCGGTATTTTCTGAAGCACTCCCCCCTCCTGTCATCATCGTAATACATTTTAGCCCCTTTCCAGTCGTGGCATTTTATACCGAAATGGTTGTTAGCTTTCACCGCCAGTTCCGAAAGTCCGTTTCCGGATTCAAGCATGCCTTGCGCAAGGGTTATGCTGGCAGGCACACCGGAGCGTTTACGTTCCGAGACGGCTATACCTGCATACTTGACAATATACTTTTCCTGCGGACTGTCTCCGGTGAAAGTCCGCGCAAGACTTTCATCCGAAACAGAAGTAAACGTATGCGTCACACCGCAAGAGGACAAGGCAAGCAGGAGCGCCAATATCGAAGCCGGAATTAGATATTTCATTGCAAGCCGTTTTTAATGAAACAAAGATAAACAAATCTACATTCTCACAAGCGGCAGATCGACCTTCATCCCTTCTGCCGAGAGTTCCGCAGCCGGAAAAACACTTCTGGCTTCATCCAGAAAGAACCTTGCATCCGGGAATCGTGATGAATAATGGCCTATAAGCAGTCTTCCGACACCTGCCGCGGCAGCACACTCGGCAGCCTGAAGCGTGGTGGAATGGAATGTAGCCTTGGCCAATGACTCATATCCGCACGGGAATGTGGCTTCGTGATAAAGCAAATCCACACCCTTTATCCATTCGGAGAGCTGTCTGAACGGGGCCGTATCGCTGCAATAAGCGAAACTTCTCGGTTTATAAGGCAGGTATGTAAGTTCTGAACTTTTCAATACTGCAGGCTCATCGGAACCCGAAAATCTGACAAAACCGTTCTCCACTGACGGTTCGCAGGCTTCACCAGGAGCACGGACTACATCCTCTCCCCTTTTCAGAGCGGCGATTTCAGCCAGTGTAAGCCCGTATTTTTCTATGCACTCCTTCCGGACATTCCTCATCGGGGTCTTTTCCCTGAACAGATAGCCGTATGTCTCTATCCTGTGCTTCAGAGGAAAAGCCAGAACCTCCATGTTCCTGGTCTCGAATATCTTTTCCGGAGCGGAGACTTTCACGGCATGGTGTACAGGCTCGAAATTGAAGCCTTCCCCGAATGAGGCCATGAAATCATTCAGAATCTTCCCGAAAGCCGTCGGGGCATAGATATTCATGGGTGTCTTCCGTCCGAGCATGCTCATTGTGGACAGAAGCCCGAAAATCCCGAATACATGGTCTCCGTGGAGATGCGTGATGAATATGGTATCAAGTTTCAATATGGACAGATGCTGTCTGCGCATCTGTATCTGGACACCTTCACCGCAGTCAATCAAAAACAAGCGCCCCCGTACATCCAGTACTTGGGCGCTCGGATATCTGTTTACAATGGGCAGGGCCGAAGCCGTGCCCAATATATTCAGAGTGAAATTCATTCCCGAAAAGATTACTCGCCTTTTTCAAGCTTTGACTTGAGGGCTGCAAGCTCGGAAATATCACCGAGAGTAGTCTTCTCTATGGTTGAATTGATTTTCTTGACAGCTTTCTTGGTGTTGTCAGACTCGCTTGCGGCCTTTTCAGCCTTAGGCTCGGAGTAAGTCCTTACATGTGAAAGTCCGACTCTCCTTGTGCTGCGCTTGAGGTCAGTAACCTTGAATGCAAGCTCTTCGCCCGCTGCAGGCATTGAACCGTCTTCCTTGACAAGCTCCTTGGCAGGGCAGAATCCCTCGATATCGTTTCCGAGAGCTATGACGGCACCCTTGTCCGTTACACTCTCGATCTTGAGGGTATGTACTGTTCCAGGACGGTATTCAGTCTCGATGTCTTCCCACGGATTAGGCAGAAGCTGCTTGTGTCCGAGGCTGAGCTTGTGGTTTTCCTCGTCGAAGTCAAGGATAACTACATCGATCTTGTCCCCAGGCTGTACAAGCTCTGAAGGATGCTTGATCTTGGTCCATGAAAGGTCGCTGATATGTACGAGACCCTCAATGCCTTCCTCAAGCTCTGCGAAGACACCGAAATTGGTCACGTTGCGCACTGTGGCAGTGTGCTTTGAGCCTACAGGGTATTTCTCGCGGATATTCTCCCATGGATTAGGGATAAGCTGCTTCAGACCGAGAGACATCTTCTTCTCGTCTCTGTCGAGAGTAAGTATCTGAGCCTCTACTTCGTCACCTACCTTGAGGAAATCCTGTGCCACGCGGAGTCTTGGAGACCATGACATTTCAGACACATGGATAAGGCCTTCCACGCCCGGTTCGATTTCCACGAATGCACCGTAGTCTGCGATAAGCACTACTTTGCCCTTCACCTTGTCGCCTACTTTCAGGTTCGGGTCGAGAGCTGACCACGGATGCGGAGTAAGCTGCTTCAGACCGAGGGCGATTCTCTTCTTGGCCTCGTCGAAATCGAGGATTACGACATTGATCTTCTGGTCGAGATGAACGACTTCCTCCGGATGGTTGATCCTGCCCCATGACAGGTCAGTGATATGGATGAGTCCGTCCACACCGCCCAGATCCACGAATACTCCGTAGCCTGTAATATTCTTGACAGTTCCTTCGAGCACCTGTCCTTTTTCTAGCTTGCCGATAATCTGCATCTTCTGCTGCTCGAGTTCGGCCTCGATAAGCGCCTTGTGTGAAACCACCACGTTCCTGAATTCCTGATTGATCTTCACGATCTTGAAATCCATAGTAGTGTCGACATACTGGTCGTAGTCCCTGATAGGTTTCACGTCTATCTGTGAGCCAGGGAGGAATGCCTCGATTCCGAAGATGTCGACGATCATACCGCCTTTCGTGCGGGTCTTGACATATCCCTTGACTACTTCGCCTGCATTGTATGCGGCGTTAACCATATCCCATGAACGGAGGGCGCGGGCTTTCTTGTGTGAAAGCAGGAGCTGTCCCTTCTTGTCTTCAGCAGTCTCCACGAACACTTCGACCTTGTCACCGACCTTGAGATCAGGATTGTAGCGGAACTCCGGAGCCATGATGACACCTTCGCTCTTGTAGCCGATGTTCACTATCACCTCTCTCTTGCTGATTGAAGTGACGACACCTTCCACGACCTCGTTTTCAACCACCTTTGAAAGGGTCTGGTCGTACATGTCTTCCATTTTCTTCTTGTCTTCTACGGAAACATTGTTCCCTTCGAAGGCATCCCAGTCGAACTTGTCCGGGTCGATTGACGCATTGGAAACCGTTCTGGTTTCTTCGCCGGCAGCAGGCTTTTCAGCCTTCGGTGCCTCGGCTGCCTGTACGGGAGCCGTTTCCTGTGCTGCTGCAGGCTCGGTAGCCGGTGCAGCCTCTGCCGTTACTGTTTTGTTTTCTTCCATAATGATAATCTTGAAACAAACTAGCGGGTTAAACTTTATCCTTTGTGCCCTGACGGAGACAGAAAGCCCGCCTCCGGTCGGAAGGCGGGCAAAAGTATGTATAATTTTCGGATTTTCAAAAAGTTTTACAACATTTTTCTCTTTTTGAATATCAGCAGTATTATGCTGAACGAGAATATCATCAGCACAAGCACTATGACCACGTCCCAGCCAGTATCCGTGAGCGGCAGTTTCAGGTTCATTCCGTAGAACCCCGTTATGAGGGTCGGAGGCATGAACAGAAGGGATACCAGCGTGAACACCTTCATTATCTTGTTCTGGTCCAGGTTAATCAGACCGACCACCGTATTCTGCAGATATTCGAGACGCTCGAAACCGAAATTCGTGTGGTTTATCAGGGAGGATATGTCCTTCAGCAGAACATTCAACTTGGGCTGCAGGGAATGCGGGTACTTGCTGCTTTTCAGGAGACTGGATATCAGCCTCTGCTTGTCCACTATGTTTTCCCTTACCAGCATGGTGTTTTCCTGGAGCTGGTTTATGTCGAGAAGAAATTCCCCGTTTATGTCCTCTCCCAGGCTCACTTTCCTGTTGAACTGCTCTATTTCCTTCGACATCAGCTCTATCATGTCCGCATCCAGGTCGATACGCTGTTCGAGGATACTGACGAATACCGTATATCCCGTAGGATAGAGTTTCGGGAAAGCCTGTATCTTGCGCTGCAGGTCCGTAAGGCTCCGCAGAGGACATTCCCTCAGAGTGACCAGCACATTGTCCGTAAGGATGAACGAGACGGTCTCCATGGAATATTCCTCAGGTCCCGGTATCAGGAAGTTGGTATTGGCGAAAATGGCGGTATCGGTCTCGGAGAAACGTGATGAACTCTCGATTTCCTCGGCCTGCGCCCTGCTCTGGATGGTGGTGCCGACAAAATTTTCCGTCAGGCGTTTTTCCTCGCCGGACGGAGCGAAAAGATCTATCCACACTACCATTTCAGGAGTCAGCCCGGAAAGTACGTCAGTACTCTGTGACATTTCCATCTGGCCGTTTGATTTGTAGAAAATCTGAATCATCCCCTTACCCGTTTTCTTCCGGCAATGGCAGTCGGAAAAATAATAATTTCGGCTGGTCGGCCGTCCCTGCTCCGCGAGAGGGTGAATCAAAGTCCCCTCAGGCGTCTTTCTTCGAAAGTCTGCAAAATTAACCTTTTTTTGCTTTCCCGGCAAATTTTTATGAGAAGAACGGCTTGAGGCCAATAAAAATCAGGACAAGGCCTCCGGCAATCCTCGCGGCATTCCCGAATATCCTTCCGGTAGCCGCCCCTGCCGTAATCCCGAACACACACGCAATCACGGTAATGGCAAAGGTCAGCACCGTCGCCAGAAAGGCATCTGCAAAACCCGTATCACCCATAGCCAGCGAAACACCCACGGCGATGGCATCGACGCTCGTGGCGACAGCCGCCATACAGAGGCTCTTCATCCCTCCCAGATCCACTGATTCCGAACTGTTCCTGATGCCGGCCACGAGCATGGACACCCCAAGATACCCCAGCACCGCCAGAGCAACATAATTCGCCACACGGCTGATGTACGCCACTATCGAATACCCGGAAATCCACCCTGCAAAAAGACAGGCGGACTGCACTACGCCGAAAACCATGGCTACCTGCAGGACCTTGAGCGGACGAACCTTTCCCAGACTCACGCTTCCGCCCATAGAAACAACGAAAGAATCTGCACTCAGGGAGAGAGCCAGCAGCAATATTTCAACAAATCCCATAAATTGTACTGATAATAAAACCGGCCGCAGGGCTCGTGCATCATGGCTTGAAGACCTGTCTGTTCAATATTGACCGTCCCAATGTCAGTTCGTCTGCATAATCCAGATCGTCTCCGAAGCCCAGACCTCTGGCAAGTGCCGATATCCTGATGCCGTAAGGAGCTATTTTCCTGTAAATATAAAATGCAGTGGTCTCCCCTTCCACGTCACCGCTCAGGGCGAATATCACTTCTACCGCGTCTGCGGGATTCCCGGCCGCAAGTCCCGCTATCCGGGATTCCAGTTCGGATATGGTCAGATCGGAAGGCCCGGTACCGTCTATCGGCGATATTATTCCTCCCAGCACATGGTAGACTCCGGAATATTGGCGAGTCTTCTCTATGCTCATGACATCCTGCACGCTTTCCACGACACAGATGGTCTTGTGGTCCCGTTTCGCGTCAGAGCAGATACTGCAGGTTTCCCCGTCCGATATCATCCTGCAGACGGAACAGTATTTCACTTCGTTCCTCAGCCTGTCTATGGCCGACGTGAAGTGCCTCACGTTTTCCGCTGGCTGCCTCAGAAGATGCAGGGCCAGTTTCAGGGCACTTCTTTTTCCCACGCCGGGCAGTGACCCTATGGCTTCGACAGCATCTTTCAGGAGGACCGACGGATATTTTTCATTATACATAGGCGCATGTTATACTGCCCGCCAGTGAAAATCCGCTTGTCCGGCATCACCGGCGGAAACCGGATGCAAAATTAGAATTTTTCCTGGAATGATAATCGGCCAGCGAGTCTATCGGCGCGGAAATATACTTGCAAAATTCGATGCCGTATCTTCCTCCTATTTCCTGAAGCCATCCGCTGCAGGCCAAACCTATGGAACCCACCACCCCCACACGCATCTGTGCTCCTGCTATCCGGTACGGAAGCAGCGACCTCGTGACGAAGGCTTCCAGATTCTCTTTCAGAATCCTTTCGCAATAACTGTCCCTGTCCGCCATGCCTATGATCATCGGGGCGAAAGACGCCAGAAACCCTGCCGGATTCGGCCCCTTGTAGACGGCTTCCACTATATCAGGATAACGGAGCGGAAACTGGCTCCGGAACTTGTCCGCCACTCTCTCCGGCACCAGATTCTTGATATAGTCGGAAAGGAAGCGCCTGCCGAGTGAGGCGCCTCCGCCTTCATCCCCGAGAATATACCCTCCGGGCCGGATATTGCCGGTAATACTGCGTCCGTTATAGCTGCAGCTGTTCGACCCCGTGCCCAGAATAGCCACAATGCCCGGTTCGTCTCCCCACAGCGCCCTGGCAGCGGCCAGAAGGTCCGAAGCGCATTCTATGCTGGCTCCGGGGAAAAAATCCTCGAGAATCCCTGCCATCGTCCTCCTGTTCTCGTCGGAAACCAGTCCGGCCCCGTAGAAATTCACGCATACCGGGATATTCCTGGCAATATCGAAATGAAAACTGTCCCGGATCTCATTGGCTACGCAGGCCACCACGGAAGAGATGTCATCATAAGACATTACGGAAAAATTGATTCCCTTTGTCCTTATCTGCCTGGCGTCCACGACCCAGTCCGTCTTGGAGGCGCCGCTTTCTGCTGTTATTGTCATATATCGCCGTATTGTCAGAATCCGATATCCTGGAAGGAAAAGACATGCCTGGCCGGAGAAAGGATGAACGAGAACTCACGGTCGCCGTAGTCTACCATATATTCCGGTCTCGGAAGGGCTCCCCAGCTGTTTACACATCCCAGTCCCATCTGTATCTTGTCTATGCACACTTCCGTAAATCCTGCCTTCGGCACTTCCTGCGAATGTCTCTGCTCCTTGTCCGGACCGTCGTCCAGCGACTCCATGCTGTATTCGAGAGCCGATGCCGAGAACGGGGCATTGCTGTACACTTTCAGCCCTGAACAAGTCCAGTCGACAATCTGCAGCCAGCGGAGGTCCGTCCTTGTCCCTGTCTCCTGAGGACGTATATACGGATAGAACTGTTCCGCGACACTCTGCCTGTAAAGTCCGACCGGAGTGCACTGATTCCTGTCCGCATAATTCTCTATCGGCCCCCTTCCGTAATATTCCACCGTATCATACTCGTGAGGCATCCTGAATCTTATCCCGAAACGGAACATCGGAGGAATTTCAGTGGACGGACCGGCTGTCATCTTCTGGGTAACCTTAACTGCTCCCTCATTGTTTATCAGATATGTCATGGTCAGGGAAGTCTGGGTTTCCGGAATATAATAAGCGGCTTCGACTTCCGCCAGGCCTTCTTTAACGGACGCCTTGAGTGTCCTGAGCCTGTAACCCGGGTTTTTCCACACTGCCATCTTGTTCTGGAGACCTGCTCCCATATCATTGTCGGTAGGAGCCCTCCAGAAATTCGGCCTGATATCCGTGTCTTTTTCAAGCAGCGGTCTGCCGTCATATTCATAATAGGTTATGAATCCCGTTTTACGGCTGAAGTCAATCTGGAATCTGCTGCCTGTGACTATTATGTAGAATGCATCGTTTTCCACTATGGACGGTTTCTCTTCCGGAATATTGGACTTCCTGACATTTTCCATTTCGAGGTCAGGGTATCTGTATTCTGTCAGAGGCAGCTGGTTGTAGGCCACCGTATATCCTGCCGGCAGCATCTGCCCGGCTTCCTTCAGTTTCCATTTTACATTCAGAAACCACTCACGGCCGTCGTCGATGAGCGACCGGTCATAGTCAAGCACCACTTTCACTGTTTCCTGTGGACCCGCCTCCACGTCCTGGAGCGTCCCGCTGCTTACGGACTCTCCGTCAGCCGTCAGTTCCCATTCCATGCGATAGGCAGAAAGGTCTCTGAAGAAATTCTCGTTGAACACTGAAAATTCCCTTTTCGAAAGATCGGAAACAGATGTCCATATCGACTGGTATATGTGCCTGACCTCGTAGGCATGAGGATTCGGAACCCTGTCAGGGCTTATAATGCCGTTGTCCTGGAAATTCTTGTCAGATGCATCGTAGCGGTTGAAATCCCCTCCATAGCCGTAAATCCGGACACCGTCGGAGTTTTTCCAATGGCATGACTGATCCACGAAATCCCAGATGAAACCGCCCTGATAGACCGGATATTTGCGCACCAGGTCCCAATATTCCTTGAAACCTCCCATGGAATTTCCCATGGCATGGGCATACTCGCACTGGATAAGAGGTTTCGGGGGATTATTCTCACAATATTTGATTACACTGTCATAATTATAGTACATCGGGCAGAAAACGTCAGTGAAGTCGTTGGTCCGCGCCTGTTCGTACTGTACGAGTCTGGAAGGGTCTTCCTTTTTCACCCAATTATAGCATTTCTCGAAATTCGGACCGAATCCCGCTTCGTTTCCGAGAGACCAGAATATTATGGAAGGATGGTTGAAATTCCTCTGTACATTCCTCTCGTTCCTTTCCATGTGAGCCTTTTCGAATTGCGGGTTTGCGGCCAGAGTGTGTTCTCCGTACCCCATTCCGTGCGATTCGACATTTGCCTCGGCCACCATATAGAGCCCGTAGCGGTCGCACAGGTCATAGAAACGGCTGTCATCCGGATAATGGCATGTACGCACGGCATTGACATTCAGCTGCTTCATTCTGAGCACATCCTGAAGCATCCTTTCGTATGAAACATAATATCCTCCGTCAGGATCCATTTCATGACGGTTGACACCCTTGAAAAGCACCGGCTGCCCGTTCACGAGCACCTGGCCGCCTTTCAGTTCCACCTTCCGGAAACCGACATTGAAACGCATGGATTCCAGCACCTTGCCGTCTTTTTTGGTCGTAGCCGAAAGAGTATAGAGATAAGGGGTCTCGGCTGTCCATTTGACAGGATTCTCCACTTCGAAAACGATGGTTTTCTTCCCCTTTCCCGAAGTGTTTCCTTCATCCACGACGAAACCTTCCGCATTCCGCAGGCTCAGAACCACGTCACACTCCCCCTGAACGTCATATTCTATGGACAGAGTGCCGTTCCTGTATTCACTGTCCAGGTCAGGAGTGTAACGCAGGTCGTTTATACGTTCCTTCTCCCTGGCATACAGGTAACAGTCACGGCCTACACCGGAAAGCCTGTAGAAATCCTGGTCTTCGAGATACGTGCCGTCGCACCAGCGGAATACCTGGAATGCCAGAAGGTTTTTCCCCGGCTTGAGATATTCTGTAATGTCGAACTCGGCTTCCAGCTTGCTGTCCTCGCTGTAGCCGACAAATTCACCGTTTACCCAGAAATAGATATTGGATGTCACGGAACCGAAATGGGCGAAAACATCCTTGCCCTTCCAGTCTGCCGGAATCTCCACCGTCTTCCTGTAAGAGCCTACATGATTGCCCTTGACAGGAACGAAAGGAGGATTGTTCTTGTACTGGCTCCGCCAGGCATATCCCGTGTTCACGTACACCGGATCCCCGTAGCCGTTCAACTCCCATATCCCAGGGACTTCCATGTCGTCCCATCCTTTGTCGTTGAATCCGGTCTCGTAAAAGTCGAGTGGCCTGCTGTCGGCGTCTTCCACCCAGTCGAATTTCCATGTGCCGTTAAGCGTCATGTAATTCCCAGAATTTTCCATAATACCGGCATCAGCCTCTTCTTCAGACTCATAGGCGAAATACCAGGAATGCATCGGGGCTCTGTTCACTTCATTCACCCGCGGGTTCTGCCATTCGTCCATCGCTGCCGCCGCCGATATGGCCGTCAGGATGAAAACAGGAAAGGAAATCAGTTTTCGTTTCATAAATCTATGGTTTTAAAGGTCCCGCGCTGCGTATGGGCGGCCCAGGACCGTGTCTATTTCATTAAGCAGATAATAATAATGGCTGTGCATCGCGCCTTTGGACCGTTCGAGCCTCTTGTCGAGCAGGCCGCGCAGCCTCGTGATTATTCCGAAGCAGATTTCGTCCCCTTCGACGGCCAGTCCGCTGCGTCCGGAAGAAGATGTCATCGCCCTGTCTTCCTGCAGGTTCTCTTGCCATTCCATCGTGCTGCACGGCAGCATGCCGCCGTCACAAGGGTCATCCGCATATATTCCGCGGGAAGAAGACCTTCCGAGATATCCGAGCCTGTCGAATATGGAATGTACGAAAGCATACTGCATATTCATGGCCGACCTGTCAGCCTTCTTTCCGGACAATGTTTCGCTGAATACAGCTTCGAACAAGTCGTTCAGATATTCGTACTGCGTGTACGGCTTGTCGGAAAACCCGGCCGTACTGCCTACCCGCACGGAGCGCTCCAGAAGTTTCCTTATCCAGGACGCCTGGAAATCCCCTACGATGTCATTCCCCGGCTCCATGACGGTCATGATTTCCGGAGCGAGCATCCATTCCGGCAGATTTCGGAGCTGTACCATCACGAAATCAAGGGCTTCCTTCTGTTTCTCACGGGAAACCGGTACAGAGGCAGGCTTTCCGTCCCCGCATACGGGGTACTGGCGGAAACTGCCTCCGATGTATGCCGTACAATGTCCGAGGTATCTGCCGAACTGCCGTAGCACTTCATTGTATATTTCCTTAGTGTACGAATAATCCTTTCCTTCCTCGGCTGTCCATTCCACGAGATGTGACATCAGTATTCTGAGGTTGGAGATGCCGTATTTTCCTGCCAGGACAGCGTCATCACCCAGAGACTCGGTCTGGGATGCCGGATCCGAAGCCGTGTAAAATTCCTGTTCCCCGTACGAATACGCGGAATCACCTGACTTTTCGGCTATCCATTTCCCGAGCACCGGCAATTCGTCCTCCGGAGTCACGGCACCGGGAACAGGCTTGTAACCCCATTTGACGGCATAGAAGTCGTACGGTCCCAGAACCGGCGGCA
>DVIP01000083.1 GCA_018711225.1 Candidatus Cryptobacteroides intestinipullorum | reverse complement strand
CGAAGTCCGGCGTAAGTTCTCCCCTACGCAGGGGAGAATTTAAGAGGGGTGACACGAAAAAGGAAAGGGATTTCGAAGAAATCGTAACGTCAGTTCGACGGAATCTCTGATATTGAACAGAATAATTCGTCTAACTGACGTTATTTAAAATACAGGAAATGAGCAAGACTTTAAGCAACGGAATCCTGGCCGTCAGGGTAGAAGACCACGGCGCGGAATTGAGCAGCATCATCATGAACGGAACGGAATACCTGTGGCAGGCGGATCCGGCATTCTGGGGAAGACACTCGCCTGTCCTCTTCCCTATCGTAGGACGGGTATGGGACAATGTCTACAGGGTGGACGGAAAGGAATACGGCCTTTCCCAGCACGGATTCGCCAGGGACATGGACTTCACCCTCGTAAGCGAGACTGAAAATGAAATCCTGTTCAGACTCACCGACACGCCTTCCACCCTGGAAAAATACCCTTTCCGTTTCTGCCTTGAATCAGGTTACAGGCTTCATGAAAACAAGGTGGATGTAATCTGGAAAGTGACCAATACAGGAGACAGGACCATGTATTTCCAGATAGGTGCACACCCTGCATTCTATTTCCCCGACTACAGGCCGGAAACCGCGGAACGCGGATATTTCAGTTTCGGAGGAAAAACCGCGCTGGAGTATATCCTTATCACCGAGAAGGGATGCGCCGATACCACGCACCGTTACAGGCTTCCGATGGACGGGGAATATCTGCCTCTGGACACGCACACTTTCGACAAGGATGCGCTTATACTGGACAACTGCCAGGTAAACAAGGTGACACTCTGCAGACAGGACAAGACACCGTGGCTCAGTCTGAGTTTCAACGCCCCTGTCGTAGGACTGTGGTCACCGGGAGGTAAAAACGCACCGTTCGTATGTATCGAACCGTGGTACGGACGCTGCGACCGCACCGGCTTCACAGGAGACATCAGGGACAAGGACTGCATCAATGCCCTCGGTCCGGGGATGAAATTCGAAAGCGTCTACACAATAGAAATCCACGACAGGAAGTAGGCGGCTTCCGTATTTTCAGGAATTGCCCATAGGATCGGAGAAAGTGACCATATCCTTCATGTCCACCTGCTCCGGATAGATGATTATGAAATTCAATATCGACGGGTTTCTGGACAGAAGCTGCGGCAGTTTGTCAGAGGCCGGGTCGTATGAAATGGTGCCCTGTCTGGCGCTGACCACTACCAGTATGTCATCCGGGTTCATGCCTGCAGACATCTGCTCGTGAAGCGACAGTCTGGCGACAGGTTCGAATCTGGAAGAAGTGGAAAAGCCGTAAAGCACGCTCTTCTTCCGGATTTGTTCCATGGTGGCGCTCTCGGAAACGAATCTGACCCTGCAGCCTATCTGGCCCGACATGCGGCCGAGATGTTCCATCCACCTGGCAAAGCCTGCCTCATACTCCGCCCCGGGAGGGACTATGACAGTCATGTCCTTGACCGTATTGACCGGCATCGCGAGTCTTGCCACCATGATTTCCAGATTCGTCCCTTTCAGCAGGTTTCCTGTAAGTGCCCCGAAAAACGAATCCAGGAATCCGGATTTCTGATGCAGGCCAATAATCACGTCCGTGACGGAATATTCCTTTATGGTATGGATGATGCCTGATGACACGCTGATGTCATACCGGCTTACCATATTGACATTCACATCGGCGGCTGCAGCCACTCTGGCTGCCATCTCAAGCCCTCTCCTGCCCTGCTCAAGTGCGGAAGACGATGTTCCGGAATCCACGTTCACGCTCAGGGCCACGAAATCGCCTCCGGAGCGCGGTTTCTTGATGACAAGCCCCAGGTTCACCAGATTTTCGATTGTATCAGGATTGGCTACCGGTATGAGTATGCGTTCTTTAGAAGAGCCTGAGGTTTCACTGTCGTCGGAAGGCCGGCCTCCCGTGGCGAGCTTCCGTCCGAACCAGTCCGTGACGAGGGAGCTTATTATGCATGTGAACAGTATCATTACCACTGTTCCGTTCAGCACGTCGTCATTCAGCAGACGCTCCCCGTTCTCCATGATGATTTCGTGTCCTACCAGGACAGCGGCAAGGGTTGCCGCAGCCTGGGCGTTGCTCAGGCCGAACATCATCCCCCTCTCATTCCGGGACATCGAAAACAGCTTCTGAGTCCCCCATGCCGCAAGCCACTTACTCAGGGTAGCCACGACTGTCATCACTACCGCCACTTTCAGCGCAGTGCCTCCGGCAAACAGGGTCCTGAGATCAATTATCATCCCCACGCCTATCAGGAAATACGGGATGAAAAGCGCATTGCCGACGAACTCCAGTCTGTTCATCAGAGGGGATACCCTCGGTATCAGAGGATTCAGCACGATACCGACCAGGAAGGCCCCCAGAATGCCTTCCATACCGGCCAGAGACATGAGGCCCCCGCCCAGAAAGACCATCGCAAGCACGAAGACGAACTGCATCACGGGGTCGTCATACTTCCTGAAGAACCACCGGCCCAGCATCGGGAAGCAGAATACTATCAGAAGACTTATCAGGACCACGTTCACGAACAGCAGAAGCCAGTACAGACTGTCCGAAGTCCCCTTGTACATACCGCTTATTACGGCCAGGATAATCAGGGCGAGCGTCACCGTAATGACCGTACCTCCTATCGTGATATTCACGCTGCGCTGTCTGGCAAGGCCGTATCTGCTCACTATCGGATAAGCGACCAGAGTATGCGAGGCATACATGCTCGCGAGCAATATGGAAGTGGTCAGGGAATAATCCAGAAGAGAGATGCTGCTCCAGATACCGAGAATCATGGGAATGGAAAAAGTCAGGAGACCGAACACCAACCCCTTTACCTTGTTTTTCCTGAAATCCTCAAGATCCATTTCCAGACCGGCCAGGAACATTATATAGAACAGGCCGACGCGTCCGAAAAGCTCGAAACTGCTGTCCCTTTCCAGAATATTGAACCCGAACTCCCCTATGGCTACTCCGGCGAGAATCATCCCTATTATGTGGGGGATTCTCAGCTTGCCCAGAAGAATAGGAGCGAACAGAATGATTACCAATACTATGAGAAAGATCCACGTAGGATCCGTCACCGGAAGTTCAAAAGCGGAAAGCAGATTCATATCATCACGGATTCGCAGCCCGCAGCGGACCGCAGGACATAATCATGTACAACGACAAAGATAATAAGAAGCCGAGAGCAATGCAAACTTTCTCAGTTCTGTTTCCTGTAAGTGACTACAGCCAGGACATTTATCACCACGGCGAAAACAGACAGCATGACAAAGTCGAAAGTCATGTCGGCGAAATGGCTTCCCTTGAGGCATACGGCCCTCAGGATATTGACGAAATACCTCGTAGGAAGGATATAGGTCACATACTGGGACCAGGTCTCCATGGAGCTTACCGGAGTGAAGATTCCGCTCATGAGCATGAAAATCAGGACGAAGAAAAGCATCAGGAAGACCGCCTGGAGCATCGTGTCCGAATAATTGGAGATAATCAGCCCGAAACCTCCCATGAAAACCAGGAAAATCATTGCGCTCGTGAAAATCTCCAGCAGCCCTCCGTGAGATGCCAGACCGTATACGAAGTGGGCAATCAGTATGGCGAGCGTAAATGCGAATATCCCGAGAATCCCGTAAAAGACCACCTTCGAAAGGATGAAATCCCGTTTTCTGACCGGAGACACGTTGATCTGCTCTATGGTCCCGTTTTCCTTTTCCGAAACAATACTCATCGTAGGGAAGAAGCCGCCTACCAGGACAATGACTACAATCATCAGGGCAGGCACCATGAAAAGCTTGTAATCAAGATGGGGATTGTACCGGTATTGCGGGACGACGGAAAGCGGGGCTGCTGCCTGGTCCGGACCTCCTGCCAGGTCTGCCGAAAAATCCGTTATTATGGATGACAGATATCCGCCGCCCATCGCCCCTTTCGTATTGTTTACGGCATTGGCTGCGATGAATATCTCCACCGTCTCCCCGTTTCCGGTCTTTTCTTCCATGCCGTGCGGTATTTCCAGGATAATGTCCGCATTCCCCCTGCTGAGCTGGTCCATGGCCGCTTCATACGAATCCTCGTATGAGGAAAAAACGAAGTAACCTGACTGGGATATCCTTTCTATCAGCCGTACAGACATGGTAGAACGGTCACCGTCCACCACGGACAGGCGCACATCCCTGACTTCCATGTTGGCAGCCAGGGGAACCAGAAGCATCAGCAGCAGAGGAAGCAGCACCAGCACCACAGGCATGAAAGGATTTGCCTTGAACTGCTTCGCTTCCTTTATGAAAAGATATCCGAACGACGACATAATTTCTGAAACAACATCAGTCCGGCCAATGTATTATACCTTGCGCCAGGGAATCCGCCGGACCGCCGCAGCGGATTTTCCTGAAATCCGACCGCCTTGATCCCCGCCGCTTGTCAAGTACCTCAATCCAGTTTGTCCCTGAACTTCAGGACAGCCGCGGAGAAGAAAGCCACGGCCATACCCGTCATTATGAGTATTTCGGTCGTGACATATCTGACCGGGACCCCTTCTATCATTATCTTCCTGATAGCCTCGATAAACCATTTGGCAGGTATTATCTGCGCCAGCCACTGGAGCGGCACAGGCATGCTTTCTATAGGGTAAAGCATGCCGCTGAACATCATGACAGGGACCAGGAAGAGCATTCCGCATATCAGGGTGGCTATAATCTGCGTCTTCACCAGGGAAGACACCAGCATGCCGATTCCGAGAGACAGTATGATATAAATGACCGAAACCAGTATCATCCAGAAAAAGCTGCCCGCCACAGGAACCTTGAGTACGAAAATCGTCAGGAGCAATATGTTAAGCAGCACCACGCACGCTATGACAAAATACGGTATCATCTTGGCCAGCACGATATTCAGAGGTCGGACAGGCGATACCAGAAGGACCTCCATACTGCCTGTCTCCTTTTCCCTGACTATCGAGACGGAAGTCATCAGGGAGCATATAAGCATCAGTATCAGCCCCATGATTCCCGGCACGAAATTATAGGAACTTTTCAGCTGGGGATTATACAGCATCCTCATATTCGGCTCCAGTCTTCCCGCGGAAGCCGGTATCACGACATCGGATGCGTCCGCGTCCGGTGAGGGCATCCTGACAGAGACTGCCCCGGCAATGTCGCTGCGGAAATACTCCGATATGATATTACCGAGATACATCACCTCCATGGTCGCATTGTTGGGGTTCGTGGCATCGGCCACTACGGACACTTCGGCACCGTCCGGACTGTAGAGACGCGAAATGAAATCCTTTCCGAACATAAGGGCTACGTCTATCCGGCCCTGTCTCATGGCTTCGTCCAGAGCTTCTTCAGAAGGGAATTTCCCGATATAGGTAAAATATTCGCTTCTGTCTATCTTTTCCATCAGTCTTGTGACGGCCATGTCGGAATCCTCTGAAAAAAGGCCGACATTCACGTTCCGGATTTCCGTGGAGATGGCAAAACCGAAGAGGACGATAAGCATCGTGGGAAGGCCGATAAGCACAAGAAGTGTCCGCCTGTCCCGGAAGATATGCAGAAACTCTTTCCTTACAAATGAAAAAAACTCCTTCATAAAAGCCTGTTGGAAATTACAAAACTTCTTTCATTCCGACCTCACTGCGCCCCTGGCGAGTATGTCGAACACTTCGGCTATGGAAGATGCGCCGTAAGCCGACTTCAGGGCCGCAGGACTGTCGAGGGCATCTATCCTGCCGTCCACCATCATGGAAATCCTGTTGCAGTATTCGGCCTCATCCATATAATGTGTAGTCACGAACGCCGTGATGCCTTCATTCACCGCCTCATATATCAGCTCCCAGAACTGTCTCCGCGCCGCAGGGTCCACGCCTCCGGTAGGCTCGTCCAGGAACACGATTTCCGGCTTGTGTATTATGGACACGGAAAAAGCCAGCTTCTGTTTCCAGCCCTGAGGCAGATCCCTTACCAGGGATTTTTTCTCATGTATCAGAGACAGGCGGGTCAGGAGTTCGTCCGTCCTGACAGGGACTTCGGCACGGGGCACTCCGTAGATTCCCGCGAAAAGTTCCAGATTGTCCTCAACGGTCAGGTCTCCGTAGAGCGCGAATTTCTGGCTCATATAGCCTATATGTTTCTTTATCAGTTCAGACTGCGTCCAGATATCGAAACCGGCCACTATGCCTCGCCCCGAAGTAGGGAAACTGAGTCCCGTCAGCATTCTCATGGCGGTGGTTTTCCCTGCACCGTTGGCACCCAGGAAGCCGAAAATCTCCCCCTTGTGCACTTCGAATGTTATATCGTCCACCGCGGTGAAGTCACCGAAGCGCTTGGTCAGATGCTCGACCTCTATGACATTCCTGCTGTCCATCATTTTTCCTCCAGATTCATATAGCAGTCCTCCAGCGTGGCAGGAACTTCCCGAACTTCCACTCCGGTATGCCCGAATTTCTCCGCAAGGGTCCTTTTCACGGCATCCGCACCGGCATCGGCTCCGCTTACAAGCGTCACGTGATGCGTGTCGCCGAAAGTATAGCATCCGGAGACAATATCCATTGACCTCAGGTCCTTAAGCAGGGTGAACATATTGTCCGAACGGACAGCCAGAAGCTTTTTGCCGAACCCGGAGATGATGGTGCGCGGGGAATCGACAGTAAGGAATCGGCCGGACTTCATCATCCCTACCCTGTCACACCTGTCCGCCTCGTCCATGTATGCCGTAGAAACCACTATCGTCATGCCTGCAGCCTTCAGCTGGGCCAGATTTTCCCACAATTCCCGTCTTGACGAAGGGTCCACGTCGGTAGTCGGCTCGTCCAGGAACAATATCGAAGGGGAATGTATGAGTGAACAGCACAGGGCCAGTTTCTGTTTCATGCCTCCGGACAGTTTCCCGGCTTTCCGCTTCTCGAACGGCCTCAGGCGGCAATAGATATTCTCTATCAGACCGTAGTTGGCCCGGATATCCTTTCCGAAGACGGATGCGAAGAACTCCAGGTTTTCCCTGACGGAAAGGTCCGAATACAGGGAAAACTTTCCGGGCATGTAGCCCAGGATTGTCCTGATTTTCCTGTAGTCCCTGATGATGTCAAGCCCTTCCAGTTCAGCCGTGCCCGCATCGGGAGTAAGCAGGGTCGCCAGCATTCTGAACAGAGTGGTCTTCCCTGCACCGTCAGGCCCGATTATGCCGAAAAGTTCGCCTTTCCGGACAGAAATGTCCCCGTCCAGAGCTACTGCAGGGGGCTGGTCCTTCCTGTAGCTTTTCCTGAGCCCGTGTATTACAATGGAATCCATCCTAAAAAACGATTCCCCCGTACATGCCGAGCTTTATCAGTCCGTCGTTCACGACACCGACCTTGATGGCGTACACGAGGTTTTTCCTCTCGTCAGCGGTCTGGATATTCTTGGGAGTAAATTCGCTCGCCGGCGATATCCAGGCAATGACACCCCTGTATTCTTTCCTGCTGTCCCTTCCATAGTCCGAATACACCTTCACCTCCTGGCCCAGACGGATTCCCGCCAGCTGTGCGGAAGTGACGTATGCCCTGAGATATACATGGTCCAGGTCGGCGACCTTGAACAGTGGCTTCCCTACTGAAGCAAATTCCCCGGCCTGCGCATACTTCGTCAGGACGGTGCCTGATACCGGAGACTTGATTCTGCACTTCTCCAGCCTGTCCTCTATCTGCGCTATCTGCATGTCAATGCTGGAACTTTGGGCATCAAGGCTTGAAATAGAACTGTTAAGGGACTTTTCCTGAGCCTCAAGCTGTACTTCAAGTACGGAAATCCTGGATTCGATGTCATCCATCTGCTTCTGCGTGGCAGCTCCGTCGGCAAGGAGTCTTGCGACCCTCTCCCTTTCGCGTTCCGCCGTCCTTATTTCCTCTTTCAGCGCCTGTACCTGGACATCCACGTCAGGACGGTTCTCCAATACTGATTCGGCGCTCTTCTCCAGCTGCATCTTCGTAAGGTACAGCTGGACAGTATCTATGCAGCCGAGCCGGACTCCGGCCTCGATTTCCGAGCCTTCTTCCACGCCAAATTCAAGTATGCGGCCGTTCGCCTCCGACGATACGGTGACTTCCGTAGCCTCGAAATAGCCCTCGGCATCATACTCTCCCCTGTTTGCATTGCACGAAAGTGCTGTCGCGCCTATTGCGGTTATTGCCAGAAGCTTTATTCTCATATCCTGTACTTTTCCTTTGTCCTATTGGTTCAGCAGTATTTTCAGGTCATAAATATTCTTGAGCAGCTCCAGTTCATGGCGGGACCGCTCTATGACGGCATTGTTTTCGTTCATGATGTCATGGAGAAGTTCGTTGACCGTGATTACGCCGTTGCGGTATTTGGATTCCGAAGTCCGGCGCACGGAAGACCGCAGCCTCACAATCTCGTCATCGGAAGCCTTCATTTCGTACATCCTGTCGATTTCCTTCTCTATCTGGGTCTGCTGTATGTCCGAATTCCATTTGAACGCATCTCTCTGAAGCTCTACCGAACGCTGTGACATGTCTATCTTCCTCATGTCATTCTTTCTGGTATAGAATCCGGAAATATCCCATTTGAAGGTAATGCCGGCAATGCCGTTCCATGACATCCTGTTGTCCATGATGTCCTTGAATATGTCGAGTCCCGGCTTTCCGTACCATCCCTGCGCGAAAAAGGCGAATTTGGGCATCACAGCCACATCCAGCATCTTTCTCTGTGTCTCCAGCTCCTGTATTCTGGCATCGAACAGCATGAGTTCAGTCCTCATGTTCATGCCCGTGTCCACAATCCTGGGTTCGGGAGTCTCGAATATCTCGCTGTCCTCTATCTTCCTGCCTATCATGATGGCAAGCATGTCCTTGTATGTCCTCAGCGAACTTTCCAGCTGCTTGCGCTGCTGCCTCAGAGTGAGCAGTTCCACCTTTATATTGTCTATGTCGCTCTGCAGGGCCGTACCGTTCGCAGCAGCGGATTCCGCAGTGCGCAGATTCGCCTCCAGCAGAGTGTCCATGCACATGTTGGCTTCCAGATTGTTCTCCATCACCAGAATCCCGAAATACATCTGGTTCACACGTGACTTCAGGGATTCCATATCCTTGTCCAGAGTCAGTGCGGAAACCTCCTGCCTGGCCTTGACAGCCTCTCTCTGAGCCTTGGAATATCCGCCGTCCCATATCGTCTGGGTGATTTCAAGCTGCACCTTGTACTGGTCTTTCGAAAGTCCTGCCACCGGTGTACCCATCGCCTGCATGAGGCTTTCGAAGGTTTCCGGAAAGGCTGTCACGGCACTCTGGTAAGTGGCCTGGCCTGAAAGCGTGATCTTCGGAGCATATCCCATGGCCGCATTCTCGAATGAATACTCCGACATGGCCTCATCCAGCTCGTACTGTTTGACAAGAGGATAATTCTCCCTCACCATGCGATAGCATTCTTCCAGCGTTATGGCCCCGGCTCCGGATACCGCCATAACGGAGAATAACGACAATAATATAAATTTTTTCATACGAAAGATGTTTCAGTAAGGAAACCGTCTATCGTCTCGGCCGTCTCATGTTTTTCATCATGCCCTGCATTCCGCCAAGTCCCATAGCGGACTTCATCACCTTCCGCATTCCTTCGAACTGCTTCAGAAGCCTGTTCACTTCGGCGACCGAAGTACCGCTTCCGTCAGCAATCCTTTTCCGGCGGCTTCCGTTTATGATTTCCGGTTTCTCCCTCTCCAGCGGCGTCATGGAAAGTATTATGGCCTCGACCCCCTTGAAGGAGTCATTGCTCATTTCGACATCTTTCAGGGCCTTCCCCACGCCGGGAATCATGGACGCTATGTCCTTTATGTTTCCCATCTTCTTTATCTGCTGGATCTGGTCATAGAAATCAGTCAGGGTGAACTGGTTCTTGGCAAGCTTTTTCTTGAGTTTCCTGGCCTGTTCCTCGTCGAACTGTTCCTGAGCCTTTTCCACCAGGGTCACGACATCACCCATTCCGAGAATCCTGTCGGCAATCCTCTTCGGATGGAAGACATCGAGAGCCTCCATCTTCTCTCCGGAACTTATGAACTTGATAGGCTTGCCTACCACGGCCTTGATGGAAAGGGCGGCACCGCCTCTGGTGTCACCGTCCATCTTGGTCAGCACCACTCCGTCGAAGTCTATCCTGTCATTGAACGCCCTGGCTGTCTCCACTGCATCCTGTCCTGTCATGGCATCCACCACGAAAAGCGTCTCCGTCGGATTCAGTGCCTTTTTGAGAGCCGCTATCTCGTCCATCATTTCCTCGTCCACCGCCAGACGTCCCGCAGTATCCACGATTACCAGGGAATATCCTTCCTGGCGGGCTTTGGAAACGGCATTCCTGGCTATGGCTACAGGATCCATGACATTCTCTTCCGAGTATACGGGAACACCGATCTGCTCCCCTATAACTTTCAGCTGGTTTATGGCGGCCGGCCTGTAAACGTCGCAGGCGGCAAGCATGACTTTCATTCCCCTCTTGCTCTTGCAGTTGAGGGCCAGTTTGCCGGAAAAGGTAGTCTTACCGGAACCCTGGAGACCTGCGACCAGCACTATGCCGGGGTGTCCTTTCACATTTATGTCCGACGAATCGCTTCCCATGAGGGCGGCCAGTTCGTCGTGGACTATCTTCACCATCATCTGCTCAGGCTTGACAGCCGTAAGCACATCCATTCCCAGGGCCTTCTGCTTTACGTCGTCACAGAATTTCTTGGCTATCTTGTAGCTGACATCGGCATCCAGGAGGGCTCTCCTGATATCCTTCAGTGTCTCAGCCACATTTATTTCAGTGATTTTCCCTTCACCCTTGAGCAGTTTGAAGGAACGCTCGAGTCTTTCTACTAAATTGTCAAACATCTTATACTTCAGCTATTTGTTTCAATATTGTTCCAGAATTTCACCCTTGCCGTCATAATAGACCGCAGGGGCCAGGTCGCGCATATTGTACCTGCATGCCATGACCTGTCCGTACGCTCCGGCCGAACGTATTGCCATGAGGTCCCCCCTGAAACTTTCAGGAAGAATCCGTCCCTCACCCCATACATCGCTGGATTCGCATACCGGTCCCACCACGTCGTATTTCTTTTCCGCAGATCCCGGACGGGTCAGGGCTGAAAGGTTCTCCACCTTGTGATATGCACCATAGAGGGCGGGACGTATGAGGTCGTTCATTCCCGCATCCGTTATCAGGAAAGTCTTGTCCGCCCCATGCTTGACATAGATCAGACGCGTCACCAGCGTACCGCACTGGGCCACTATCGAACGGCCCGGCTCCACATGGAGCCTGTATGACGGTGCATGGCCGCTGTCTGTCCGCAGGCCCTCCGCCAGGGTCCTGAACCATGTTTCGAAATCCGGAACCGGGCGGGAATCCGGGTCCGTGTAATCCACACCGAGGCCTCCTCCCAAATCCACATGGGCTATCCTGAGCCCCTTGCCTTCGAAATAAGAAACGATATCCCTCACCCTGGAACACTCTGTGGCATAGACATCCTCCACATCCAGAATCTGGGAACCGATATGGAAATGCAGGCCTTTGAAATCCAGATGCTCGCAGCGCTGCAACAGGTCTGCAAGGGCGTCGAACTCATGTTCGGACACTCCGAACTTGTTCTCTTCCAGGCCAGTGGTTATATATTTGTGTGTATGGGCGTCGATGTTCGGATTTATGCGGACGAATATGCCGGCCCTCGTATTGAGTTTCCTGGCAATCGAATCCACCACCTCTATTTCCGGCAGAGATTCACAGTTCAGCGAGAATATGCCGTTTCTCACCGCCGCCTCTATCTCCCAGTCGGTCTTTCCGACTCCGGAAAATGCGATCTTGCCGGCAGGAAAGCCCCTCTCCAGCGCGAAAAGGACTTCGTTTCCGCTCACACAGTCAGCACCGAGCCCGTGGGAGGCTATGCAGTCGAGAATCCTGGCGTTGGCATTCGCCTTCACGGCGTAATGGACCTCCATACCGTATTTTTCCGAAAGGCGGACCACTTCCCGGACAGTATTCTCAAGAAGCTCCATATCATAAAGATAGAACGGAGTCCTGATTTCCTTTATTTTATCCAATATATTAATATCCAACATCTTAATTCGCTTCAAAAAATTAATGGAAGAAACGATTGCAAAAATAGCGAAAAAATCGCTAATTTCGCAGGATGATTTGTCAATAAAAGGACCAACTTGTTAAAAACATAAGATGAAAATGGAAAAAGGACCTATTTCTCAATTCATTACACATCACTATCGCCATTTCAACTCTGCGGCTCTGGTAGATGCGGCAAAGGCTTATGACGAACACATCAGCAAAGGCGGAAAAATGATGCTTGCCATGGCAGGCGCCATGAGTACGGCCGAACTCGGGCTGTCACTGGCTGAAATGATCCGTCAGGACAAGATACACATCGTGTCATGCTCGGCTAACAACCTGGAGGAAGACATAATGAACCTGGTGGCTCACAACCACTATTACAGGGTTCCGAACTACAGGGACCTGACTCCGGAACAGGAGAAGGAACTGCTCAACAATCACATGAACAGGGTTACGGACACCTGCATCCCTGAAGAAGAGGCTTTCCGCAGACTCGAAGACCACCTGGTGGACATCTGGAAAGACATGAAGGCCAAGGGCGAAAGGCTTCTGCCATACGAAGTCATCTACAGGCTTCTCAGGAGCGGCGTCCTCGAAAAATATTATGAAATAGACCCTAAGGACAGCTGGGTGCTCGCCGCCTGCGAGAAAAACATCCCTATCGTAGTCCCTGCATGGGAAGACTGCACTACCAGCAACATATACACGGCTCACTGCATCAGGGGCGAATTTGACCCGCTCATGATAAAGGGCGGCATCGAAACCATGATGTTCCTTACCGACTGGTACAAGAACAATTCCGGCGGACAGGGAGTAGGCTTCTTCCAGATCGGAGGCGGTACGGCCGGTGACTTCCCTATCTGCGTCGTGCCTATGATGGAACAGGACCTCGGATGGAAAGGCACACCGCTCTGGGCATATTTCTGCCAGATTTCCGACTGCACCACATCATACGGTTCGTATTCGGGAGCTGTTCCAAATGAAAAGATTACGTGGGGCAAGCTGGACGTAGACACGCCGAGATTCATCATCGAATCAGACGCTACGATAGTGGCTCCGCTCATGTTCGGCTACGTTCTCGGCTGGTAATTGCAGACAATACCGGCGGACACGGACCGACAGCTGCAAGACACCTGATGGCCGTGTCCGTCGATATTTTTGAAGAAAACCAGTACATTGACAAACAAGATTTCTTAACCATTGCCGCAAGACCGGCGGCAGAAAAATATTACTGATGGATTTCATTGCCGGCTTCAATGACATCAGGCTTTTCCAGTGGATAGCCATGATAACAGCCGCATCACTTGCAGTAGTGATGCTTATTATCAAAGTGCCCCAAACCGAACATGCTACAAGGCTTACCAGAGCCAAGAGCACAGTCGCGCTCACATATCTGTTCTGCGCCTTCATTTTCGGATTCACGCTAAGCCACCACAACATAGCCGACTATGACATATTCTCGGCGATGACCATGCTTATCAACGTGGCCTTTTCTGCCACCACGCTGTCATTTTCCCTGATAAACCTTCTCGGGCACCGATACATAGATTTCAGCAAGCTGCTTATCACTCTTTTCGCCATATTCCTGGTAAGCATAGGACTGGTGGAACTGTTCTTCAACGGTGAAAAGAGAATGATGAACACCGCCCTTATAGCCAGCATCGTCATGTTCAGCCTCCTGTGCATATACTATATAATAATATTCGACAGATGGTACAAGCACAGTATCATGATGCTGGAGAAATATTATGACGAAGACGAGGAACACAAGCTCAAATGGGTGAAATTCTGTTTCATACTGGCCATGCTGACGGACATGTTCGTCCTCGTATACCTGATTTTCCTGAAAGGATTCATGTTCATATACATAGGCTTCTATATCCTGTTCCTGCTTTATTTCGCCGGCAACTTCATCTCCTTCCTCGGCAGCCACAAGCTTCTTCTGGACGCATTCGGCCATTATACGATAAGCCAGGCTGAAAAGGCTTCGAAAAAGAAAAGGAGGATATCCAGGAAAAAGGAAACAGACAGTTCAAAGGCGCAGGCCGACGCATTCGAGTCCATAAGGAAGACTCTCGACGAATGGGTCAGACAGAAAAAATACAGGGAATACGACAAGAGCCGTGAAGAAATAGCCGCTGAAATCGGCACGACCAAAGAACTTCTGAACCAGTATTTCTCCCAGGAACTGGGCAAGGACTTCAGGACATGGAGAACGGAACTCCGGATAGAAGATGCCAAGAACCTCCTGCTTTCCGACAGGAAAATGTCATCGAACCTTATAGGTGAAATGGTGGGATTCAGCGACAGGTCGAATTTCCACAGGCAGTTCACAAAACTGGTGGGATGTTCGCCGAAACACTGGAGAGACGTCTCGGGAGAACTTGACGGCGCGGAATAAAGGTCTGCCGGTCAATTTCTGGTGACAGGCACCGGCACATACAGTTTGCAGACACGTTCTTCCTCGTCGAATGAATGAGGATTGAAGCTCACGTGAAGTACAGGGTCAAATTCCGAAGACACATGATACGAACCTCCGGGGCGGGATTCTACCGCATCCTCCACGCCGAGCCGGAATTTACGGCCTTCTATTTTGGAAACCGTCCTCATGCTGAAAAATCCGGAAGCGTCTGTAGTGTCCCTGCCGATATCGTAACAATAGCCGTCGTCATCCCCAAAGGCAGACAGGACGACGACCATGCCCTCCACTCCGTCATCAGAAGAGTCAAGGTCATAATCATATATCTTTCCTTCGATTTCCAGTTCACCCATCTCGTCAGGGACGGCAGCCTCCCGGGAACAGGAAGCAACTGATAATGAAAGTGCCAGTATACCTGCGGCATATCCGGCAATATGGTAAAAAATCTTCATCCGGCATTAATTAAAAATCCCGGTCCAGGTCAATACACGCTGCAAATATACGCAGAAGCCGAGAGCAGAGCAAATAAATTTGCTCTGCCGAGGCGTGAACAGTATATGTGGACACGCAGTGGCCAAATATACGCAGAAGCCGAGAGTAATGCAAACGAACTTGTTCGATTTGCATTTTTATTAAAGAAACGAAAGTGGTATGTTTTTATTTTACCATTCTATTTACGTTTTTATTCAACTTTAAACATGCCTCCCGACACATCGAAAAACCTATCGAAAAAGGCTTTCAGCTTGGCAATGACACTTTTCTTCTTCATCCCTCTGTCATTCTCCTTATTCTTTGAAAACAACGGGATGGGCGGCAGGATTCGGGTAATGGCCGTACCTGTTTCCTCTATTTCGCCGTTCTTGAACGATTGCGAAACAAATTCGTAAGTTTCTTTCGGTTTCAGGTTTTCTTCGCTGATTATTTTGTCCAATTGTTCCTTCTCCTGCTGTTTGACGAATTTATGCCAATCGTCGTTCACGTCCTTTTCAGGCGTAAGCTGGTCTATGAAGTCCTCTATCAGGTCTTTCTTATTGCGTAGGTCGGGGCTT
>DVIP01000082.1 GCA_018711225.1 Candidatus Cryptobacteroides intestinipullorum | reverse complement strand
GAAAGGCAGAGCTGATTGAGGAACGCATCAATTATGTTGCGCGTCTGGAGTCACGCGATAGACTGAGAGCTTCGGAGAAGCAGTTGTCACAGAACATCTATGAAAGAGGTGTAGATGACAAGGGGTTTGGCAGAATCCGCTCAAAAGGAGATGCCGTTCTGTTTGGCGGTCACACGACTGAGGACATGAAAAGACGGCTGGGAGTTAAGGACAATCGACCATTGGCAGACTTCCTCCCGACACTTACCATCGCGGCGAAGAACCTTGCTACGGAGATGACCAACTACAATGTGGAGAGCAATGATTTATATGGGGAAAATGCCATTACAAAAGAGCACATGCAAAACAATCAGAGTGTTCGGGATATGCTGGGACAGCGAGGCATTCGCCCTGAAGAGTTGCCGCCTGCTGAAGATATAAAGAAGCTGGAGCGCAGGGTCGCTTCCGAGCACAAGAAAATAGAGAAGTCTTCCCCCAAATTGCCAAAAAAGAAATAAATCGTCCGTGCTCCGTACCGGCAGATTTGTAATCTGCCGGAATATAAGGAAACAACCGGATTACAAATCCGGTTGGACGTTAGTGACACACCGTGTTTGGCCGGGATAACGTCAAAAAACGGAGACTGTAGGTCAATAATCGAAGATGTACTTGTCCCAAGACCTGATATATTTGCAGTACGACAATTTTACCACATTTTAATACGACACTGCAAATAATCAAAATATGAAGAGTCTTTCATCACGCAGATGTTTTCTGGCAGTAGACATAGGTGCTACGAGCGGTAGGGAAGTCCTCTGTCTGATACAAGATGGCGGCAGACTGGAATTTCATGAAATCCACAGGTTCCCGAACAGGATACTGGATATTTCGGGACAATACTATTGGGACATTTATGCCTTGTATGCCTCTGTCGTGGAAGGCTTGAGAAAGTGTGCGGCGGAGGGATATTGTCCGGAGTCCATAGGTATAGATACCTGGGGTGTGGATTTCGGTTTTGTAGGAGAAGACGGAGTCATACTCGGGCTGCCCAGGGCATACAGGGATTCCTATACGGACGGCGCTCCTGAAGAATTTTATGATATTGTACCCAAAGAGGCGCTTTATGACAAGACCGGCATACAGATTATGCCCTTCAACACTATTTTCCAGATCTTCCGGCAGACCGGTGCCGGATTTTCCCCGATGAAGCATGCGTCCAAACTTCTTTTCATACCGGATCTCATTGCATATATGCTTACTGGCCGGATGGTCTGCGAATATACTGTTGCCTCTACTTCGCAGCTGCTCGACCCGTATGCGAAAGAGTTTGACGACAGCCTTCTGTCTGCGGCGGGTATATCGCGTGGCATGTTACCGGAAATAGTCATGCCGGGGACCGTGACAGGAGAACTTACTGACAGTCTGGCCGCGAGTACCGGGCTTGGGAAAGTGAAGGTAGTGGCAGTCGCAGGCCATGATACAGCCTCCGCTGTGGCGGCTGTTCCTGCGGGAGGGAGGAATTTCGCATATCTCAGCAGTGGTACCTGGAGTCTTATGGGGATAGAGACCGAATCTCCGATAATAAGCCGGGAGACACTTGAAATGAATTTTACGAATGAAGGGGGAGTGGAAGGTTCCGTCCGTTTCCTTAAGAATATTACCGGAATGTGGCTCCTGGAACAGTCCAGAAAGGAATGGAAACTCCAGGGAAAGGATTATGGCTATGACGTAATCGTGGAGATGGCACGGAAAGGCTCGGGATTCAAAGTTACGGTAAACCCGGATGATCCGCGCCTGGCGAATCCTTCAAGCATGACATCCATGATAGCGCAGATGTGTGTTGAAAAGGCCGGAAAAGCTCCTGCGGATGACTGTGAAATGGTGAACTGCATATTCAGAAGCCTGGCATTCCGTTATAAGGAAGTCCTGGATTATCTCAGGCAGCTTGCACCGTTTGACATTGACAGCCTTTATATCGTAGGCGGTGGTGTCAGAAACACCCTTTTGAACAGACTTACGGAAGAAGTGGCCGGAGTCAGGGTCATCCCCGGTCCGGCAGAAGCGACGGCAATAGGAAACTGTATGATTCAGGCCCAGGCTGCCGGTCTGGTAGCCGACAGATGGGAATACAGGAAATTCCTTGCTGCCATGTGACGCTTATAATGGCTTGAAATTCATCCTTATTGCCTCTATGGAAACGAAGTCCATGTGTGTAGGGAATCTAAGAGGTCGGGAGGGGTGACACGTAAATGAAAAGTAAATTTATAACAGATAAGATCATGAAAGACATCAGTATCGAAAAGGCTTATGAGGCGGCAAGAGACCGCTATGCTGCCATAGGCACAGACACAGACAAGGCACTGGAGATTCTCCGGAAAATCTCGCTTTCTCTTCATTGCTGGCAGGCGGATGATGTAATGGGGTTCGAGGTACAGGGTGAAGGCTCTCTTTCAGGGGGAATACAGGTTACGGGAAACTATCCGGGCCGGGCCCGCAATATAGATGAACTTAGGGAGGACCTGCTGAAAGCCCTCTCTCTCATACCGGGCAAACACCGTATCAGTCTCCATGAAATATACGGTGATTTCCAGGGCAAGGCTGTGGACAGAAACGAGGTTACTCCGGAATATTTCCGTTCATGGATGCAGTGGGCCGCGGAAAACGGACTGAAACTCGATTTCAACAGCACCTCCTTTTCTCATCCGAAGAGCGGAGACCTAACACTCGCCAATCCAGACAATGATATCCGCAATTTCTGGATAGAACATACCAAACGATGCCGGCTGATAAGCGAGGAAATAGGGAAATTCCAGAATGACCCTTGTATAATGAATATATGGGTCCATGACGGAAGCAAGGAGGTTCCGGCCAACAGGCTTAAGTACCGCCGCATACTCAAGGACTCTCTGGACGAAATATTTTCGGTGAAATATTCCCACATGAAAGACTGCATCGAGGCCAAGCTTTTCGGAATCGGACTCGAAAGCTACACTGCGGGTTCCTATGATTTCTATCTCGGATACGGGGTGAAGAACAACAAGATGGTGACACTTGACACAGGCCATTTCCATCTGACGGAAAGCGTTGCTGACAAGGTGTCTTCGCTTCTCCTTTTCACTCCGGAGATAATGCTCCATGTGAGCCGTCCTGTAAGGTGGGACAGCGATCATGTGGTAATACTGAATGATGATATCACGGATCTGGCCAGGGAAATCATCAGATGCGGGGCGCTGGACAAGGTGCATATCGGTCTGGACTATTTCGATGCCACAATAAACAGGATAGGTGCATACGTGACAGGCACGCGCGCCACGCAGAAGGCGCTGCTGCTTGCTCTCCTTGAACCGGGAGCCAGGCTTGAAGAGTATGAGTCCGAAGGCCGCTGTTTCGAAAGGCTCGCAGTCCAGGAGGAACTGAAGAGTATGCCGTGGGGTGCGGTATGGGATATGTTCTGCCTGGAGAACGATGTGCCTGCCGGTGACGGATATATAAAGGATATTCTTGACTACGAAAGCAAAGTGACATCCGGAAGGAGATAGGCAAATGAACAATATTCTGGGACTTCTTATAATCGCCGCCGGCAGTTTCGGACAGAGCAGTTCGTATGTGCCGATAAACAAGGTGAAGCAGTGGAGCTGGGAAAGTTTCTGGCTTGTCCAGGGTATTTTCGCATGGCTTGTGTTCCCTTTCGCCGGAGCGTTGCTCGCCGTACCGGAAGGACAGACTCTCTGGAGCATAATCGCTTCTGACCCGGCTTCTTCGTGGGCCGCCTTCGGATATGGAATCCTGTGGGGCGTAGGCGGTCTTACATTCGGACTTTCCATGAGGTATCTCGGAATCGCCATGGGGCAGTCCATATCTCTGGGAACATGCGCCGCTTTCGGAACACTGTTCCCGGCTATCATTTCGGGTACGGATCTGATGCACGGTTCCGGTCTTGTCCTGCTTCTGGGAGTGTGCATAACACTTGCCGGAATCGCTGTCATAGGTTATGCGGGAAGTCTCCGTTCGAAAAATCTCTCCGAAAAGGACAGGTCACAGGCAGTAAAGGAATTTTCCCTGACGAAGGGTTTGTCGGTAGCTGTCCTTGCCGGGGTCATGAGCGCATGTTTTGCCCTGGGTCTTGATGCCGGTCCCGTAGTGGAGGAATCTCCGGCATTGTTCAGGACATTGCCGGCTACATTGCTTGTGACGGTCGGAGGGTTTTTTACCAATGCGGCTTATTGTCTTTTCCAGAATTTCCGGAACAGGACTTTCGGTGATTACCTGAAGGCGCCGGTCCTGCCCGGAAACATACTTTTCTGTGCATTGGCCGGCCTGCTTTGGTACACACAGTTTTTCGGACTCGGAATCGGGACGGGATTCTTCGGAAAGGATTCAGTCCTCAATGCATTCGCATGGTGCATACTTATGTCCCTGAATGTGGTTTTCAGCAACGTCTGGGGCCTTGTCCTGAAAGAATGGAAAGGCGTCTCGGCCAAAACTTCGGCAGTCCTTGTCACCGGGCTTGCCATACTTGTATTTTCACTTGTATTCCCTAACTTATTCTGAAATGAGCAAATCAATACTTGAAGGACGTCCTGCCCTGGCGAGACAGATACAGGATATCGCCGAAACGGCCGGTTATCTCTGGCAGAAAGGCTGGGCCGAAAGGAACGGAGGAAATATTACTGTCAATATCACGGACTATGCCGATGATGCCATGAAGGCCTTTCCTGCCATAAGCGCGCCTGTTCCGATCGGTCTTACCCTGCCTAACCTGAAAGGATGCTGGTTTTTCTGTAAAGGTACCAACAGGAGAATGCGTGACCTGGCAAGATATCCGATGGAAAACGGTTCGGTCATCAGAATCCTGGATGACTGTTCCAGTTATGAAATAGTGGCGGACAATCCTGTGAAACCTACTTCCGAATTGCCCTCACATCTGGCAGTACACAATGATTTCATAGACAGAGGTCTGGATTACAAAGCCTCGCTTCATACCCATCCCATCGCGCTTGTAGCCATGTCCCATACGGAGAAATTCCTTCGCAAGGATGTGCTTTCCAATCTGCTCTGGAGCATGATACCGGAAACCAAGGCATTCTGTCCGAAGGGCCTCGGTGTCGCCAGATATGAGCTCCCCGGTTCTCTGGACCTGGCCTCGGCCACGCTGCGTGAACTGGAGGACTATGATGTGGTGATGTGGGAGAAACACGGTGTGTTCGCCGTCGGTCCGGACATAATGGAGGCGTTCGACCAGGTGGATGTCCTGGACAAGTCCGCCATGATTTACCTCAGTGCCAAGTGTATGGGGTATGAGCCGGACGGAATGACAAAAGAACAGATGAAAGAAATGTCCGTGGCGTTCAATCTCCCGAAATGACGGATGTCCCGGATCGTCGCGATCAAAAGCAAATAAGGTATTATGAAAAAGACGACAGGATATGCCGCAGCGGCTGCTGCTCTGATATTTGCCGGATGTGCAGGACCGGGACAGGAAATGTTCGGTGACCGGCCTCTTTCCGAAGTGCTTGACGCTTTGACACTGGAGCAGAAGGTCAATATCGTGGTGGGTGGCGTGAGAGGTGCCGACAATCCTCCTTATCCGGCGCCGGGGATGCCTGTGCGCGGCTCTGACGGGGTTACGGCAAATCTTGCTTCAGGCAGGGTCAAGGGCGCTTCGGCCTACGGATATTCCGTGGATTCTTTGGGCATTCCCGTGGTGACATATTCTGACGGACCGGCTGGAGTGCGTATTGATTCGGTAAGAGAGGGCGACACTTTGACATATTATTGTACGGCTTTTCCTACGGGAAGTTCTCTGGCGGCAAGCTGGGATACGGCTGCGGTCAGGGCCATTGCATCGGCCATAGGGAACGAGGCGCGCGAATATGGTGTGGACGTGCTGCTGGCTCCTGGCATCAATATCCAGCGGAACCCGCTTTGCGGCAGGAACTACGAATATTATTCCGAAGATCCGCTCCTTGCGGGTGCCATCGGTTCGGCATACGTTTGCGGAGTACAGTCAAACAATGTCGGGGTTTCGGTGAAGCACTTTGCCGTAAACAACCAGGAGACCCTGAGAAACGGCATTGATGTGTCTGTAAGCGACAGGGCGATGCGTGAGATATATTTCAGGGCATTCGAGCGTGTCGTCAGGAATGCAGCCCCATGGACCATAATGTCTTCCTATAACAAGATAAACGGAGTCCTTGCATCCGAGAACAAATGGCTGCTCACCGATGTGCTGAGAGGTGAATGGGGATATGGCGGCGCAGTGATTACAGACTGGTGGGCGGAAGAGAACGGTGCAAGACAGCAGGCGGCAGGAAATGATCTTCTTATGCCCGGATCCCGGCACCAGTATGACGAGGTCTGGGAGGGACTGGAAAACGGTTCGCTTACGGAGGCGGAATTGGACAGGAACGTAGCCAATATCCTGAGGCTTACTGCCAGGACCAATGCTTTCGCCGGTTACAGGTATTCAGACAGGCCGGATCTGGATGCGCATGCCATGACTGCAAGGGAATACGGCTCTGCCGGTATGGTGCTTCTGGAGAATGACGGTGTGCTTCCTCTGGATGCCGGGGTGACGGTGGCTCTGTTCGGCAATGCCGCATACGACACCTTTGTCGGAGGTACGGGCAGCGGCAATGTCAACAGAAGGTATAAGGTGAACATTGATGAAGGTCTGGAGGATGCCGGCTACAGCCTTTATGAGCCGGTGGCTGTAGCCTACCGTGAATATACCGTTTCCAAGCTGGCTGAAATGGGCGGCGGAAATTTCTGGTGGATGCCTGACGTTCCGGAAATGCCTTTGGACGGGAAATCCGTGTCCGATGCCCTGGAAAAAAGTGATGTAGCCGTCTTTGTTCTCGGCAGAATGGCCGGTGAGGGAGCCGACAGACTGCTGGCCGAAGGAGATTATTACCTTGACAGGATCGAACGCGAAAACATGTCCGCCATAGTTCGGGCCGCTCATTCCCATGGTAAAAAGGCTGTTCTGCTGCTAAATATGGGCGGTGTGGTGGATCTGGAAGATTGCCCGCGCTTTGATGCTGTCCTGCATGTCTGGCTTCCGGGACAGGAAGCCGGGCACTGTGCCGCCGACGTGGTTTCCGGGAAAGTGAATCCTTCCGGACGGCTGCCTATGACATGGGCGGCGGAATATGATGACTATCCTTCATCCGGTGATTTTCCCCTTTCTGACGGTTCGGACAGACAGGTGGTTTATTCTGAGGACATATACGTCGGCTACAGGCATTTCGAAAAGAGCGGAATCAAGCCGCTTTATCCCTTCGGCTACGGTCTCAGCTATACTTCATTCGGCTACGACGGTCTGGAAATCCGGCGCCGGGGCGGTATGTATACGGCTTCGCTGACTGTCACAAATACGGGACAGACGGCAGGCCGTGAGGTGGTGCAGCTGTATGTAAGTACGCCGGGAACACTGGAAGACAGGCCGTTAAAGGAACTGAAGGCATTTTGCAAGACTCCGGTTCTCCGGCCGGGAGAAAGCTGCATGGCGGACATGTCTTTCCTCATGGATGATCTGGCTGTATGGATGGACGGAGGATGGCATGTGGAGAAAGGGGAGTATAAGGTTTATGCCGGGTCTTCTTCTTCGGACATACGCCTGACCGGGACTTTCCGTGTACGATAGCCCGGAAAGACGGATGTTTGCCGGTCGTGACGGCGTCGGGAACGGAAACATGAGACCGGCCCCGGAGGGCAAATACTTTTTGTTCAGTTGTGAATTTTTTTGTACCTTTCGACGATTTACGGGCCGAAGGAAATGCCCTGCGCCCCGTTTGTCGGTTACAAGTAATTCATAATTAATAAAATAAAACTCAGTAACAATGAACAAAAAAGGCAATCTGGTCGCAATTATTACTATGATCTTCCTTTTCGGAATGATTTCATTTGTGACGAATCTTGCGGCTCCTATCGGTGTAATCTGGAAACAGCAGCCGGGAATCGACGGCTCCAACGCCCTTGGTATGATGGGTAACATGATGAACTTCCTCGCATACCTGTTTATGGGTATCCCGGCAGGCAAGCTCATTACAAGAATCGGATATAAGAAGACGGCTCTCCTGGCTATCGCAGTCGGCTTCTTCGGCGTGTTCATCCAGTTCCTTTCCGGCATTGTCGGAGTAGGTTCTACGATTGCAGGACTTCCTGCAAACTGGTTTATATATCTCCTTGGCGCCTTCGTGGCAGGATTTTCTGTATGTATACTTAATACTGTGGTGAATCCGATGCTTAACCTTCTCGGCGGTGGCGGCAAGAAAGGCAACCAGCTCGTACAGATAGGCGGCACATTCAACTCACTCATGGGCACGATCACTCCTATGTTCGTTGGTGCACTCATCGGGGCTGTGACCAAGAATACGGTGATTACGGATGTTAATCCGGTAATGTACATCGCGATGGGTGTGTTCTTCCTCACTTTCCTCATACTTTCATTTGTTCCTATCGAGAACCCTCAGTCAGTTTCGCATGGCGGCCAAGTGGAAAGCCCGTGGAAATACCGCCATTTTGTATTCGGTGTGATAGCCATCTTCCTGTATGTAGGCGTGGAAGTCGGTATCCCCGGTACACTCAATTTCTATCTTTCGGACGCTGAAAGCGGCGCCGGCCTTGACCCCAAGTCTGCCGCTACCATTGCTGGCTTCGTAGCCGGAACATACTGGTTCCTCATGCTTATCGGCCGTTTTGTGTCGAGTCTCATAAGCGGTGCGGTATCAAGCCGCATGCAACTTGGTTGTGTGTCAGCCGTGGCAGCTGCTCTTGTACTGGCTGCGATGTTCGTTCCTGCTTCAGTGAGCACATCCATGCCGGTGTTCACAGGCTCGGGCTTCGGGATGGTTCAGGTTCCGCTTTCCGCACTGTTTTTTGTCCTGTGCGGTCTCTGTACTTCCGTCATGTGGGGCACGATCTTCAACCTTGCTGTCGAAGGACTCGGCTCTGCCACTGCCCTTGCATCCGGAGCGTTCATGATGATGGTTGTCGGCGGAGGCATACTCCCGCTTCTGCAGAATGCCATTGCAGATGCAGCAGGTGACTATATGGTAAGTTACTGGGTGGTAGTGATAGCCATCTTATATATCCTTTGGTATGCCGTTCTCGGTTCGAAAGTAAAGAAGGCTTAATATACAAGATACATGATGAATACAGATACTTTTGAAACGCCGTATGTAGTCGGTATCGACATAGGCGGCCAGACTACAAAGATGGGTATTGTCGACATGCGCGGCCAGGTCCTTTCACAGACAGTGATCAGGACAGATACCCATACGGAAGTGGAAAATTATGTCGATGATGTGGCTGATGCCCTGGACAAAATCATAAAGGAGTCCGGCTCTGAAGGCAAGATAAGGGGAATAGGTATCGGTGCACCGAATGCCAATTATTATACGGGCACTATCGAAAATGCCGTGAACCTGTCATGGGGAGGTACCAAGTCCATTCCTTTCGCCGAGCTTCTTTCAGCAAGGACAGGAGGCATGAAGGTGGCGCTGACGAATGATGCCAATGCCGCCGCCGTGGGTGAAATGACATACGGAGCCGCCAGAGGCATGAAGAATTTCATAATGATTACTCTGGGCACCGGTGTGGGAAGCGGAATCGTGATAAACGGCGAGGTGGTTTACGGCCATGACGGATTCGCCGGAGAACTCGGCCACACATGCGCAGTGAGGAACAACGGACGTCTGTGCAACTGCGGCAAGACCGGATGTCTTGAAACCTATTGTTCCGCGACTGGTGTTGCCAGGACTGCCAGGGAATGGCTGACGCTTTCCGACGAGCCTTCCGTATTGAGAAGTCTTGACAATATCTCTTCAAAGGATGTATATGAAGCCGCCAAGGAAGGGGACAAGATTGCGCTTAATATTTTCGAGTTCACCGGAAAGATGCTCGGACAGTCTTTCGCCGATTTCGTGGCTTTCAGTTCGCCTGAAGCCATTGTCCTGTTCGGAGGTCTCGCCCGTGCGAAGGAGTTCCTTTACCAGCCGATACTCGACGCCATGAACGCGAATCTTCTTCCTCTCTGGCAGAACAAGGTGAAAATAGTCTTCTCCCAGCTGAAGGAATCGGATGCAGCCATACTTGGAGCCTCTGCATTGGCCTGGGAGTTATAGTTTTACGAAAACAGAGTCATGAAGGTACGGAAATATTTACCTGTGATCATACTGGCGTATGTCCTGTTTTTTATGATCGCATTCGTCACTGGACTCCAGAATCCTCTCGGAGTCATAGTGAAGTCCCAGTACGGCGTGTCCATGGGGGTGGCGCAGTTAGGTAACTTCGCCAATTTCATTGCATACGCCTTCATGGGTATTCCGGCCGGCCTTATGCTGAAAAAATACGGGTACAAGTTTTCCCTTCTTGTAGCGGTCACTGTCGGAATACTCGGACTCGGACTCATGTTCTTTTCAGGGCAGATTTCCCGCGGACTTTGGCTGTATTTCCTGGGGGCGTTCGTGGCAGGTTTCTCCATGTGTATGCTGAATACCGTGGTGAACCCTCTGCTGAACTCCATCGGAGGCGGTGGAAACAAGGGTAACCAGCTTATCCAGTGGGGAGGTTCCCTGAACTCTCTGGCAGCTACCATAGTGCCTTTCGTCGTCGGTTTCCTGATGGGCCGTTCCGTAGGGAGACAGTTCATCGACGGACGTCCGCATTTCGAAATAGCCGATGTGAACCCTATGTTCATCATCCTGATAGCCATTTTCGCGGTGTCTATCCTGGCGATACTGTTCATCAACGTTCCGGAAACGGAAAAAGTCGGGGACACGAAGGAAGCGTTCCACCAGTTGATAGCGAAGGACGGGAACTACAACTGCTTCTCTTTCCGGCATTTCAAGCTCGGGGCCATAGCGGTCTTCCTCTATACCGGAGTGGAAGTCAGCATCGCGAACATGACCAATATTTATCTCATTCATGAGGTGGGCGTGGATCCCCGGTCGGTAGGTGTCATCATCGCCATTTACTGGTTCTGCATGTTCCTGGGACGTATAGTCGGAGGTTCGCTCGGTTCGAAATTCTCCAGCCGTGACATGCTCCAGTTTTCATCCATGATGGCGATAATCTTCATATTGATAACGATTTTCACTCCTGAAAAGATCAATATCGAGATAGGACGCTACAGCCTCGGCAATATCCCGGTCAATGTCATATTCCTGGTGCTGACGGGTCTGTTCACTTCCGTGATGTGGGGCAATATCTACAACCTTTCCGTGGAGGGGCTGGGCAAGTACACTTCTACCGCTACCGGATTCTTCATGATGATGGTCTGCGGCGGAGGCATAATCCCTGCCGTCCAGGGGCTGTTTGCCGATCTCGTGGGCTGCAGGATGTCGTTCTGGATTATTATCGCCTGCCTGGGCTTCCTCATGTATTACGGATCGAACGGCTATCGGAATGTCAACAGGAATATCCCTGTGGAATAACGGCGGCATCGGTCCGGCTCGTATACGTGTATAATGAGGGTGACTCAAAAGTGACTTTTGGTCACCCTCAAACGTCTTTCTTCGAAAGACTGGACCCATCCTAACCCCCTCTGCTCGCTTTCGAATGTCCACAGGACATTCTCATA
>DVIP01000081.1 GCA_018711225.1 Candidatus Cryptobacteroides intestinipullorum | reverse complement strand
TTGCCAGCAATGCCGCTATTGTCATGTCTTTCAGACTTGCCATATATCAGTTCCAATGAAAAACATGGCAATATAGCAATTTTCCTTCTAATTTCCATCCGGCCCGCATATCATGCCGGACATTCTGCCTTACAGCTCCGGCGGCAGGGAAAGTACAGCCTTGCGCAGGCCAGGAGCCGAAACAGTGACTTTGGCGGCAGCCGGCTCCTGGCCGCGTGCTACTATGACAGTCAATTGCCCGTTGAACAAATGCATCTGCGGCTTGTGGAACGGTTCGAGGCAGGTAGGATCGCCGTTTGCCATAGCCTTGAAATATCCTGCTCCCGATACATCGACCTTGACTTCCCGGCTGTCGCACGGGACAGGATTGCCGTTCTTGTCGACTACACTCACGTTCACATACACCAGGTTATCCCCATTCTGTTCCGGGACTGCGCTGTTCCACCTGTCAGCCTCGGCCTTGAGCGCGTACGGCTTTCCTGCAGTCCTCACTGTTTTTTCGTCCGCGATATTCCCCTCGCTGTCGTAAGCCACGACCTTCAGTTCACCCGGTTCGTATTTCACGTCATCCCACATCAGACGGCATCTTTCCATAGCCTGTACCGCATTTTCCCCTCCGGTGCCTCCGCTCGCGATACCATAAGGGCCGTCGGCCTTCGTCCTGCGTCCGCAGCTCCGGCCGTTCACGAACAGCTCCGCTTCAGGATATGAAGTATAGACAAAAACAGGTGTCTTCTCCCCTTCTCTGCCCGGCCATGTCCAGTGAGGAAGGACATGCAAAGTCTGAGATTCCGTGTTCCAGATACTTCTGTACAGCCAGAACCTGTCTTTCGGGATGGACGCGAGGTCTATGATTCCGAACACCGATGAATGGTTCGGCCAGGAATCCGTATCGTAAGGGGTAGGCTCGCCGAGATAGTCGAATCCGGTCCATACGAACTGTCCCATACACCACGGATAGTCCTCGTCAGCGACGAAATCGTCGTCAGGGATATTGGACCACAGGCAGAACTCGACATCATACGATGATGACTGGTGATCCGGATGAATCATGGTGTGCCCTGTCGTCACGGGAAAATGGTATGAACCTCTGGAACTTACGGTAGAAGCAGTTTCCGAACCGAGAATGAAGCCCTGCGGCAGGAGTCCGTATGCCTCAGGATAACGTGCCACCTTGTAATTGAAACCGGGCACATCCAGGACAGCCGCAAACCCGTTTCCGAGGACGGAATCGAAATCATCCATTCCGCATGTCACGGGACGTGTAGGATCCTCTCTGTGGCAGATATCCTGCAGGAACGCTGCGGTCTTGTATCCGTCCGCCTGTCCCTGTGACGGCACTTCGTTCCCGATACTCCACATCACGACCGAAGGATTGTTCCGGAAATGGCGTATCATGTTCACCATGTCCTTTTCCGCCCATTCGTCGAAAAAACGGTGATAGCCGTTCTCGCATTTGGCCACGTCCCATTCGTCGAAGGATTCCACCATGAGCATGAAGCCCATCTCGTCGCAGAGTTCCACAAGTTCTTCCGCCGGCATATTGTGCGAAGTCCTTATCGCATCACAGCCCATGTCTTTCAGCATTTCCAGCTGATGCCTTATAGCAGAGCGGCTGACTGCCGCGCCGAGAGGACCGAGGTCATGATGCAGACACACTCCCTTGAACTTGCGCTGCACGCCGTTCAGGAAAAAGCCTTTTCCGGGACGCAGCCCGATTTCGCGGATTCCGAAGCGTGTCACGACGCTGTCCTGGAATGCTGTACCGCCCGTGACTGTAATCTTGTGCCTCCCTGTCCAGTCCGTATCAATACTCCCTCCGGTAAGGACAGATGTATGCGCAGTGTAAAGATAAGGGGTTTCAGGCGACCAGAGTTTAGGATTTTCCACCGTCAGCTGCTGCTCCACGGCCTTCGTATGACCTAACCGCCTCGTATCGGTGGCTGCCGCCACTTCCCTGCCTTCCATATCGCGGATGACTGTGCGTAATGTCACTGCCGAACCTTCCGGAAGCCCTTCTATTTCCGTACTGACACTCACGCAGGAGTAGTCACGGCCTGCATACGGAGTAGTGACACAGGTACCCCAGACCGGTATATGGACCTCCGGCACGGACATCAGGGTCACTTTCCTGTAAAGTCCTGCGCCAGGGTACCAGCGCGATGACTGCGGTCTGTTTTCCAGAAGGACGCACAGACTGTTCTTTCCCGGCATGATAGCATCGGTGATGTCACAGTGGAAGGCATTGTAGCCGTATGGCCAGAAAGCTGTTTCCTTCCCGTTCACAAATACACGGGCCTCACTCATCGCCCCGTCGAAAAGCAGTATATGCCGCACAGTACTGTCAGCCTCTTCCTTCCCGGTTTCTATCGTGGTCCTGTAACATCCTTTTCCGACATAAGGAAGTCCGCCTGTCCTTCCGGTCTTGACGGACGGCACTGTTTCCCCGTTCTGGTATATCGGAAGTTCCTGAATATCGTTTTCCCTGTCGAAAGGTCCCGTTATGGCCCAGTCGTGAGGGATTCTGACGGAAGTCCAGCCTGAAACCGCCGATGTGTCATGGTCGTTGCGGAATTCCCAGTCTTCAAGCAGTATGCTGCTCCGCTCCTGCCCGGACAATGCCAGCGCGACACATATCGCAGCCGATAATGTAATAAATCTGATACTCATCTGTCGTTGTTGTTATGATTATTTTTAATAAGTCACATGAAAATACCGGAATCCTAAACGGCCCTCAGTTTTTCCGGTATGGCGGCTCGATCAGATCCCGGTGTGGTTATATTGCCGGCCAGCTATTCTATGGCGGAACGGAAATTCCTGCACGCCCTGTCAGCCTCCTTGTCCAGAAGCCGGATAATACCGCGAAACTGCCGTACCGTCCCTGATGCCTTTCGTATTTCCGTAAAAGCTTGACCAATGACGGTGTCCACAGGAAACCCCGCTGGATCTCGCGGAGCATGGCATCCTGGAGTTCTTCCATAGGACAGCCTGCATCAATCCGGTAACAGATCACCGCCGCCCTCACGATGGATTCATGTATGAAAGTCTGCCAGTACCCGTAAGCCTGGAGAGTCATCTGGCGGCCTACGAACTGGAAAAGCCTTTCACCGGGTCCCTCCATGGCCTGTTCATTCCCGTTTTCGTACAGCAAATGGTTGACGAAAGAATGATTGAACTCATGGACAAGATGATAAACATAACTCCTGTCGATATCGAACACCGGCTTGCCGTCATTTTCCATATAGCCAATGATGGCGAATACTTCCCTTCCCCCGTCCACAACCCTGGACGGACCATAGCATGCGCCACCGTTGACACATCCTATCACGACCGAAAATTTTTCCCTGGGTTCTTCCCTGTAGAACCTCCGGTACCAGTCCTGATCAAAATATGCCATCACATTCTCTTCGAATGATGCAAGCGCCCGTCCGTAGAATCCGCTGTGCCGTTCGAAAAACTCCCCGAAACGCGATTCCCGGTAGAACCGGTTCAGATGCGCGACAAACAGACCGGAGTCCAATCCATTCCACCTGTTGTCCAGTTCCGCATACGCACCGTCGGCCAGGACGAATACCCCGTCTTCCTTTTCCAGGCGGATAGCCATGTTCATGACGGCGTCATATCCCAGACCGTGGTCCTGTCGGAGTTCTTTCATCATCGTGACGACAGGCTGGTCCGCACAACTCCGGAACCACTCATCGACATCTTCGGTATAAGTCCCGCCACGGTCCATGCAATATTCGTCAAACCCCGCCGTCCTCGCTATGACAGACATCAGTTCGACACTTTCCTCCACTCTTGCGCCGGACACCTGTGCCTCGGCCCTGAAGACAAGAAAGACAAGGTTAAGGCAGAAAAGACAAATTACAGTTTTCATATAATTATCGTTCAGCCGGATTTGTAATCCGGCTGGTTTGTATTTTGTTCCGGCAGATTGCAAATCTGCCGGAACAAAATATAATATACCGGTACGAACCCGGACGGATGAGGCTACAGAGTGACTGCCGTAGTCAGACGGATATCACGCGACGAAGCGCCTATGAGAATATTGAAAATACCCGGTTCAACCACAAAGCCGTGCCGGTCCATGTCATAGTATGCGAAAGCCTCGGAATCGAGGATAAATTCCACCGTCCGCGATTCGCCAGGTTCGAGATATACTTTCTCATAGCCTTTCAGCTCCTTCTCAGGACGCGGAACATTTGCCTTCTCATCATTGACATAAAGCTGCACCACCTCGGCTCCGGCACGTTTCCCGGTATTCTTCACTGAGGCCGTAACCTTCACTCTGCCGTCGGAAAGCTTTTCTGCAGCAATGTCCGAGAACTGGAATTCTGTGTAGGACAGGCCGAAGCCAAACGGAAACAGAGGCTCGACACCGGAACGGTCATAGCCGCGATAGCCTACGAATACGCCTTCAAAATAGGTTACGCGCTCAGGGCTGTTCCAAAGCCTTTCGGTATTGCAATAGTAGTTATAGAATACAGGATTGTCTTCCAGCCGGCGCTCTATCGTAATCGGAAGACGTCCGCTCGGATTGACCTTGCCTGCAAGAATCTCGGCTATCGCCTTGCCGCCTGCCTGTCCCGGATACCATGCCATAAGCACAGCCTTCGCCTTGGCCAGGACAGGATTGAAATCCACACCGCCGCCGGCATTGACCACTACCACCAGATTCGGATTTATCGCTGCAAGGGAGTCTATTTCAGCTATCTGAGCCTCCGGCAATTCAAACGGCCTGTCGAAGCCCTCGCCCTCCAGTTTATGATTGAAACCGGCACAATAAATCACAGCATCGGCCTTGGCAGCATCATCTGAGGACTTGTAGAACTCGCCTACGCCCTCCGTCACGGAAATCGTATGGAACGGCTCCACGAAGCCGCTGCCGCCGCCCGTAGGGACATTGTCCGAATTCGGGCCGGTAACCATTACCTTTTTCACCTTTTTCGAAAACGGCAGGAAATTGTCCTCGTTCTCGAGCAGGACGATGGCTTCGCGCGCCACATTCAGCGCCGTCAGGTCCGACTCGGGATTGTCCTCAGGAATGGAAGTGTCCTTCTGCTCACGGTCGAAGAAGCCGAACTCTATGAGAGTCTGGAGGATATGCTGGCATTTCTCGTCGATGGTCTTTTCTGTCACGGTACCTGTCTCTATGGCCTGGCCGAGAGTCTTAGGATTCATGAACTGCCCCCAGGACATCTCGAGGTCCAGACCGTTGTTGGCGGCGCAAATCGTGGAATAGGTAGCCGTCCAGTCCGACATGTAAATGCCTTCGAAGCCCCATTCGTCACGAAGCAGGTCTTTGATAAGAGCCTTGTTCTCAGTCGTGTGCAAGCCGTTCACCAAATTGTAGCTTGACATCACGGCACCTGTATGGGCCACCTGCACCGCCTTGCGGAAAGACGGTAGGTAGATTTCGTTCAGAGTACGCTCGTCTATGTCGGAAGAACCGTTGTTGCGGTTGTATTCCTGATTGTTACCGCAGAAATGCTTGATAGTGGACATGACTCCGGCCGACTGCATGCCCTCAATATATGCCACGGCTGTCTCGGAAGTCAGATACGGATCCTCCCCGTAATACTCGAAACTTCTTCCGCACTTCGGGAAACGGTAGATGTTCACCCCAGGTCCGAGCATGATATGTACGCCGCGGGCACGGGCATCGTTTCCGAGAGATTTTCCGTAAGCATAGGCAAGATCCCTGTTCCATGTGGCCGCAGCAGCCGCGCCGCAAGGATACATCGTACTTTTGGTGTCGTTCCTCACACCCTGCGGGCCGTCGGCCATGCGGATGCGCGGGATACCGAGCCTCGGGATTTCACGGATGTAGAATCCGTCTATGCCGCCGATATACGACAGTTTTTCCTCAAGTGTCATCTTGGACACGAGTTCGGCGGCCCGCTGTTTGGAAGCCTCGGAAATGACATAGGATTTTCCGTTGTCATGGGTGTCCGGAGTTACGGACACCGGCGATGTTGCGGACAAGGCCGCAGGAAAGATGACGGCCGATACGGCCAATGTAAAAAATCTGTTCATTTATTGTAATGTAATATTAGGTTTATCTCATAAAACGATTTTCAATGTACCGCCCTCGAGTACAGTGTGACGCTGCGGAGAAATGCCTGGACCCGTGACGGAGACTTCAAGCCTGCCGGAAGGAAGCCTGGACACGGAAATGTCGAAATCACGGCCGAAAGCCTTGATATGGCGCAGGGCCATCCTGCCCCACGATGAAGGCATGGACGGGGTCAGAGTGAAGGATGAAAGTCCGGTCGGGCGAATGCCGAAAATTCCTTCCGTGACAATCCTGCAGTAAAGCCCGCCTTCGGCGGAAAGATGTCTCTGCGCTCCCTCCGGCCACGCCTCTATCATGTAAGGCACATGATCCCCGAGAAGCCTCCAGGCAGAAAAATCATGCATGAAAGCATACGCCTCGTCTGAATAGCCGGCGCAGAACAGTCCGCGCAACGCATAAAGCGTGGACCTGTCCCAGAAAGTACTGTCACCCTGGGCCGTCAGCAGTCCGTTCCGGGTCATCATCTCCGGTCCGAGAAGCGCGGCGGCCGTTCCTTCACGATGATAGTCGAGTCCGACCACAAGAGGCAGACAGATCCATGAACGCAGAACGTCGTTTCCTTCATAATAACGGTATGTCTCATAACCGGAAACCTCCGCTCCGAAATATTTCTCTATCGCAGTCTTCATCCGCTCGGCTTCGGCACGGTACTCACGGGAAACGTCCCTGGAAAGCCCCATGGACTCAGCCAGATATGCAGCCGACAGCAAGCCGTCGTAATACAGGCAGGACGTGCTCAGATTCGCATCCCCGGACGGGAAACGGCCCTCCAGTTCATCCGTATCCGAAGCCACTACCCCGTCAGCCGTCTTATGCCTTCGACAATACTCCAGGCACCACTCTATCAAGGGCCACAACTCCCGTGCAGTCTCCACCGAGCCGCTGGACAATGCATACCTGGACGCCCCGCAGGCAAGCATCGCGGCATCACCGCGGTCTCCTGCCCCGGCCCAGATGTCATCCCCTTCCGCTATGATGGAACTCGGTATAGGTCTGTAATCCTCATTCATGAAAGTGCCGAAAAGCCTGTATGAATTCTCTGCTGACAGGTTGCCCTTGTCATATCCGGCGAAAGGATAGAACGGGTTCACATACTCGCACTGGTCGTTGGTCCATATTGCGGCATAGAACACTTCCCCGCCAGGAGCATGCATGTAGCCGTTTTTCGTCTTTATGATGCTTTCACATGCCCTTATCTTGGCGAAACGGAAAGCCGAATTCAGAATGCTGTCGGGAGTTTCGAGTACGAGTGCCGGTGCAATGCTGTCGTCTATGAAAGACCGTCTCGCGGAATATTCCGCCCCGAAATCCGGAGCAATGACGTCATCCTCCGCTTTTCCGGCCTGGAAGAAGACATCGAAGGAAATCCGGTTGCCTGGAGCAAGGTAATAATTGCCGGTTCCGGCAATGTCTCCCCTTACGTAATAGCTCCCGTCCTTTCCCTTCGCAGGGTCGGTGACGTAACGGCAGCAATACTCCGGTATATTCACTTCGAAGGCCCTTTTCCCGATATTCACAAGCTCGTACCGCTCGCAGGTCAGGAGTTTGTCTGACGACGGGAAGAAAGTCCGCACCATCTCTATCTCCGGCTCGTATCCGGCCTTCCTGTCCGCCCCCGAGCGTGTCCAGCCGACATTCCACAGGCTTTTCACTGTCATAATCCCGTCGAAACGGACCTCAGTGACCTTTTCCCTGTCCAATGACATGCCCTCTACCGACAAGGTCGAAGGTATGTCCGCGGCAGTCCGCCACACCAGACTGGCATGGGTATCGTTCGGAATTTTTCTGAGGGTCGGGAAGACGAGGGAGCGTTCGCAGCGGAAAGCCCCGTCCGCATCCACTCCCCAGCGGAGCACCATTGACACCTTCTCTCCGGTCATCTCCACATGGTCGTAATGAGGAATATCCGTTCCCGGAGTCCAGACTATAGCCCGTCCACCGTCAGACAATTTCCACCTCAATTCATTCCCGTCCTGAGGAAATCCTCCGGAATGCGTCTGAGCATGCATATCAAGCACCATACACGCCGCCATCAAAGACAGCGTGTAAACAAGAATCTGTTTCATACGATTTTCTTCGTCCGGGACTAATCCCGGCCTTTCTATCTGTCTATGGTAAATTCGAACTGGTCGTAAGGCGCGGTACGCCAGGCCTGGTCAGCAGAGATAGGGGATATGGCGAACAATGGAGAAAATGTCCTCACACTTATCGTTTTGCCGTCCGGCTTGAATTCCAGGATTCTCAGCCAACAGTCGCCTCCGTTTCCGTGCCACTGGCCGTCGTTAGTCTGCGAATTGAACATCATCTGCGGTATTCTGTGTCCGTCGGCAGCCTCGTCCTCACGGAAACCGCATGTGCAGCTGTAATCTATGTCCTTGACATCGCTGCCTGCAGGAATCCGCGGAGGGGTTCCCGTATGTCCGCACAGCACGAGAGCAATGTTCTTCGACGGATAGACCAGCTTTTCCCACACTGCCTGCGGCCAGTTGTGCGGGCTGACCTTGTACCACTTTTCGTCTTCTATGCGTGTACCGTCCGGAAGCAGGAAGGAATGCACGAGGACTATCACCTTGTGCTGCGCGTATTCCGGTCGGGAAATCAGTTCGGAAGCCCATTGCAGGATCTCGTCCCTCGGTCCGAATTCCATGGCCAGAACAAGAATCTTTCCCCAGACGTCATCGCTGAACTCGTATGCCGCGTTTTCGAGGGTGTGCACATTCTGCCAGTTCGGAGCCGTAGCCACGAGATGCTTCATTATCAGCGGATTTCTTTCCGGATAAACATAGTCCGGCATCTGCGAATATCTGTGTTCGGCGGAAATGTACCCGATATCGTGATTTCCCTGGCAGGCGATGTAAGGTACTTTGCCGTCAAGATACGACAGGGAATGCGATACTGCCTCCCACTGCTGGCGGGAGGTCTGGGAACCGTTCACCGCATCGGGAAGGCCCCCGGCTATCAGCTTGTTGTTCTGCTCCACAAGGTCTCCGGTAAGGAGTGCCGTCATGATGTTCAGTCTGTCCGCATTCTGCGCTATCCATGCCGTCTGCAGATCGAACAAAGGCTGCGTAGCCGCGAACTTGACATAACTCTGGGCATCCCCGAACATTATCATGGAGAAGGAGTCCGGATCTTCAAGCTGTGGATAGACCGGAATTATGGGCTCGGGGCTCTTCATCTGCGCTGAGACAAGTGCCGAAGAGAGTATGAGCGAAAGGACTGTTGCTGCTTTTCTGTTCATCTTTTCTTTTTTTAAAGTTTTGTGACACGTACCCAGTCCACTTCCATGTATGAAGGGCAGTCTTCGTCAGCGATTTCACCGGTTCCGGCAGGACCTGCACTGAGAATGATGTGGAAGCCTCCGCTGAACGGCCATTGCTTCAGTTCGGCTTCGTTTTCGAGGTGCAGGTTCTTATAATTGATACGGATGTCCGGATTCATGTCGTTGCAGCCGTTGGCTCCGTATATTATCACGGCTTCGTCCGTAACGTCGGCAGTATAGGTGTTGAATTCTCCGGCATTGTAGCCGCTGTATTCGCGGTCCAGGTGGTCCGTATTCTGCCCCGTATAGATGTCTATGTAGTATGAATGCAGGGTGTGCTGCACATAGTCATGCAGATAGGAGTGTTCCATGATGTCTATCTCTCCGCTTTCCGGCCATCCGCCGTAGGTCTGGTATTCCGGTTCCGGCATCATCCATATAGCCTGGCCTATGCTTTCGCCGTCATTTACGAATTTGGCCCGGACTTCTATACGGAAAGGAGCCTTGAACCAGAGTTTGCCCTGGGTCTTGACACCGCCTGTCAGACTTTCTCCGTCGCGGCGTTCCACTACGAGGATGAGTTTGCCGTCCTGGATGTATGACTGGTCGGGGCTGCCGGACATGGAGACTTGCCATGCGGCCGTTCCCTTAGGGACGTAATCCCATGCATCCATGTCCAGTCCGTCAGGCTGGTCGAAGTCATCGAAGAAGAGGACGTCATCTTCTGCTCCAGGGAAGCGGTTTTCGTATGCGGAGAGAAGGACGGTATAATCGGTTTTCTCTCCGTCTTTGCAGGTCACTGTGAACTCCTGTTTTTCAGGCCAGTCGCCGGTAAATTCCTGCGGATCCGGTGAAATGGTGGCTCCTTCGGCGAGTTTGTAGTCTACACGGGAGACCTGGCCGCCGTATTTTATGGCACCGATGGTTGCCGTGTGTGTTTCCTGGTTAATGGCCGCGTGGTAGATGTAGTCGCCGACCGAAAGGGTCAGGCGTTCGAGCGGGTAGCCGGCATCCGGCGCGGCCACGTTTTCTGCACAGCCTGACATGGTCAGAGCTGCAAGGGCTGCAGTCAGGAGTATTGTCATTGTTTTTCTTGTCATTGTGTTGTTTTGTAATTGTTATTGCCGTTCCGGCTTTTTGTCCGACGGTTCTGTCTTCTTCCAGTACATGAACCGTACAGCGTCTGCTTTTTATTCGACAGGATTAAGTGGCTTGCACAGGGAAAACAGTGCCCGCTCACTGTAATCCTGTCTGTTTATACATCAATTTTTTTCGTACATGTTAATTCCGACATTTACGTCTTTCTTGTGTAACGGAACTGCAAATCACAAAGGAAACATTGTCCGTGTCTTATTCGGCAGGATTACGTGGCTTGCACAGGGAAAACAGTGCCCGCTCACTGTAATCCTGCCTGTTTTATAGTGTCAATATCGATGTTCCGTACTGTACGACCGGTTTATTCTGCGGTGTATGGTATGTATTCGAATGATTCGATGGTCATGGTGCCGTTGGCAGTCTGATTATATGGATCATCGGAATCACCTGCTATTCCGAATTCATACTGGAAGCCCTCGTGTGTACTGCCATCCTGCCATATATCTCCGGTATTATACCTTCTGGTATCACTGCCGTCCTGGTTCGTAATAACAAGTACATCGTTGATATACAGTTCCCGGGAAAGAGTTTTTGTACCCCACCCTGAATTCTGTCCGCCGACCCTGTCGACAGGTTTCATTACCAACTTGACTGTCTCTAGTTCATTGACCGTTGCCGGATAATCGCCTTTAGGGAAATATCCTGTATAGCCCCAATGGCCGCCCCATCCGTTTTCGAATCCGAAACATACTGTATTACCGTTTATTTTATACTCACCGCCGGCCGACATCACATGCAGCGGATAAATCGGCTCACCTTTATCATTTGTAAATCCGGTAGCATCATCAGCATCGTCACCGAACCGCACGACAAGATTCGAATCGCCTTCCCAGTTGTTTATGAGAAAATATCCGGAAGTCAGATTTACATCCGAGAAAGTCCAGACAAATGTCCCGTATTTGAATTTGTCATACGTTTTCACCATTGCGGATGCACCTTCCGCAGTCAGTGTGCCGTCGGTCGTAGTCATTCCTATCGGGTCACTCTGGTTAGGGTCTACGCAGGACTGCTGAGTGATGACGAGGGGCTGGTTTTCTTCACCGTCAGCGGAAAGGGTAAGGGTGTAGTCCTTGTCATAGATGTACTTGGAGTAAGGGAGAGTGACTTTCACCTGAGCGGTTCCGTTGCCTGAAGCAGGCTCCAGGGTCACATCTTCACTGTCGGCGGCAAGAGTCCATGCCGTCCCTGCCGGAGCATTGACGGTATATGTCTTGGCAGCGCCTTTGTAGCTGAAAGTCAGATCTTCAGTGGCCGCGAAACCGAATCCGGCTCCAGGAACTTCCTCGGCACCTATAGTAGTTTCCTTGATGTCGCGGGCGGCTATTTCCAGAGATGCCAGCGATCCGGTGGCGGTGCTGCCGTCAGCCATGTTTACCGTAAGTTTCAGATTCGTATAGTTCCCCGGAAGGACTACAATATAGTAAGGTCCTGCAGCGAGGTTTCCGTCATTGGCGGCTACAAGCTGTACTCCGGTATTCTTTGCATCCGAAGTGACTGCGGCAGCCGTATACGGCTCAGAACTCATATTTACGGTATAGTCACCCGCAAGGTTCTTGTCGGCGGTAAGGGAGATGGATTTCACCGCACCGTCCACGCCTTCGAGGTTTATCTTGAGCATACCGGCCACGTGGTCGAATTCCAGCCCTGTGCCGTCAGCCTTGGCTACGGCCGGATTGAGCATGGTGTCGAACGTGCCGTCGGCAGTGGAATACTGTACGGACGGCAATGCAGCTGATATTACGCTGCCTGACATGGAAGCGTCTTCGCTGTATGGATAGAGAGCATGGTATTCGCCATCAGGCAGGGCGAACCCGTTGATTTTGCCGCTGGAGGTTCCGGCTCCGTCCACAAGATCGAACTTGTTTGTCTGGCCGTCAAAAACAGCGATGATATCGCCTTCGGACCATACTACCGATTTCCCGTCAGAGGCTATGGCTGTTTTGGTGTCCAGCGAAGGAGTGCCTGCCGTAAACTGCATGGGAACGCGCTCGGAAAGAACCGGAGCGTCATTTTCCTTTTCAGAGCATGAGACAGTCGATATAATGGCTGCTGCTCCTAATACCATTGTCAATAAATTCCTTTTCATTTCAATAATAGTTTTAGTTGTTAATTCCAATCAAAGTTCACGCTTTCAGGATCATTGAATCCGTTCAATAAAGCTTCGCTTGCGCAGAAACCCTTTTCCGTCTCCGCGGATGTGGTTTCAAGGTTCGGGCTTTCATACCCGGAAAATTTTTCTGTTTTCATGATAAATAAGGTTATTGGTTGGTTATTCTATAGGTTTGTATTCGAAGGAATCAATAGTCATGGACCCGTTGCCGTTGCCGCCGATACCGAACTGGTACTGCAGTCCCGGATGGGTGCTGCCGGACTGCCAGATATCAGCACCGCACCAGGCGGCAGGGTCTCCCGGTCTTGCACTTTCCGTTTCCGGATAATATGTCTTGCTGAATTCAAATACAAGCACGTCATTTATCCATAACTTTCTGGACAGACATTTCTTGTTCAACCCGTCAAAATTGCCATCGCGAGTGTCAGGTTTGATTTCGAACTTCAATGTTCTCAATTCGCTCAAATTCACCTCTGTATTATATTTGAAGTCAATAGGCC
>DVIP01000080.1 GCA_018711225.1 Candidatus Cryptobacteroides intestinipullorum | reverse complement strand
CTTTCATGCGAGGTCTCTGGAACGGCTCCAGAGAGGTCGGGTCACCGTTGGCCCCGGCACGGTACCATCCGTTGCCCTTGACCTTGAACACGATCTCATTGTCCGCTATCGGACACAGATTCCCATCCTTGTCAGTGACCTTCACGGTGACGAAGGACAGGTCCCGGCCGTCGGCTGTGATGGTGTCGCGGTCGGCGCTGAGTTCTATCCGGTACGGCTTCCCGGCGGTATGCATCTCCTTTTCCGCCACAGGATTCCCGTCTGCATCGTATGCCACCACCTTCACCGTGCCCGGCTCGTAGACAGTATCCATCCACATCAGCCTGTAACGGCTCTGCCTTTTCAGACCGGCAATGGAAGCGGAGTCTGCGCTGTTGTACGCGGTCACTGTGGTGTCCTTGGTGCGCATGCCCTGGCTCTTCCCGTTGATGAAGACCTCGGCAGAAGGATGGTTAGTGTAGACGAATATCGGCGTGACCTCGCCTTCACGTCCCTCCCAGTTCCAGTGAGGAAGTATGTGCAGGGTCTCGGCCTCCGGATTCCAGCGGCTCCTGTACAGCCAGTACCTGTCCTTTGGTATGCCTGCCAGGTCTATGATGCCGAACATCGACGAGTGGTTAGGCCAGTCGGAATAGTACGGAGTAGGTTCCCCGAGATAGTCGAAGCCGGTCCACACGAATTCGCCGATGCAGTACGGCAAGTCATCCTGCAGTATGAAGTCATCCTCGGGCAGGTTCGACCAGTCACAGCATTCCAGATCGTAGGAGGAAGACTGGTGGTCCGGATATTTCTGCATCGAGCGCCTCTCTACAGGGAACTTGTACACGCCGCGCGAACTGACTGTGGATGCCGTCTCGCTCCCCAAAAGGAATTTCTGGGGAAGACGGGAATAGTTGGTCTGATACCTGTGCGTCCTGTAGTTGAAGCCAGGGACATCCATCACGGCCACCACGTTGTTGGCTGTGGCGGCATCAGGATTGTCTATCCCCTGCGTCACCGGCCTGGTCGGGTCCTCCCTGTGGCAGATGTTCTGAAGCATGAGAGTGAGTTTCGGGCCCATGTCTCCGTCTGCCTGGTCCGGCACTTCGTTCCCTATGCACCACATCACCACACTCGGACTGTTCCGGTAGTGACGGACGAGATTCACCAGGTCCTTCTCCACCCATTCGTCGAAAAGCTTGTTGTAGCCGTTCGGCATCTTCGGCGTGATCCACTCGTCGAACGATTCCGCCATCAGCATCATCCCCATCTCGTCACACGCCCTCACCAGCTCCGGCGCAGGCATGTTGTGCGAGGTCCGTATCGCATTGCAGCCCATATCTTTCAGCATCCTTATCTGCCTCCTGATACCGGCATCGTTCGCTATGCCTCCAAGCGGGCCCAGATCGTGATGGTTGCACACTCCCCGGAACTCGACCCTCTCCCCGTTCAGGAAAAAGCCTTCTCCCTGCCTGACCTCCACTGTCCTGATGCCGAACACCGTCCGATACTCGTCCTTCAGCTCATCCCCTTCGTATATTCTGGATACCGACGTATACAGTGCCGGTGTCTCGGGTGTCCACAACTGAGGGTCCCTGACTATGAACTCCTGACGGAAAATGCCGCCGTCAAACTCGGTCCCTTCAGTTTCGGATGACGTCACGGCTCTGCCGTTCCCGTCAATGATTTCGGTCACTATCCTGTAATCCTCCATTCTCCTGCCTTCCGGCAATTCAAGACCGGTCTTCTGCGAAACCCTCGCATATCCTTTCCCGATCTCCCCGGTAATCACCTGTGTGCCCCACACCGGGACATGCGCATCGGAGGTGAAGACCACGTGCACGTTCCTGTAAAGTCCCGCGCCCGGATACCAGCGGGAGCTCTCCGCCTCGTTTTCCAGACGTACCGCCAGAGTGTTCATGCCCTCATGGACATACGGCGTGGCATCGAAGTGGAACGAGTTGTAGCCGTACGGCCAATAGCATGCCTCCTGCCCGTTTATCCAGACACGTGCGTGGCTCATGGCCCCGTCGAAGACGAGGCTGCACCTGCGTCCGCCGCCCAGGTCCGGAACTTCGAATTCAGTCCTGTACCACCCTGTCCCCGTGAACGGAAGGCCTCCCGTGCGTCCTGCATGTTCCATGGCTTCGGTCTGGCCGTCCTGCACGATGGCCATATGCTGCCTGTCGTTCCATTCGCTGAACGGCCCGTAGATGGCCCAGTCATGCGGCACCGTGACGCTCTGCCATGCTGAATCGTCATAGCCCGGTTCCGAATATTCCACGGAATCGTCCCTGGTGAATCTCCAGTCCTTCTCCAGCAGGGTCTCCGACCGCTGTCCGTAAAGATTGGTGCCGCCGAAAAGCGGCACCAACATCACGCATAGCGCATAAAAAGCACTTTTGTTCATACCAAAACCTCTTATTCCGTCACCGTTCCCGTATTGGCATTGTCCGAAACAGCGGCGCTGCCAGGTATGGCTACTACACCGTCCGCTTCTATCGTGCCGGAACCAGCTGCCGTCACAGTCACATTCCCGCTGTTCGTGTTCCCTGAGACAGTAGAGCCTGAACCTGTCACCATACCCACGAGACCGGCTACGCCTATCTGTGTGCTGCCGAGGTCATATGTTCCTGTACTCAAATCCAATGTCACTGCTCCGGAATTCTCATTGCCGGAAACTGAGATATTGTTTCCTGCCAGACCGGCTATACCGCCTATATGGCCTGCCGGAACTGCGGACTTCACATCTCCGCCGTTCGTACAGCCGCTGATTTCCATGCTCGCCGTCGCTCTTCCCAGGATACCTCCCGCCGAAGGCAGGTTATTCAGATATCCGTCAGTAAACACGACTTCTTCAAGAAGAATATCTCCTGTATTCTCACAGTTCTTGATTTCATTCTTGACGCTCTTGTTGTAGTCGCTGAATCCGAAAATACCGCCCACTCCAAGAGGTGTCTTGCTCGTGTTGTACAGCCCCTTCACGGTCAGGCTGCCTTTATTCGTACAGTCGCTTATGAGCAATGGCTGTCCCGAAGAAGCATGCATAAAGGCTGCGATTCCTCCGAGGCCGCGTGCTCCTGCACCCGACACTTCGAAATTTCCTGTGTTGTGACAGTCGGACACCTCTGTAGGCGTATCGGCATAAATCTGTACAAAGCTCACTATACCGCTGAAATAGCTCCACAGTTCAGACGACTTGACCGTTATGTTTCCGGAATTGTCGCATCCTGTGATATTTCCGCCCTGCAGTATGCCTGCTATGCCTGAAGCTGTCTGGACCATGCTGTTATCCACAGTGATATCGCCTGTGTTGATGCAGTTCTCGACTCCGATGCAGCCTGACTCCATCCTGCCGACTATACCGCCTATCCACGGCTTGTTTACAGCTTTTCCTGTCACATTGATATCGCCGTGGTTCGTGCAGCCTTTGATGATGCCGTGGTTCGTGCCCACTACCCCGCCGACGCGGTCAGTGCTGTTGTTTATGACTGCATCTATGTTCACGAATGTAGTCACGGTCTCTACCGTACCATGATTCACGCCTACCACTCCGAGGCTTCCGGGATTGCCGTCGATGGTCAACTCACTGGTTCCGTCATAAGACGTCCCGTCCGAAGAACCGAACACCACATTCTTCAGCACGGCGCCTTCATTAAGAATGGAAACCAGGGAAGTCCCCAGGGCGATATTGTAAATCTTGTGATTCCGGCCGTCAAGGGTACAGTTCAGCTTGAACGGAGCGATGTCCACGCCAGCCATATCCAGGTCGGCATCTATGGTCACCACATCATCGGCATCATAGCTGTCTGCAGCCTCTGCGAATGCCTTGAGACCTTCAGGTGTGGAGATGGTCTTCACCTTCCCGATAGTCGCTGACTCTACCGGAGGAAGCACCCGGTGATGGCCGGCCGCTACGGTCACCTGACCCTTCAGCAGAATCTCCGATGTACCCTCGTCATAGTTCAGGCCGACTTTCAGACCCTGTGTGAAATCCGCAGGTATGATGGCAAACACATACTTGCCTGCTTCCAGCGCGGTACCATCTGCAGCTGCCAGAGTCACGGAAGCGGAGGTTTCTGCATCCGCAGCCTCAGCAGCAAGAGTTCCCTCCGCCATATTTATGTTCACCTTTCCGGCTATCTTTTCTCCGTTCAGGCCTGAAAGGGTGACTGACTTGAGGGTCAGACCTTCAGGTACAGACGAAATTTCCACTGTCACCAGGCCGCAGACATTCTGGAAATCCAGTTCGTTCTCTCCGTCAGATACGGCTGCGGACAAATTCACATTCTGTGCGAATGTCCCCGGTATCGCGGTCTGTTCTGACGGAAGTTCCGTAGTGATGACCTGTCCTGAAACGGACGCAGTTTCCGAATACGGATAGAGTCCGTAATATGTCCCTGACGGGACAGCCTCTCCTTCAAAAGTGGCTGAAGAACCGTCTATACCTGCGATATCGAACGGATTGTTCCCTTGTGCATCATCGAAAATGCCGATACGGTCACCCGCAGTCCATACCACGGTAGTCTGGTCATCCGCAAGGGAAGTCCTGGTGGAAACTGCATTGCTCACGAATGTCATCGCCACCTTTTCCTGTGACTGAATCTGCTGGTTATCAGCAATCTCTTTGGCGCATCCTGCCGACACGGCCGCTATCGCTGCCGCAGTCAGTACTCTGTAAACAGTTTTCATGGTCTTAGTTCTCCCAGTTTAGTCCTTCATTGTCATTGTCCAGGGCAAAATCAGAATGTCTGAGGCCGCTCTGGCAGAATCCCTTTTCACAGTCCGCACAGACTGTCTCGATTTCCGGACTGATGTAGTCCGGCAGCAATTGTTTTTTCATAATCATTCCTTTAATATTGGTTATTTTGTGTGTCTTTATTTTGTTACAGTCCCGGTGTTGGTATTGTCCGAAACTGACGCGCTGCCCGGTATGGCTATCGTACCGTCCACAGTCAACGGGCTGGTGGTATTGGCCACAGCACTTACCGCGCCGCTGTTCGTGTTCCCGGAAACGGATGAACCCGTTCCTGTCACTGCTCCTATGATACCGGCTATTCCGACCTGGACTCCGTCCCAGGTATAAGCCGCTTCACCCAGATCCAGTGAAACCGCTCCGGAGCTGCTGTTGCCCGAGATAGTGACATTGTCCCTTACCAGTCCGGCCACTCCTCCGAGGCGGGCCACAGGAACCGTAGCCAGGATGTCACCGCTGTTCTTGCAGTCTCTGAGACTCAGATAATTGCCGGTCAGGCCTATCACTCCTCCTACTGACGGGAATGTCACGGTATACCCGGTATAATCGTCCACCCACATATTTTCAAGGGTGATGTTCCCGCTGTTTTCACAGCCGGAGATTTCACTGTTGGCCGTGCTGTTGTTGTAGTCGCTCAGACCGAAAATACCGCCTACCCCGACTTTGTCAGGAGTACTCTGATTGTAAAGTCCGTCGACAGTAATGCCGCCTGTGTTCGTACAGTTACGTATGATGAAAGGCTGGGTGGCGTTGGCATGGATGAATCCGGCAATACCTCCGATTCCCCTTATTTTCCTTCCGGTGACCTTCATCGCTCCGGTATTGTGGCAGTCGCTGATTACCGACGCCTCGACAGACGAGGTCTTCTGTATGAAGGCAGCTATACCTGCACAATATGTCCAGAGTTCGGAATCCTCAATAGTAAGTTCGCCGGAATTTTCACACCCTGTGATATTTCCGTCATGAAGCATGCCCGCGATTCCGGCTACAGACTGTACTCCGGGATAATTTGCAGTGATATTGCCTGTATTCACAGAGTTGGTCACGCCCACGGCCCCGTAGTCCATCAGACCTACGATACCTCCTATCCACGGTTTGGTCCCGGATTCCCATTGTCCGCTGATACTGATATCGCCTGCATTCCGGCACGCGGTTACGGTATTGTAGTTCGTGCCCACGAGACCGCCTATCCCCTGCGGAGGATTCACCCCGTCAAGTTCTGCGGTCACAGGAGTGAAGTTCAAAACTTTTTCCACCGTACCGTGGTTCATGCCGATGATTCCGAGACTTGTCACGGACTTGTCCTTCAGATAAATCTTGCTGGTTCCGTCATAAGACGTCCCGTCCGAAGAGCCGAACACCACATTTTCGAGAGTGACGCCTTCGGCCACATCAGCTATCAGATACCCTTCTTCAACCACGAAATTATGAATCTTATAGCCCTGGCCGTCGAACTGGCATTTCAGCATGAACGGTTCCACTGTCTGTCCCTGCATGTCGATGTCCCCCTCCAGAAGTATGGCATTCTCGGCATCGTAATTATCTGCCGCTGCCATGAAGGCCTTGAACTCGTCGTAAGTGGATATGACAATCCTCTCCATCCACTGGTCCGAAGTTTCGGCAGTGATATCCATTCCCGTATTCCTCACCAAATCCACCAGAGCGGATGTGGCATAGTCGGAATCCACATCAGGCCCCATTCCTGCATATTCGATCTTATATCCTTGAGGCATCTCTACAGGGAGTACCGACAGCCAGTAGTTCCCTGCCGTGAAAGAAGTATTCTCCCCGTCAGGAAGGAGAGTCACCGATGACGACAGGGCCCCTGATGCCGCCTCGCCTATCTTGACAGTGGCTGCCCCTGAAAGATTCACAGCCTCGCCATTCGAGGAAAATTTCACGGACGTAGCTCCTCCGGGAATATAAAGCCGGACCAGAGATACGGCATTCCTGAGCTGGAAATGTCCCACAGCATCGGCCTTGGCCACGGAAATCAGGGCATTCTGATCCACTATTTCGTTCCCTACCTTCTGTTCCTCCGGAAGATTGATGCTCACGGCGCCGTCTGCCGGAAGCGTTTCGGATGCAGCCGAATAAGGAAAGACCGCATAGAATTCATCCGATCCCTCGGTGACAAAGCCCTCGATGACAGCCTTTCCGCTTGAAACGGATGTCACGGTGAACTCGTTCTTGCGTGTGCCGTCATAGACCGCGATGAGATCACCTTCTGCCAGATTCACTTTCGATCCGGTAAAAGCCGCTTTCGTCAGCTCTGAGACACTCGCCGAGAAAGTCTTCGGCTCAAAGCCCTCAGGCGCCACCGTTTCTTCCTGGTCCTGGACCGTATCATCCCTGACCTCGTCCTTCGCACAAGAGAAAAGGATGGCGGCTGACGCCAATATCATGATGATTTTCAATTTTCGCATAACAATTTGTTTTATTCCGATTATTTACCTGTCACTGTTCCGGTATTGGCATTGTCCGAAACCGCAGCGCTGCCCGGTATGGCCACCGCTCCGTCAATGTTTACCTTGACCGAAGCATTGGCCGTCACGGCCACATTTCCGCTGTTCGTATTTTCCGAGACAGTCGAACCTTCGCCTGTCACCGCACCCACGAGACCGGCTACGCCTATCTGCTTGTCTTTGAAGTCATACTGCGTTTCCGTGCCGAGATCCAATGTCACTGCTCCGGAATTGTCATTGGCGGAAATGCTGACACTATTCCCGATATTGCCTGCCACTCCCCCTATTTGGGCCACCGGGGCTTCAGCCTTCACTTCGCCGCTGTTCTTACAGCCGCTTATCTCCATGCTCGCCGTCACGTTGCCAGCGATACCTCCGACAAACGGAAGACGGTCCAGATATTTGGAATAGTCTGCAGCATTGATATCAAAAAGAATGTCTCCGGTATTCTCGCAGTTCCCGATTTCATTCATCTCCGCCTTGCCGTATTCAGAGCTGCCTATGATACCGCCCATTCCCACTATGGTATTGTTGGCTGCATGATATTTCCCTGTCAGGGAAAGGCTGCCTGAGTTCGTACACCCGCTGATTGTAAGGGGATGATATGAACTGTTATACATGACGGCCACAATACCTCCGAGAGATTTCGCATAAGCTCCCTCGGCCTTTATGTTTCCTGTGTTGTGACAGTCCTGCACCACTGTCCTTGCAGCGGACTCCTGTGACTGTACGAAGCTCACTATGCCGCTGAAATAGCTCCATGCTTCCGAAGAAGTGACTGTAATGTTTCCGGAATTGTCACATCCGATGATATTTCCGCCCTGCAGTATGCCTGCTATACCTGAAGCTGTCTGGACCATGCTGTTATCCACCAGAATATCGCCTGTATTGATGCAGTTCTCGACCCCGGTGCATTCTGACTCCATCCTGCCCACTATACCGCCTATCCACGGTTTCTTTTTAGCTTTTCCGGTCACATCGATGTTCCCGTGGTTCGTACAGCCTTTGATGACACTGTAGTTCGTACCGACTACTCCGCCGATTCGCTCGGAGTCTCCGTTTATCTCTATGCTGATGTCCGCGAATGTAGTCACGTTCTCTACAGTACCGCGGTTCACTGCTACCGCTCCGACACTTGCAGGATTCCCGCTGAGAGTTATCTTGCTGGTTCCGTCATGAGCCTCGCCGTCAGACGAACCGAACACCACATTTTCCAGCACGGCGCCTTCAGCCACTTCCGATATGAAGAATCCGGCATCGGATACAATCCCGTATATCTTATGACCCTGGCCGTCAAGAGTGCAGGTCAGGGCAAACGGTGTCCATTCCTTTCCGGTCATGTCGATATCGGACTCAAGAAGGATCCTGTCATCGACAGTATATTCTTTTCCGCTGACAGCGAGCAGGTCATCTGCAGTGGATATGCGATATGTGAAACCGGCGGCAGCCTCCTGCTCCACCTTCAGTATGGCTTCCGCCATCCTGCCGTTCTCGTCCGTATACGAGAGCACGATATAGGCCTGCCGTGAAAGCATTTCGGGATTCTCCCCTGCAGTGAAGACCAGCATGCTGTTCTCCTCATCAAGGGAGACCCCGGTCAGCCAGTCGGCCGAAACCTCACAGGTGATGTCTGCGACCGGTATAGTAGCCGTAAATGCCACCTCGTATTCCTTTTCCTTATATGACAGAGCCATCGTGGCTGTCGTCTGGAATGCGATGGCCGGATATGCCGAAAGCTGGATGACCGTGATTTCCTTTTCCACGGCATGGTCTATCGTGAATATCCTGATCTTCGCGGAACGGAGAGATTCCCCGGCATTCTCTGTACCTTTTACCGTAAAGCTTTTGGTGGAAGCCTTGCCTCCCATCAGGTCGGTAGACATCCAGCCGTTGGC
>DVIP01000079.1 GCA_018711225.1 Candidatus Cryptobacteroides intestinipullorum | reverse complement strand
ACACAGGACCCTCTGGTCCCAAACCAGATGCGCTAGCCAACTGCGCCACACCCCGAATATTTACCGTCCCGGCCGTATCCTAAGTAATAAGGGACTTCCAGAATCGGACTGCAAAGATACATTACTTTTTTGAAAGTGCAAATTTTTTTTGAATTTCTAATTTCAAATTTCTAATGATTATCCTAAATTTTATATGATTCTCCGCAAAAAAATAAATACCCGGAAAGGCATCTCAAAAAAAGAAAAAAGTAAAAAAGAGAAAAATCTTGTGCGGATTCGTAAAAACCTGCACCTTGAGTCTTGACCGGCATATCCTGTCCCGATATCTTAGCGTGGAAATCCCCTGCCCGATGTCCTGCCCGGCGACTGTGCCGGAGCATAGCCGGGGTCAGGGACAAACAGTATCGAGATATGGAGAGAGAGATTGAAACGCGGATGCCCGCACAGAGGTATGTGGACATCCTGACCGAGGCCGGGTTCAAGGCCGTATTCGGAGTGGAGAAGAACAAGGACATTCTCATCGGCCTGCTGAATGTCGTGCTCCCGGCAGGCCGGAGGGTCTCCGACCTCGCGTATTCGACGACCGAGGTCCCAGGCTTCACCCTGTCCAACAAGAGCGTCAGGCTGGACCTCAGGTGCACGGGGGAGGACGGCACTCGCTTCATCGTGGAGATGCAGTGCTACAGGCAGCTGAATTTCTTCAGGAGATGCGTGGAGTATGCCGCGAAGGTCTACGATGCCGGTGCTGCCCGCGGGGACGGGAGCGGTTACGGCATACAGCCGGTCTACTTCGTCGCCCTGCTGAACACCGGGGTGCCGAAGTTCGACAGGAGCGACGCCGGGATCTGGAGGGACAGGTTCGTGTCTGAGTACACTTTCCGGGAAAAAATCTCCCACGAGGTTGTGGATGAGACGATTTTTCTTAACTTTGTGGAGCTGAACCGTTTCGACAAGAGCCTGGATGACTGTGTGGACCTGGCGGACAAGTGGTTCTATTCGCTGAAGCATATGGGGAGTATGGATGGCTTGCCGGAGGGACTGAGGGTGGAGGTGTTCGAGCGTCTGTTCGAGGCGTGCGAGATAGCGAAGTTCACCCCTGATGAGAAACTGGAATACGAACACGATATGATGACAGAACGCGACTATACGAATATCCTTAACACCTACCGGGCTGAAGGGCTCGCCGAGGGTGAAGCAAAAGGGCTTACCGAGGGGAAAACGGAAGTGGCCCGGGCCATGAAGGCGAAAGGTCTCGGGATGGCCCTGATATCCGAACTGACAGGGCTTCCGGAGGACGATATCAGGAAACTCTGAAAGATCCTGCAGTTCTGACTTGACAATACCGGTTATCCGCAAAAATACCCCATAATCTTGACAGGGGTGTTTTTGCGGATAAGCATAAAATTTTATCCGAAACAGAAGGCATCCTCCTAGCCGAACAGGAAAAAGTAAATAGCGTATTGAAAGTCGTGTATGGGGTGGGATGGATGTTGCATTCTGTAAGTTGGCGCAGATGGCAGAAATTCCGTGGCGAATTCGCAAATTGCGGACAAAAAATCATTCTGGAGTTTGCATAGTTCGATAAAATATCTATATTTGTGGCTGATTGTCACGGGAATGAAGATGCAGGAAACTGACAGATATACTGCTGTTCTGGAAAATATGTTTTGATTTGTTAGAATTTTATCGGAATTATTTACAATATTTAACCTAAAGGTCTTTTATCATGAATAAAGTTACCAGGTTCATTTCAGCTGCGGCGGCATTGATGCTTGTCGTTGTGTCGTGCGCTAAACAGGAACTTCCGGTATCGACATTCAAGATGGATTCGACCGCTATCGTTGTTCCGGCCGGGGGGGGTATATGTTCGGTCCCGTACCAGGTAGCCTCATCTGATGCCGGAGAGACTGTCGAGGCTGTCAGCCCTCAGAACTGGGTCAACGGTTTCGACTACAGCGTAGACGGCGTCATTTCTTTCAATGTCGATCCAAACGAAGGCACCGAAGACAGGAACACCACAATCACAGTGCTCTATGGCAACCAGACCATTTCTCTGCCTGTGAGCCAGTATAAGCCTTCCCGTGTTCTTGCATCCGAAATAGAGAACCTTACACTCACGGCCACATTCTGTGCTTTCGACCGTGACAAGACCATATTCCGGCTGATGAATCCGGAGTCTCTGGGCGAACCGTACACGGATCCGTATGGAAAACAGTATATTACTGCCGGCCAGTTCGCCAGCCAGTATGCGCAGGCATACAATTTCGTCAATCCAGATGACCCGCAGACCGCGGATGACTTTCTCGTTTACGCCTATGTCGAGCCGACTCTTGACAATAATATGACAGGGTCATTCTTCGATGTCCGTTTCTATATGGAAGGGGACAAGAGGATGATGTCTGTCAGTGATGGGTCGTATGCTCCTGCCGGAAACGCAGAGGTTATCAGAATGGCAGGGGAGTACACATACGATGAGGAGAAGGGGCTTATCTATCTCTATGACGATTCCAATACGATGGAGATGTACCACAAGGATGTGGTCATCAGTCTGAAGAAAGATGGCAGACGGTATATTTTCGAAATCGTGGAGACAGTACAGCCTGAGTTCTGGAGGCCGTATCTTTCCAAGATAATGGATGAGACCGGTATAGATCTTATGACGGAGCCTAACTTCGGCTTTACCCTTTCCAACTATACACAGACGGAATTTTATATGCCGTTCGGTTCGTTTGTCTATACCTTGAAGGTTATGGACTGACAGGCCGCTGAATAGAAACAACTTAACAGACCGATAATATGAAAAGGAATGCGATTATTGCAGGGACTGCATTGTCCCTCGCATGTGTTCTTGCACTCTCTTCGTGCAAGAAAGATGAAATCAATGCCAGTGAGGCTCCTACTGTGAAACTTGAGGCCGTAGAGCAAGGTATTTCTACCGTCTCTTTCCGTATCACGGCCACAAATGCTGCGGAAGTGGCGTATGTGGAGCAGGATGATCTCTCATCGGTACCGTCAGCAAGGGCTATCCTGACTGCAGGGGAAAAGGCTGCGGCTTCCGATGTGATTGAAAAGGGAGACTGCACTCCTGGCGAAACCTATTACTTTGCCGCTGCTGCTGTCTCTGAAACAGGAGAATATTCCGAAGTGGCTACAATTTCTCTTACGGCAGCCGGTACCGACTGTTCGTTCGAATTCACCATAATTACTACAACGGATGAGGCTATCGTATATACTGTGACACCATCGGATGATAATGTGTCGTATGTCGTATCTGTCCTTCCTGCAGCAACATTCGGTAAATCTTCGGATGATGA
>DVIP01000078.1 GCA_018711225.1 Candidatus Cryptobacteroides intestinipullorum | reverse complement strand
AGATACGCGAAAGGTACGGAAACCTTTTCCAGATGTACCAGAAGATAACCGATACTGACCCGTACAAGGAGCCTATGATGATTTATCCTGCCATCCACTATACGATGGGCGGACTTTGGGTAGATTACAATCTTCAGACAACCATTCCTGGACTTTATGCGATAGGCGAGGCCAACTTCAGCGACCACGGCGGAAACCGTCTCGGTGCTTCAGCCCTCATGCAGGGACTTGCTGACGGATATTTCATCCTTCCTTATACTATCGGCGACTACCTGGCCACACAGTTCAAGAACCCTAAGACGGATACTTCACGTCCGGAGTTCGACGAGGCCGAGAAGAAGGTAAGGGCCAAGATTGACAGGCTTCTTTCTATCAAGGGCAAGCATACCGTGGACGAGATACACAAGAAACTCGGCCATATCATGTGGGAATATGTCGGCATGGCGCGCAACGAAGCCGGTCTTACCAAGGCTATCGGACTTATCCAGGAACTCCGCAAGGAATTCTGGTCTGACGTGTATGTTGCCGGAGACAAGGATAATTTCAATCAGGAGCTTGAAAAAGCGCTCAGGCTGGCGGATTTCCTCGAAATAGGAGAGCTTATGGCACGTGACGCCCTTCACAGAAAGGAATCCTGCGGCGGACATTTCCGTGAGGAAATGCAGACCGAGGATGGTGAGACCAAGCGTGATGACGAGAACTTCATGTATGTGGCCGCCTGGGAATACAAGGGTGAGGACGCTGTTCCGGAGATGCACAAGGAGCCTCTGAAATATGAGAATATCAAGATAGCTACCAGAAACTATAAAGACTAGACTGAACATGGATTTTACTTTAAGAATATGGCGTCAGAAAAACGCCAAGTCCGAGGGACATTTTGAGACATATCAGGTGAAGAACATCTCAGCAGACAGTTCTTTCCTTGAAATGCTTGATATCCTCAATGAACAGCTGATTCATGAGGGGATGGATCCGGTAGCTGTCGAAAGAGGCTGCCAGAGCAGCGGACCTGTATCTTTCGACCATGACTGTCGTGAAGGTATCTGCGGAGCCTGCTCACTCTACATAAACGGCCGTGCACACGGACCTGACGATGAAGTCACCACCTGCCAGCTTCACATGCGCAAGTTCCATGACGGTGATACCATCACTATCGAGCCTTGGAGAAGCAAGGGTTTCCCTGTGATAAAGGACCTCGTTGTGGACCGCCGTGCATTCGACAAGATACTTCAGGCAGGAGGTTTCATTTCCGTAGGTACCGGCGGTGTTCCTGATGGAAACAACATACTCATTTCGCATGAGACTGCCGAAGAGAGCATGGACGGTGCTGCATGTATCGGATGCGGTGCTTGCGTGGCTACCTGCAAGAACGGTTCTGCAATGCTTTTCGTGGCTGCCAGGGTTAGTTCTCTCGCACTTCTGCCGCAGGGCAAGATCGAGGGTGCAAAACGTGCAAAGGCCATGGTCGCCAAAATGGACGAACTCGGTTTCGGTTCATGTACGAATACCAGGGCATGCGAGATGGAGTGTCCTAAGCACATCACCGTTTCTCATATCGCACGTCTTAACCGCGAGTTCCTTTCAGCAAAATTCAAGGACTAAGGTTTTATACGGAATATATTGAAGATGGGGGTGACCAAAAGTTGACTTTTGGTCACCCCCAAAACGTCTTTCTTCGAAAGACTGGATCCATCCTAACCCCCTGCACCCCCTATTAGGGGGATTGTGCGACTCCCAGTCGCGGTCCCTTCGGGACTTTTGAAGTCATCCCCATTTTTCTTTTTCCTTGAGGTCAGCCTCAGTCTCTTTTTCAAATATCCGCTTCCTTGTACGGAAACGGCAGATTTCCGGTCAGATACGTGGCTTTTCGATGATTCTGACAATCAGTGATATCATGTAGATGATAATACCGTAGATTGTCGGAATCAGTGTAACTTTCATACCTCCGCAGAGCACACCTGTATCGATATCTCCTACCTCCTGCACGACACCCAGCATTTGTGTGATGCCGAGCAGTGTCGAGAATATTCCGAATACGATGGCGAATGCCCCGATTTCCTTTACCCAGCGCGGAGCTTTCCAGGCAGCGAAGAACATACATACGAGGACGATGGTGAGTACGGCCATGAATACCGGGCCTCCGGCGACGAAAAATTTGAACATAATACGAATTTTTGAGGTTACTGTAAAACTTTGTATAATTGGTCTTGTATCGTTTCAAGACTCTTTTGAAACCGGCTGCAATATACCTTCAATTTCTTTTAACGGCAATTTCAAAACCCATCCTTGGCCTGCGGAATCCCATTATTCGCCTTCTGTATTGTATCCGGACGCGGAATCTTTGCTAAATTAGCTGTGGAAATGAAACGGATTCTTATAATATCTTACTGGCTGCTCGCCCTTTTTCTTATCGCCATTGTGGTGATGAGTCTTGGCTATACTTTCCCGGAATCCCTGTTTATTGGCACTTTTTTTCTTCCCGGAGCCTTCCTTACACTCTACCTGCCATCGAAGCTCCTGCAGGACCGTAAAAGAGCCTTGAAAGGGGGAGTGTATGTAACTTTGGCGATAATAATAGCCGAGGTTTTTCTTGTCATGTCGGCGCATTTTATAATTCTCGGTATGAGAGGTGCCCTTTCGCAGGTGGACAAATGGGAAAATATGCCGGAAATCCTTATGAATCCGGTTTTTATCGTTATAGTAGAGTCCGCTTTCGTGGCCGGTAACTATTTTCTTTGGAAACGCCTCCGTACCAGGTATCCGGATAACGGGAGGCAGCTTTCATTCGTTTCTGAAAGGCACAATGTCACAGTAGCTGTCTGCGACATACTGTATGTCGAATCGAACGATACTGAAACTACTGTCGTTCTGTCCGATGGCATACGGTACAGAAACAGGACTCCGATATCCAGATGGGCGGACCTGCTCGGTGACTCCTTCATCCGTGTGCACCGCTCCTATCTTGTGAATACTTCAGCCGTTGACAGTATGTCCTCTGACAGCATTTCCGTTTGTGGAATATGCCTTCCGGTATCGAGGAACTACAGGGATTCCGTCAGAGAATTTTACCAAAGAAAGTTGTCGAAAGGGTAGCGTCCGGCATGTATTTCAGCGACCATCTTGTACAGATCTGAACGCAGTTTGTCTATTCCTGTCCTGTTTTTGGCGGATATGAATATGCACGGAGTGTTCTCTTTTGCTATCCAGCTGTTCTTGAACTCTTCAAGAGTGTAGTTTACGCTCTTTTTAGGCTCCAGGGAGAACTCGTCGTACTCTTCGTAACGGTAAGCATCAATTTTGTTGAAAACGATGAAAATAGGCTTGTTTATGGCATTTATGTCCTTCAGAGTTTCCTCTACGACTCTTATGTGTTCTTCGAAGTTCGGGTGTGATATGTCCACTACGTGCATCAGTATGTCTGCTTCACGTACTTCGTCAAGCGTGCTTTTGAAGGCTTCGACAAGCTGGGTAGGCAGTTTCCTTATGAATCCTACCGTATCACTGAGCAGGAACGGCACGTTTTCTATTACCACCTTCCTGACAGTGGTGTCAAGTGTCGCAAACAGCTTGTTTTCTGCGAATACGTCGCTTTTTGCCAGGAGATTCATGATAGTGCTTTTCCCTACATTAGTGTATCCTACGAGTGAAATCCTGACAAGAGAGCCGCGGTTTCCCCTTTGTGACGCCATCTGCTTGTCTATTTTTTTCAGCTGCTCCTTAAGCTTGGATATCTTGTCCTGGATGATACGTCTGTCTGTCTCGATCTGCGTTTCTCCCGGACCTCTCATTCCTATGCCTCCCTTCTGTCTTTCAAGGTGCGTCCACATCCTCGTAAGTCGGGGTAGAAGATACTGGTACTGTGCAAGTTCCACCTGAGTCTTGGCGTATGCCGTCTTGGCTCTTTGGGCGAATATGTCCAGGATGAGATTTGTCCTGTCCAGAATCCTCGTTTCAAGTTCCCTCTCTATGTTTCTCAGCTGGGTAGGGGAGAGTTCATCGTCGAAAATGACTACATCTGTACCGTTCTCTTCTATATATTGCTTTATCTCGGCAAGTTTTCCGCTTCTGATATAGGTTCTCGTGTCGGGCTTGTCCACTTTCTGGATGAATTTTTTGTCTCCTTCCGCTCCTGCCGTTTCCGCGAGAAATACCAGCTCGTCCAGATATTCCATGATTTGCCTTTCATCGTCGCCCTGCTTTATGACTCCTACGAATATGGCTTTCTCCTTTTTGATTTCCATATATTTCGAAAATTGTGTTTTATAGCTTTCCCCATACTTTTAGGGGCCATGCCAAATCTTTTAATTTGACACAGCCCCTAAGATTTCTTTTTCCGGAAAATACCGGATTCCTTATATTATCTGAGCTGGAATATAACAGGGAATGTGTAAGTTACCCTCACTGCGCGGTCCCTCTGTTTTCCCGGAGTCCACCTTGGAGAACTTGACACGACCCTTACAGCCTCCTGGTCAAGTGATGAGTCCACACCGCGGAGCACTTTCACATTTGTGACACGTCCGTCGGACTCTACTGTAAACTGGAGTGTAACACGGCCCTGTACGCCATTTTCCTTGGCTATCTCAGGATATACCAGCCTCTGGTTCACCCATTTAGAGAATTCGTTGGCATCACCGCCCATGAATGAAGGTTTTTCCTCCACCAGCTGGAACGGAATAGCTTCTTCTTCGATGACCTCTTCTTCAACGTTTTCTACATAGTCCATGATTTCCACGCCCATGTTCACGTCATCTTCCAGATTGAGGAACATGTTGTCATCCACGACAATCTCATCGTCCACGATATCTATCTGGTCTGAAAGGACAGGCATCTTAGGTGCTGATGGTGGAGGAGGGGGAGTTTCAGTTTGTGTCGCGATAACCTCTTCCACCTCGATGACCTGTGTAGTGTCTTCGAGTTCGATGATCTGCTGCTCCTCTGTCTGCCATTCGAATGCCACGAAAACTGCAGCGAGGGCAAGGATCAATCCGACCTCAAGAAACAGAAGCTTCTTGTTCTCAAGATTTGCCTTCTCTGATTTTTTGATTTCCATTTATTTCAATTTTTAGATAATCGGTTTTAGTGCGGTAAAGTTATGAAGAATTATTTTTATTTCATAATTTTGTCGCCAATTATTTCACTTTCCATGGTAGCATTTTATTTTGAAGATACTGATTTCAAACTCAGGCATAAGACAAGGATAAAGGAATGGCTCAGACTTGTGGCTGAAAGCGAGGTATTCACTTTGGGCAATATTTCCGTTATTTTCTGTTCCGACAATTATATCCTGGACATAAATCAGAAATATCTCCAGCATGACTACTTCACTGACATCATCACCTTCGACTATTCGGAGGGCGGCAGGATTTCAGGTGATCTTTTTATAAGTGTGGATTCTGTCAGGGAAAATTCCGTAGAATACGGGACAGAGTTTGAAGACGAGCTTCACAGAGTGATTGTCCATGGGATCCTGCACCTGATAGGATATGATGATCATACGGAGGATGAGATAAAGACCATGCGTTCCAAGGAAGATTATTATCTTTCACTTTTCGAGCTCGTCTGAATCCGTGTCGTTTGAAAGGCTATGCGTACAGATTATGATATTATAGTGATAGGCGGCGGTCATGCAGGCTGTGAGGCTGCTATGGCTGCATCCAGAATGGGATCTTCCGTTCTGCTTATATCCATGGATATGAACAAGTTCGGACAGATGTCTTGCAATCCGGCCATAGGCGGAATAGCAAAAGGCCAGATTGTCAGGGAGATAGATGCCCTCGGAGGATATATGGGCATAGTGACGGACGCTTCCACGCTGCAGTTCCGCATGCTGAACCGTTCGAAGGGACCGGCGATGTGGAGTCCTCGTGCGCAATGTGACAAGAACCTGTACAGCAGAATATGGAGAAAATTACTCGAAACTAATTGTAAATTAGATATTTATCAAGATACGGCAGTCGATTTTCTCTTTCGTGGATCGAAAATCTCGGGCTGTCGTACGAAAACCGGAGCAATATTCAATTCTCAGGCGGTTATCCTGACTGCCGGGACATTCCTTGACGGCAAGCTTTTCATCGGAAGGACAGAGTTTGAAGGCGGAAGGATAGGGGAGATGTCTTCCTATGGCCTTACTTCGCAGCTTGCGGATATGGGACTTGTCACCGGAAGAATGAAGACCGGTACTCCACCGAGAATAGACATTTCTTCCGTGGACACGTCGAAGCTTGTTGTCCAGACGGGAGATGCCGTGCCGGAAAAGTTTTCTTATCTGCCTTTCCTTTCCACTGCACAGAACGGCACGCCTCAGATGCCGTGCTTCATCGTCCATACCAATCCTTCCGTACATGATACTCTCAGATCCGGATTCAAGGATTCTCCGCTTTTCTCCGGAATGATTACCGGGATAGGTCCGCGATATTGTCCGAGCATCGAGGATAAGATAAGGACTTTTGCGGACAAGGATTCACACCAGCTTTTTCTGGAGCCGGAAGGCAGAGATACATACGAATATTATCTTCAGGGTTTTTCTTCATCTCTTCCTCTTCAGGTCCAGATTGATGCCATGCACCAGATAGAAGGTCTCGAAGATGCGAAGATTTATCGTCCCGCCTACGCTGTAGAATACGATTATTTCGATCCCACGCAGCTTAAGCCGACTCTTGAATTGAAGAAGATTGAAAACCTGTTTCTGGCCGGACAGGTAAACGGTACTACGGGTTATGAAGAGGCGGCGGCACAGGGACTGATGGCCGGTATCAATGCTCATCTGAAAGTTCGGGACAAGGAGCCTTTCATTTTGAAAAGGGACGAGGCTTATATAGGTGTGCTGATAGATGATCTTATCACCAAGGGTGTCGATGAACCTTACAGAATGTTTACTTCGAGGGCGGAATACAGGATTCTGCTCAGACAGGATAATGCTGATTTCAGGCTTACCTCTCTCGGATATTCCATAGGTCTTGCGGACAAGTCCAGATATGACTTCACTATGAGGAAATATGAGACTGCTGACAAGTTCGGGACCTTTTTCGAGTCTGCCAGTGCCCGGCCTGAAGATGTAAACGGATATCTTTCTGAATCTGGAACTGCTGTCCTGGATTCGCGCAGAAGATACTCAGATATTCTTTCCAGACCTCAGGTCAGTCTGAAAGAGATGATAAAATTTGTTCCACGTGGAACTTTTGAAAAGTTTTCTACAAATCCTGACAAGGATTTGAAACTGGACCTTTCCTTATTTTTAAGTGGTGAACATGACTATAAGGATTACCTGACATCTGTAGGGTCTTATGCGGAAATGGCATCTGAAGGATTTTCGGACAGGGGAGTTTCAGATTCATTTATGGATGCACTGTTCGTATTGAGGGACAATACCGGATATCCTGTTTCAGAACTTTCCGGTAAATTCATGTCTGACAGTCTCCAGGAAAATTATTCAAGAAGCGTGATGGAGTCAGTGGAGATTGCCATAAAATATAAGGGCTATATAGAAAGGGAAAAGAAGCTTGCTGAAAAAATAATGCGCCTGGAGAATTTAGAGATTCCTGAGAATTTTGATTTTGACAAGGTGCAGAGTCTTTCCATAGAATGCAGGCAGAAACTGAAGAAATATTCACCGCGTACTATAGCCCAGGCATCACGTATTTCGGGAGTCTCGCCGGCGGATATTTCTGTTCTTCTAGTTTATTTTGGGAGGTAAGATTTTATGATATGTTCCATGTGGAACATTATTATAGTTTTTTCAATGCTGCCTTGATCAGATTTTCGATACTGATCTGAGGTTCTTCCTTTATAATCGAAGCCACTGTCTTCTGTACGCTTGCCTTTGGAAAACCGAGAAGAACCAGAGCGGTGACTGCTTCTTCGGTCACTGCGTTGTCTGTCCTGCTCATGATATTTGACATATCCGCGCCACCTCCCTTGATGATTTTGTCCTTGAGTTCCAGAATCAGCCTTTGTGCGCTTTTGACTCCGATTCCCTTTATTGATTTGATGCGTGCTATGTCTTCGGCGATTATGGCATTCCGTATTTCTTCTGATGAAAGTGAAGACAGCATCATGCGGGCCGTAGCCGCACCTATGCCTGAAACACCTATCAGAAGCCTGAACAGCTCTCGTTCGTCTTTCGTGCTGAAACCGTAGAAAAGTTCCTCGTCCTCCCTGATATAATGATGTATGTACACTGTGACTTCGTTCTTGCCTTCGAATGATGTGAATGTCTGCAGGGATATCAGTATCTTGTATCCTATGCCATAGGTTTCCACTGTCATTTCAGAAGGATTCAGTTCCGTGATTTTGCCTTTTATGTAATCTATCATATACAACGTGAATTAAGACGGTCACAAAATTAACAATTTCGGCCAACTGATACTAAATTTTGTTAAATTTGCTCGCTTTTACATAATGTTTTATGAGTCCTGAAGATTTGAGAAAACTTTTTCCTGCGCTGGGCAGGAAGGTTTACGGGAAGAATCTCGTATACTTCGACAATGCAGCCACTATCCAGAGGCCGCAGAGTGTTCTTGAACTTTGGAATGGGTTGGCTGTAAATTCCAATGCCAATATACACCGTGCCGTACACAGGATGGCTGATGAAGCTACCGAGGCGTATGAACAGGCAAGACTGTGCGTGAAGGATTTCCTGAATGCGGAATCAAGGGAAGAGATAGTGTTCACTTCCGGAGCTACCGCCTCCATAAACCTGGTCGCATATTCATTCGGAGAGAAATTCGTCCATGAGGGCGATGAAGTCATAGTGACAGAGGCCGAGCATCATTCGGACATAGTTCCGTGGCAGCTGCTCTGTGAAAGGAAAAAAGCTATATTGAAAGTCATTCCTGTGGATGATACGGGGCATCTTGACTTGTCTGTCCTGGAGGAATTGTGCACACCGAAGACCAGAATCGCGGCCGTAACGCATATATCGAATGTCCTCGGCCTCGTGAATCCTGTGGAGGAAATCGTCAGGATATGTCATTCGAAAGGAGTGAAAGTGCTGGTGGACGGTGCCCAGGGAATAGTTCATTCAAGGGTGGATGTCCGCAAGATGGACTGCGACTTTTACGCATTTTCAGGACACAAGGTGTATGCTGCACCGGGTACAGGTGTCCTCTATGGAAAGAAAGAACTTCTGGAGCAGATGCCTCCGTTTATGGGTGGGGGAGAGATGGTAGGTACTGTAAGGTTTTCCGGTACCACATACGCACCGCTTCCGTTGAAATTCGAGGCAGGAACACAGAATTTTACGGGTATTGCGACACTCAAGCCTGCTTTGGAGCTCGCTGCGGGAATAATGGAGGACGGGGATATTGTACGGTCTGAAGCCGAAGTCAGGGATTATCTGTATGACGGATTGCGAAAGGTGGAAGGACTCAGACTTTTCGGAACCACGGATAATATGGATGAGAAAATACCGCTTTTTTCTTTCTGTATGGAAGGGGTACACCATGAAGACCTGGCCCTGATTCTGGATAAAATGGGGATAGCCGTGAGGTCCGGGCAGATGTGTGCGGAGCCTCTTATGGACAGATACGGGGTTTCCGGAATGCTCAGGGTGTCACTGGCTCCTTATAATACAATGGAAGAAGCGGAGTATTTCATGAAGTCTGTCGCCAGGGCGGCGGCCATGATAAAACAATAGGGCGGCGTTACTACCGGGAGTCACTGTAACGTCTCCATGTCTGAAAAAAACGGAAAAACGGATATGATACAGGAAAAAACATTGCAAGATGTTGAAAATGAGATAATTGATGAGTTTTCTCTATTTGATGACTGGCTTGACAAATATGAATATCTCATAGAACTGGGCAAGGCTCTGAAAGAGTATCCTGAAGACAGGAAAACAGATGACAGGCTGGTAAAAGGTTGTCAGTCAAGGGTGTGGATTGATTTTAAAATTCAGGACGGAAAGATTTTCTTCAATGCGGACAGTGATGCCATCATCACGAAAGGGATTATTTCGCTTCTTATAAGGATTTATTCCGGAAGGACTCCGCAGGAGATTCTGTCATCTGATTTTTCCGTGGTGGAGAAAATAGGACTCAAGGAAAACCTTTCCCCGACGCGGGCGAACGGCCTCGTGTCCATGATTCAGATGATCCGCGAGATTGCGGCTGGAAATATTTGATATTGATCCGATAGTAATATCTGTTGGCTATGTTCGGTTTGTTCAAAAAGAAAAATACTGAGGAAGACAAGGAGAAAAAAATGGCACTTGAAAGAGATATTATCATGGCTTTGAGGCAGGTATATGACCCGGAAATTCCGGTCAATGTCTATGATCTCGGGCTGATTTACGAACTGAAAGTGGATGACGGGCATAATGTCTACATACAGATGACACTTACGGCTCCGAATTGCCCTATGGCGGATTTTGTGGTGGATGCCGTAAAGGCCGCCGTGGAAGATGTTCCGGGAGTGGTAAGCGTGAAGGTGGATCTGGTATTCGAACCTGTATGGGACAAGAGCAGGATGTCGGAGGAAGCGCTTATAGAACTTGGCCTGGACTGATGTGCCGTGTGGAAGTATATCTTGGCCTCGGAACGAATATAGGGGACAGGAAAGCCAATCTTTATGAGGCCCTGGACCGTCTCGACACGTTGCTGGGATGTCATTATTCCGCATTGTCCGGTTTCGTGGAAACAGAGCCGTGGGGGTTCGTTTCCGACGGGAAATTCCTGAATGCGGCAGTCCGTTATGATCTGTCTGTTCCACGGGGAACATCGGAATCTGATTTCGCACATGGCATTCTGTGTGTCTGCAAGGAGATAGAAAGGGCTATGGGAAGGACCGGGGACCCGGAATATGATTCCTGCGGACACAGGATATATCATTCAAGGATAATCGACATAGATATCCTTATGATAGGTGACTGGATTATTGATGAACCGGATCTGAAAGTCCCTCATCCTCTGATGCGAGAGAGGGATTTCGTCATGATTCCGCTCCGGCAGATCGCATCCGGATTAGATTAAAGATTGCTTCTTCTTTCCAGCATTTCCATCCTAGACTGCTTTCTGAAATTCCACGTGCCGAAATTATAGGAAAGGCCCACGAGAATGCAGCGGCCGAGGTTGTTCCGGTAAGTGTCCTCCACATATTCGGCGGACGCCATGTGCGAAAATGATTTGGAAGTGCCGAGGATGTCATGCGCTGTAAGGCTTATTGTGAACGACCTGATGGACTTGGCCAGTCTCAGGTTCAGTAGCCAGTCCGGTCTGTTGTAGCCGCTGCTGAACCCGCTGTACCCGTTGTACTCGAAGCGGCCTTCCGCTTCCCATCCGCTGTCATTCTGCCACAGGGCTTCAGCGTACGCACAGTATCTCCAGGTGTCCACCTTGGCTTCCGGTGATGCGGAATACCATGTGCGTCTGTTGGTTACTGAGGCTCCTCCAGTTATGGACCATGCCTTCAGCTCGTATTTCAAGTCAGCGTCCACAGACCAGTCCAGATTCTGCGTGCGGTTTTCGATGAAGCCGCTCCCTCCGCTGTAGAACTCGCTGCCGTCGGCATCTCCGTAGAACCAGGACATCATCTCGGTATAATCAAACTCTTTCGTATCAATGCCGCGGACAGCCCCGTCGGAAACGTACATCGTCCCTGCGCTGAAGAATGCCTTGGGCGTAACCGTAAGGTTCAGGCTCTTTTTCCGGTTCAGAGCCTGTATATAAGTCATATTCATGTTCGCATTGTAGCGTGGACGTCCGGCGTTTACTGGGATGGAATATCGCACCGCCGAGTCGTCATACCAGCTCGCACGGGTAATCTCGTTCATGTCCATGGAACCGGTAAGTCTGATCAACGCATAGCTGCGGCTGCGGTTCCGCCTGCCATAATTCATTGCCAGACTGATATCCTGGTGGTAGCCCGGTTTCAGGTAAATGTTGCCTGTGGTGATATCTGTCGGATTGGACACGTCGAGCAGGGTGCTGACAGCATCACCCTGGGGCACTGCCATACTCCGGCCGCGTGTATATAAAGTATAGTGCCAGGAACTGTTTCTGAAACTTATCGAAAGATCAGGACCGGCATTTACCTGCCAGAGAGCATTACTGCTTTCCTCCATGCCGTATGCCCTTGAAAAGTGTGCCGAATTGTCCTCGTAGACACCTATACCGAATCCCGTATCGAAGTATTTGTTTTCCCCGAGTTCAATTCCGTATGAAGCTTTGACAGTCTGCCGGAGGCTTATGCTTCTGTCCGTGGCATATCTTGAATACCAGTCATTCCGGCTGTTGTCTGTCGCGTTAGCCGCATCCCTGTTCTCTTCGGTGGTAGAAAAATCTACAGATACGTCAGCAGCCAAATCCCAGTTTGGGGACAGTTTTGCATAATAGTCCGCATAGGCGTTGAACTTCAGTCCGTCATCCTTGTCGGTATAGAGAAGGCTGCGTTCCTCAGCTGATGACAGATACCTTGTGACCGAGCTTTCCTCACTGTTCCCCCGGGTACCGTTATAGCCGATATTTCCTCCGAATGAGATGTGATGTTTCCGCGTCTTGCCCAGAAAATACTGCCCACTCAAATTCAATTCCGCATTGAAATCATCGGAATTTCCGGCATTATATGATTCGCTTCCGTTAAGTTCCTCTCCTGCGGAATCGCTTGTCGATGACGTGTTTTTACTGGAATTTTTATTCCGCTTATACTGAAATTTGCCTCTCACGCCGAATCCTCCTGAAGACACCATTTGAATCTGCGGTGTCCCTATGCTGAAATCAGCCTTCGCGGAATGGCTTACGCTGCCGTTTGTCTGGCTCCGGTTAGTCTCCATCCGTTCTCCGGAACTCAGAAATGACGTCCTGTGGGATACCGAGCGGTTATTGTCGTTCCGAAAGTCGTAGGACGCGGACGCGTCGGTGTCATAACCCGGTATTCCCGATGTATTGTAGTTAACCCCGGCCGAGGCGATGTCCGACATGCCGGAAGCATTGCGTGACAACTGGCCGGTATTCACATTATTGCCGCCTCCGATAATCGTAAAATTGTCGTCTTCGCCGTAGAACTGGGCATACAGTTTGGCGTTATACAGACCCTTCGTCCCGTCCCCGAACCTGTCGGCCGACTTGTCCTTCACCGAAACACCGCCCTCTGCGGATGCCCTGCCGAACCACGCTTCCTTGTATTCATCCTTCAGCCTTACATCCATCTCCTTCTTTTTCCGGCCAAGACCGAAGCGTCCCTCGTTTTCCTTGTCTATTACCCTTATCTGTCTGACAATGAACGCCGGAAGATTCTCTAAAGCCTTGGACTGGTCGTCGAAGAAGAAGGTTCTTCCCTCGACCGTTATCCTCGTTACCGGCTCACCGTTCACCGTGACCCTGCCGTTGTCCAACTTTATCCCGGGCATCTTTTTAAGCAGGTCCCCGAGATTCGCATTCTCCGCCGTCCTGAACGAGGCAGCGTTGTATATCAAAGTGTCGCCCTTCATCGTCACGAGGTCGCCCATCTCAGTGATGCTTGCCCCCTGGAGTTCCTCGGCGTTTTCTTCAAGTGAAACCGGGATGGTTCTGAATATCTGCGGTTCGAATGTATATTCCTTTGCATAAGGCTTGAATCCCAGGATCTGCACGTTGACGGTATATTTGCCGGCAGGAAAGTCTTTCAGCGATGCGACTCCCCTTTTGTCAGTAAAGGTGAATGCCGTCGCAAGGGTGTCCCCTGCCGGGACAATATATACGGTCGCCATCTGTACCGGATTCCCGTTCTCTGCTTCCGTGACTATTACGTTCAATGCTGATTTCGGCGTATTGTCCGACACGCCTTGCGCATGTGCAGCGGTACAGCAGAAGCACAGAAGAAAAGTCATTGACAGAAATAGGTTTCTCATGGTTGCGGTTGTTCTGAAAATCCGTTGTGGTGCGGATTTACATAAAATTGTTTCCGGAATACTTTGGAAAGTTATTGAAATATATCTGACAATCAAACATTCTTGGAAGAATATTGTTATTTTTGCAGGTCATTGCCGGTAATGCGGATATTATCATTGCCGTAAGGCGGTAAAGAATTAATTGTAACAGGAAAATATTATGACTCAGGACGAACTTTTCAAGACGCTTGTCGCTCATTGCAAGGAGTACGGTTTCATTTTCCCTTCAAGCGAGATTTATGACGGTCTTGCTGCGGTCTATGACTACGGGCAGATGGGCTCAGAACTCAAGAACAATATCAAGAGGTACTGGTGGGATGCCATGGTAAGGCTCCACGAAAATATCGTGGGGATTGATTCCTGCATCTTCATGCATCCGAAGATCTGGGAGGCTTCAGGCCATGTCGGGGCTTTCAACGATCCGCTTATCGACAATAAGGATTCCAAGAAAAGATACAGGGCCGACGTGCTCATAGAGGATTATATAGCCAAGCTGGAGGAAAAGATCAGGAAAGAGGTGGAGAAGGCCAGGAAGAAATTCGGGGAGGCTTTCGATGAGGCAAAATTCCTCGAGACCAATCCTAACGTGCTCCGTCATCAGACCAAAATAGATGAGGTGAAAAAGAGGATGGCGGACGCTCTCAACGCGAACGACCTGGCTGAGCTCCGGCAGATTATCATCGACTGCGATATCGTGTGTCCTGTTTCGGGCACGAAGAACTGGACTGAGGTGCGCCAGTTCAACCTGATGTTCAGCACCCAGCTCGGCAACACTTCCGATGACACGAATGTCATTTATCTGCGTCCTGAAACTGCGCAGGGTATATTCGTGAATTATCTGAACGTGCAGAAAACCGGCCGAATGAAGATTCCTTTCGGAATAGCCCAGATAGGCAAGGCTTTCAGGAATGAGATAGTGGCCCGCCAGTTCATATTCAGGATGAGGGAGTTCGAGCAGATGGAAATGCAGTTCTTCATCAAGCCCGGTACCGAACTCGACTGGTTCGCCAAGTGGAAGGAGGCAAGGCTGGCATGGCACAAGGCTCTCGGAATGGGAGACGGGAACTACCGTTTCCATGACCATGAGAAGCTTGCGCACTATGCTAATGCAGCTACCGACATAGAGTTCAATTTCCCGTTCGGCTTCAAGGAGCTTGAGGGTATACATTCCAGAACGGATTTCGACCTGGGCAACCATCAGAAGTTCTCAGGGAAGAAGATTCAGTATTTCGACCCTGAAAGCGGGGAGAGCTATACTCCGTACGTGATAGAGACTTCCATCGGTGTGGACAGGATGGTGCTTGCCGTGCTTTCGAATTCTTACAAGGAGGAAACGCTGGAAAACGGGGAGACTCGTGTCGTCCTGAGTATTCCGGCTCCGCTTGCCCCTGTAAAGGTGGCCGTCCTGCCTCTTATCAAGAAAGACGGGCTTCCTGAACTGGCACAGACTATAATGGATGATCTGAAATATGATTTCAACTGCCAGTATGACGAAAAGGACAGCATCGGCAAGAGGTATCGCCGCCAGGATGCGATAGGCACTCCGTTCTGCGTGACTGTAGACCATGATTCACTTAATGATCATTGCGTCACGATAAGGCATCGCGATACAATGGAGCAGGAAAGGGTGAAAATCGAGGATCTTCATTCCATAATCGACAGCCAGGTAAGCATGACTTCTCTGCTGAAGAAGCTGAAATAAAGGCTGTTTTGAGAGGATTGATTCTAAGTTAAAACCAAATTTATTTTAACTTTTTTCGTCTACGATTTAGAAGAGTGATTCGTTCATTGGAATCACTCTTCTTTTTAAAAGTGGAAGGCCGGACAAAGATTCCTGCCTATCCGGGAACGGTTACCTGAAGCTGATTATTTCGCTTTCCGCCTTGCGGGAAGTGTCTGCGTCAGATCCTATGACGGTTTCTCCCATACCGATGGCGATGATTCTCCATGAGCTGATACCGGATGACACCAGCCTTTCCTTCACGTGATCCGCCCTGTCCTGTGAAAGCCTTTCATTGCTTTCTTCCGTACCGTTTTCGTCTGTCCAGCCTTTTACCAGCAGTGTCGTTTCAGGATATTCGTTCATGTACAGTACGATTTCGTCTATTTTCCTGTCCTGTACCTGGTCTATCTCCGCCTTGTCGGGTGTGAAGAATATTACAGGGAAACTTGTAAAGTCCCGCGGCGATGAAACCGATGTGTCAGTGCGGATTTCCGCCTTTTTGTCTGTAAGGACATGTCCGTCAGCTGCGTATGCCGATAGTGAGATGGTGAGGACTGCGAGTCCTACGATGATGGTGTTTCTGATTGTTTTCATGATTTCTGATTTTCAATTTACCGACCTCTGATTTATTGTCCGGATTTTTCCGTGATTGCCGATAACTGAAGACCAGCGACAAAGAATAAAAAGCTGATAGATTATGTTTGTTTCATAAAGCTATGCATAATAATCGGATAATCCTAATGTTCCTGATTTTATTTTTGTTTTGTTCCGCCGGATTCTCCATGTTTTGTTCCGCCGGATTTCAAATCCGGCGGAACGGAAAAATAGATTATTTCCAGCCTTGCGCCGTAATCGGAAGTTCGACACCTTCAGGAGTGACCAGGACTGCCCCCACTTCCGGTTTTGCCAGATGTCCTATGATGTCGAATGTCTGGAAGTCATGGCGGAACTTGTCGTGGCTGCCTATCGGGATAGTGAACAGAAGTCTGCAGTCATCGCCGCCGTTGAATGCGGCAGATATCGGGTCTATATTGAATTCCTTCCCCAGATCGAATGTTCCGCTCGCGAAAGGAATACGTTCCACATATATCTTCGCTCCCAGTCCGCTGTCCCTTACAAGCCGTTTTACGGCATCGGAAAGGCCCTTGTTTACGAAATAACCGTACGAAGGCACTATTCCCTCATCTTCGAGCAGAGAAACGCAGGAAGGGTTTATTTCCGGTTTCAGGTACTCGCCTACGATGAGCTTGTGTTGTGAAAGATCAGGCTGGGAACGGTCTGTCTTGCGTTTCATGAATTTCTGCTTTTCCCTTTCCAGAATCTGCATCCCCATGAAAGCCGCCCCGAGATTCCCGGATACACAGATCAGATCCATGCTTTTGGCCGGAAGCCTGCGCTTTTCCGTGAGGTTCCGGCGTTCTCCTGAAGCCGATACGCTGATACAAAGCCCGTTGACAGACGGCTGGAGATCCAGTGACAGGCTTTTGTAACCGTGTTTCCTGGCAGCAGCCACTATACCTTCCCACAATTCCTTCACTTTCACATAGTCTGTCTTCGAGGAAATACCGAGTCTTACCGCCAGTGCAGCAGGATGTGCCATATCTGCGTAAATCTCGCCTGTAGCCATTACGACGGCCTTGTACCCGAGATGTTTCAACGGGAAATATACGAGATCGAAATCAATGCCTTCTGTCATCATGACGGATGAACTGACGATGCTTCCCGTATCTTTTGAAACAGTGAATGCGCAATTGTCGCTCTGTGTGAAACCTGTACCTTCAAAAAGCCGCCTTACAGCCTCGGCTTTTCCAATATCCGAAAATGTCTCTTCTGCCATATGATAAAAATCTGAACTCCGGTTACAAACTTACATATAAATTCCGATTTGTCCATACGTCCATTACAAAGAGAGAGCAGGCAGTGTTGCGCATAACCGACATTTTTGCCGCAAAAGTGTCGGTTGTACGCAACATTTTGTATATTTGTGTCTGTATCAGCATTTTTATTTATGGAAACATTGTTCAAAAGGCATGATATATATTTGGCAAACACCCCGATGACTATAGTCAGGGATATCATGCACGAAATAAATTGGAATTCACGTCTTGTGGCCATTGTAGGAGCGCGCGGTGTTGGAAAATCAACCCTCATAAGGCAGTTTATCAGGATTAATTTCGGACAATACGACAGGTCGGTACTTTATTGTTCCTTGGATTCCGTATATTTTTCCACACATTCGTTTATCGACCTTGCCGAGCAGTTCGTAATGAATGGCGGGAAAAGACTTTTTTTAGACGAGGTCCATAAATACAATGGTTGGAGCAAGGAAATCAAGGAAATATATGACCTTTATCCTGAACTGAAAATCGTCATTAGCGGCTCGTCTCTCCTTGAGATACTGAATGCTGATGCAGATCTGTCCAGACGCTGTATCAGATATACTTTGCATGGCCTGTCATTCCGGGAATTTCTGAGATTCTATAAAGGCATATCGATAAGGAAATACGGTTTGGATGAAATTCTCGGGGATCCTTCCGGTCTATGTTCTGATGTCGTCGCACAATGCCGCCCCGTGCAATATTTCAAGGAATATCTTGCATTCGGCTATTATCCGTTCTATCTTGAAGGAAAGGAAGAATACTACACCAGGATAGAACAGGTCGTGAATTTTATCATAGAGGTGGAGCTGCCTCAGTTGAGGAAAGTTGATGTTTCAAATATCAGAAAGCTGAAAGCACTTGTCAGTATCATAGCAAGTGATGTTCCGTATGAAGTGGATGCAAGCAAACTGTCCAGGATGATAGGCGCAGGGCGGGATACTGTGATAGAATACATGAGACATCTGGCTGATGCCGCAGTATTCAATCTTCTGTATTCGGACGTAAGAAGCGTGGGAAAACTGACCCGTCCGGACAAGATATATCTTGAGAATCCGAATCTTCTCTATGCCTTGTCTACGTCCGATATATTGATTGGTACGGCAAGAGAGACATTCGTTGTCAGCCAGTTGGCTCCGGAGCATATTGTCGAGTACGGGCGGCAGCATGGAGACTTCAAGGTGGACGGCAAATACACTTTTGAGGTGGGGGGAAAGGACAAGACATTTTCCCAGATAGCCGGTGTCGGCAATTCTTTCGTACTTTCTGACGATATTGAAAGTTCTCTCGGCAGGAAACTGCCGATATGGATTGTCGGATTTCTAAAATAACGATTGATATTATGACTCGTATTTCTCTTGCAGACTTGAAAGGTTCGATGAAGTCATTGGTTATGGTTGCGATTTTTCTGTCGTTAGCTGATACGGTCTTCGGCAGGAATATCGTCGAAGAAAATATCTTTGAAAACGGGAAAACCGACAGGCTCGAAGATTTTGCCAGGATTTATGGTGCCGTACGCTGGTTTATGCCGTCTGATGAAGCTATGGAGGTGGATTGGAATGCCTTTACTTTGCATGCGGTAGATAAAGTGATGAAATGTCACGACAATGTGGATTTCCACAATTTGCTTGCAGACTTATACGGAGGATTTGTCCCGATGTTTGAAATAAGCGAAAAACATCGCTCTGATGTACTCGAAGAATACTTTTCTGCGCCTCATAATGATTTGTTGCCTGTGTGGTGGCAGCATGCGGGAGCCGGACTTTCCATTTTAAGCAACCAGTATGCAAGCAAGCGTGTGAACAGGGATTATAATACCCAAAGTCTCAACAGGCTTGCTGTTTACGGTTACATGCCTTTCCGGACGAATTCCGATACTTTGGCAATAATCGTGCGATTAAAGTATTTGGCTTCAGAACATGAAACTCTGCCTGAATTCAATCTTATTTTTGATACTTATGACCCCAATGATCCTATGGATTTCCTTACTCAGCTCATACAGGGCGGGCAAAAAAGTTTCCCTGCTTGTCCGGAATGGTCTGAGGTGACATACAAAACTGTTCTTGTCGAAAACTCTTCTGATAATCTGTTTTGGGGAATATATTCCGACGGACAAGGCGAAATTGTAATGGAAAGCATTAGAATTCGGGACAATGAAGGTAATGACCTGGCTTTCGTAGATTTCCGAAATGCCGGAAACAAAGACAATTCTTTCTATAAACTGAATGAAACGACGTACCAATATCAATGGCAGGATGACGGTCTTCATTCGAATATAAGGAATCTCCTTTTCGAAGAATCACCCGGACATAAGGAATATTGCAGTATGAAACTGAAATCCGGAGGATATGTGCATTTTCCTATGCAGTTATGGGCTGACCTGGAACATACATATCCTGCAACTCCCGGATATTTGCCTATTGCCGGTGAAGATTTGGACAAATTGAAAAAAGATAAGAGAATAGCCGGAATCGCAGATATTATTGTTGCCTGGAATGTTATGAAATATTTCTCACCTTATCTTAATGAACAGAAAGCAGATTGGGACAGGGCTTTGGAAAAGGCATTGGATTCCGTTGTCAGCGGAAAGACTTCCGGGATGGACGCGTTGAGGAAAATGATGTCCGAAGTCAATGATGCGCA
>DVIP01000007.1 GCA_018711225.1 Candidatus Cryptobacteroides intestinipullorum | reverse complement strand
GACAGTGGCCCACGGCGCGTCCCTGAGAATTTCCTCAGCGGTGCGTCTCGGCTTCATCGGATGAAGCTCCACCTTTTCCATCAGCTGGCCGATGATACCGTCAGCCAGCACAATGACCGGATTCCTGTACTTGAATGCGAGTTCGAATCCCCAGTCCACGAAGTCGTACATGTCCTGTGCGGATGCCGGAGCTATCACAATGCAGTGGTAATCTCCGTGTCCGCCGCCCTTCACGGCCTGGAAGTAGTCGCTCTGGCTCGGCTGTATGGTGCCCAGTCCGGGACCGCCGCGCATGACATCCACTATGACGCAAGGCAGTTCCGCGCCCGCTATGTAGCTGATGCCCTCGCACATGAGGCTGATTCCGGGGCTGCTGGACGAAGTCATCACCTTCTTTCCGCAGCTTGCGCCTCCGTATACCATATTAATGGAAGATACCTCGCTTTCCGCCTGTAGCACCACCATTCCGGTAGTTTCCCACGGCTTTTCCTTCATGAGGGTTTCCATCACTTCGGACTGGGGTGTGATAGGGTAGCCGAAATATCCGTCCACACCGTTGCGTATAGCGGAATAAGCTATCGCTTCATTTCCTTTCATCAATATTTTCTCTGCCATATCCTTTAGATTTTTACTTTGTAGACGCTGATCACGGAGTCCGGACATACTATCGCGCAGCTTGCGCATCCGATACAATTGTCGGCAGCGAGTTCAGCATATCTGTAGCCCTTCCCGTTTACAGACTTGGAAAGTCTGATGCACTGGTTCGGACAGTTCTGGACACATACGGAGCAGCCTTTGCACCGTTGGGTGTCTATTATTATAGTCCCTTTGAATGCCATTGTAATTCAGTTTTGGTTTTTTGTTTAAAATTTCCCCAAAATTATAAAAAATAGCTGGAATAATAGCCTGAACAGGACAAATAAATTGCCTGTCCGGAGAAATCATGGCAATCCGGAAGCAATGTCGGGAGATTGATATTTTTGATTATATTAGCGAAAATTTTCAATCGGTATCTGATGAGTGCGGTTATATTGAAAAACATAATTTGCGGGGATCGTCCGTGTGACATTTACATAAAGGATGACAGGATTGCAGCCATATTGCCTGCAGCTCCTGACCGGGCTTCCTGTGGTGAAGAGATGAAAGCCGAAGTCGTGGACTGTACTGGAAAACATGCCTTGCCGGGACTGGTGAATTCGCATACACACGCCGCCATGACTCTTCTGAGGGGGATAGGCGAAGATATCTGTTTTTCGGACTGGATAGACAAGATATGGGTGGAAGAAGAAAAAATCGACCCGGACTATATCTACTGGGCTACGAAGGTGGCCTGTCTTGAAATGATCAAGACAGGAACGACGACGTTCTACGACCAGTATTGGCATGTCCCGGCAGCTGCCGGGGCGGTGGCGGAGATGGGACTCAGGGCGGTACTTTCGTATGTGCACCTCGACCACTATGACGAAGCCAAGTCGGAGCTGCAGAGGAAGGAATGTTCTGACCTTTATGCCCGGTCTCTTTCCTGGCCGGACAACCTTTCCCTTTCCGTAGCTGTCCATTCTGTCTATTCCGTAAGCGAAAGCCAGATATTGTGGGCGGCTGAATTTGCCAGGAAACACGGGCTCAGGATAAACGTGCATCTGTGCGAGACCGAGAAGGAAGTCACGGACTGCAAGTCGGCCCATGGCATGAGCCCGGTCAGGTATCTGGACAGTCTGGGTGTGCTGGGCCCGGATGTCGTGGCTGCCCATACACTGTGGCTGGATCCTGAAGATATCAGGATTCTGGCCGACCGCCATGTCAGTTGCGTACACAATATCAATTCGAATCTGAAGCTCGCTTCCGGTTACCGTTTCCTTTACAATGAACTGAGGGATGCGGGTGTGAATGTGTGCATGGGAACGGACGGCTGCGCTTCCTCCAATAATCTCGATCTGCTTGAAGCCATGAAGACGGCGGCCCTGGTGCAGAAGGCGTGGAGAAGGGATCCGGCGGCGATGCCTCTGGACGAACTTATGGCCATGGCTACTGCAAACGGAGCCGATGCCCTCGGTCTGGATACAGGACGTCTGGAGGCCGGAAAGCTTGCCGATATCCTGATAGTGGATACCGACAGCAGTTTCTTCCTGTCCAACGCCGCGTTTCTGGCCAATTTCGTCTATTCCGCTCACAGTGACTGCATCAGTTCAGTGATCTGCGGCGGGAAGTTCCTTATGCGGGACAGGAAGGTGCCTGGCGAAAAGGAGATACTGGAAGGGGCGCGGAAAGTGCTGGAAAGGCTCGGTTCGCGGAAATGACGTGTTTAGGGAATTGGAAAGTGGAACACAATATTTCAATATCATGGATGAAAGAATAGAAAGGATAGACAAGGCTGTAGAGTTCCTCAGAACCAGAATAGGGGACTTCGAGCCGGAAGTGGGAATCGTGCTGGGAAGCGGACTCGGAAAACTGGCGGACAGCATCACGGATCCGGTCACGGTTCCGTACAGGGAGATTCCTGGTTTTCCTGTCTCTACTGCCGTAGGGCACAAGGGAAATTTCATAGCCGGCAGGCTCGGAGGCAAGACTGTGATCGCGATGCAGGGGCGTTTCCATTATTACGAAGGATATCCCATGGAGCTGGTGGTGCTTCCAGTCAGGGTCATGAAAAGACTTGGGATAAAGTATCTGTTCGTGTCCAATGCGGCAGGAGGGGTGAATTTCGACTTCAAGATAGGGGATCTCATGATTATAAGGGACCATATCAACCTGCTGCCTAACCCGCTTGTAGGGAAGAATCTGGATGAATTCGGCCCGCGCTTCCCCGATATGACGCGGCCATACGACCCTTCTCTGATAAAGGCTGCGGAGAATATCGCCTCGGAACTGGGCATACAGGTGCGCAAGGGCGTCTATCTGGCCGGTACGGGACCTTCATACGAGACCCCGTCTGAATACAGGTATTTCAGAATGATTGGTGCCGATGCGGTGGGAATGTCCACCATACCGGAAGTCATTGCTGCACGCCATGCGTCAGTGCCGGTATTCGGAATGTCCGTAATCACTAACGAGGCGCACGATGACTACGCCGAAGACTATGAGAACAACGGTGACGATGTGGTGGCTGCGGCCGATGCGGCTGCCGACCGGATGTCGCTCCTGTTCGGAAAACTTATAGAGTCCCTTTAGCGGGTGCCGGCTCAGACGTCCAGTTCCGACAGAAAGAGGTCGGGTTTGGCGTCTGATGGCATCCTCCAGTCTCCGCGAGGTGAGAGGGACACGCTTCCTACTTTCGGCCCGTCCGGCAGGCAGGAACGCTTGAACTGCTGGCTGAAGAACCTTCGCAGGAATGTCTTCAGCCATTTTTCTATGGTTTCGCGGCTGTATTTTCCCTCGAAAGCCCTGCATGCCAGGAAAAGAATCTTGGCAGGGGAGTAGCCGGACCTGAAGAAATGGTAGAGGAAGAAGTCATGCAGCTCGTAAGGCCCCACGATATCCTCTGTCTTCTGGCTTATTTTCCCGTTTTCATCCGCAGGAAGCAGTTCCGGACTGATCGGGGTGTCGATGATGTCCATAAGGATTGCCCCTGTTCCTTTCCCTCCGTCATTTCCGAAACGGTGTTCTGCTGCCCAGCGCACCAGGTGTCTTACCAGCGTCTTGGGAATGCTGGCATTCACACCGTACATGGACATGTGGTCACCGTTGTACGTGGCCCAGCCGAGAGCTAGTTCCGAAAGATCTCCTGTCCCTATTACGATGCCTCCGGTCTGGTTGGCGATATCCATCAGTATCTGCGTCCTTTCACGTGCCTGCGAATTCTCGTATGTGACATCATGGACGGATTTGTCATGGCCAATGTCCGCAAAATGGAGATCGCAGGCTCCGGCAATGGAGATTTCCCTGCAGGAAATGCCGAGTGCGGCCATCAGATCCACAGCATTGCCGTGAGTACGTCCGGTAGTGCCGTATCCCGGCATCGTTATGCCTATAATGCGATTCCTCTCCCATCCGAGCCTGTCGAAGGCAAGTACTGTGACCAGAAGGGCAAGGGTGCTGTCCAATCCTCCCGAAATCCCTATCACCGCCGTCCTGCAGTTTATGTGTGCAAGTCTTGAGGCCAGCCCCGCCACCTGGATGGACATGATTTCCCTGCATCTGGCATCGGTTTCCCCACTGTTCCCGGCCGGTACGAACGGATGTGCGTCCAGCGGTCTGTAGAGGCTGCCGCCAAAATCCGTTTCTGCCGGTTTCCCCAGTTTTATTCTGGAATAGAGCCTGTCGTATGCTCCAGAAGCGGTCCCGTCAGGCGAGACGGCTCCGAATGTACTCATTTTCTGCCTGAGAGTGTCCAGACGTTCGATGTCGATGTCCGCATAGGTCAATGTCGGCCCGGTGCTGAAACGCTCGTTCCCGGCAAGTCTTGCACCGTTCTCGTATATCATGGCGGCACCTCCGTAGACGAGGTCCTGTGTGGATTCGCCCGTGCCTGCAGAGCAATAGACATATCCGCAGACGCTTCTGGCGGACTGCTGGCTTACGAGAGATTCACGGTAGGAATGCTTGGACAGTATGTCATTGCTTGCCGAAGGGTTGAAAATGATCTGTGCACCGGCCAGCGCCAGGTATGATGAAGGCGGGACAGGAGTCCACAGGTCTTCGCATATTTCTATTCCGAACGATACATTTCCTGTGGAAAAAATCAGATTCGGGGAGATATTGCACCTGAATCCTGCGTATTCTATTTCCGCGCACCATCCTTCCCTGACAGTGTCCTTTCCGTTTGACAGGAACCTTCCCGTAGTCTCGGCGTACATGTTCAGGAAATCCCTGCCGGAACTGAACCACCGCCCTTCGTAATATTCATTGTAGTCGGGCAGCCATATCTTGGGGACAATGCCTTTAATATTTCCGTTCCTTATGACAATGGCACAGTTGTACAGCCGGCCCCTGAACCTGACCGGAGCCCCTGTGACCAATGTCGCCGTTTTTCCGCGGCTGAATTCCATTATATCCCTTATTCCGGCTTCGGCGGCATCAATGAGAAGCTGCTGCCCGAAAAGATCCCCACACGAATATCCTGTCACTGAAAGTTCCGGGAAGAGCACGACGGATGCCCTTTCGGATTCGGCCATACCGGCCATTCTGCATATTTCCTTTACATTGGCTCTGACATCGGCCACTCTGACGGAGGGCACGGCAGCCGCCACTCGGAAAAAACCGAAATTCTTCATGATCGTTTTCTGGAATTTAAGGAAAAAACCTTTGTGTCTTTCCCGGAATCCGGACGGGTGATGGCCCCGGCATCCACGGGAAAACATGAAAAAAGGGCTTGACTTTACTTGCGGTCAGCCCCTGCGGATGATTTATTACAGTTCGTCAAATGTGATGTCCGATTTGTACGGTCCGGTATTCTCTTCTCCATCACCTTCCGTCTGGGAAGGGCTGGCTGCCGGACAGTTGGTCCTTATATAATCCACCATTTCCTGAAGAGTGGCGGCGAATTTTTCGAAGTCTTCCTTGTAAAGGAAAATCTTGTGTTTGTCGTATGCAAAACGCCCGTCCTTCTCTATCCTGCGTTTGCTTTCCGTTATGGTCAAGTAATAGTCGTTCCCCCTTGTAGCCTTCACGTCGAAGAAATATGTGCGTTTCCCTGCCCTTACCTGCTTTGAATAGACGTCATCTCCCGAACGTTCCTGTGCATTTACATCATCAAAGTCCTCGCTGTACATTTTGAAAAAATTTAGTAAAACATTACAAATATAAAGTTTTTTCTGGAAAAAAGATAGGGATTTTTCTGAAAATGAAATTATCTTTGTGAAAAATTTGACTATTAGATATGCTTAACAGACGCATTTTAAGGATAAAGGTCTTTAAAACATTGTACAGCAGTGAAATGAATGGCAATTCATCTTTGGCCGAGGCTGAGATGCAGCTGCAGGCATCCTGCGAGGCCGCCAGGGATCTTTATCTTTTCATGCTGGGAATTGTCCGTCCGCTTACCGCCGTCGCTGCCGAAAGGATAGAGGCGGCCAGGAACAAGTTCAATCCCACGGAAGAGGAAAAGAATCCGAATACCAAGTTCGCTGACAATGTACTGGCCGTGCTGATAGATTCCGACCCCGATTTCCAGAAAATCTTCAGGAAAAAGAAGTTTTCCTGGGACCAGTATGACCTTTTCCTGAAAAAGACATTCAGTTCCATATCTTCGAAGCCGTATTATGCCAGATACATGCAGTCTCCGGAGTCATCGCTGAAGGAAGACTGTCTTCTTTTCAGGCATATATTCGAGGAGGAATTTGCAGACAGCGAAGACCTGGCCCAGATACTGGAGTCCATGTCCATCTATTGGGGTGAGGACCTTCCGTATTCTCTTACGTACGTGTGCAAGACACTGGAAGCGATAGGGAAGGGTGCAAGGTGGTCCCTGCCTCCGCTTTATCTTAGCGAAACCAGGAAAGGGGATGATGTGGAGGATGACAGGGCCTTTTCCCTGAACCTTCTCAGGTCGGCATACGTGAACTATGGGAAATATTCGGACATGGTGTCCGAGTCTGTCTCCAACTGGGACAATGACCGTATTGTCACTACTGACATGTGTCTGATAATACTCGGACTGGCAGAAGCCGTCACTTTCCCGACCATACCGGTGAAGGTGACCATAAACGAGTATGTCGAGATTTCCAAGTATTTCGGAACGCCCAAGAGCCGGATGTTCGTGAACGGCATTCTGGACAGGCTTATACAGAAGCTTGCTTCGGAAGGAAAGATCGCAAAGACAGGGAAAGGACTGCTCTGATTCCCTGACCGGGCACCTGCCTATTAGGAACATGTTTATTTTCAATATTAAAAACCAATTCAGAAAACAATGGAATTTATAACTTTGTTACAGGCTCAGGCTGCCGGAAACCAGGCAGCGGCCGGACAGTCGTCATGGTCAATGTGGATCATGCTTATCCTCATCTTCGTCGTGATGTGGTTCTTCATGATCCGTCCTCAGAGAAAGCAGCAGAAAGAGCTTCAGAAATTCCGTGAAGGTCTCAAGAAGGGCGACAAGGTCGTGACTGTGGGAGGCATCTACGGCACTGTAGTGGAAGTGAAGGAAAAGACCCTGCTTCTCGAAGTGGACAGCAATGTCAAGATACGTGTGGACAAAAATTCGGTAGTAAAGGATTTCAGCGAGACTGCACAGCAGTAGGCGGAAAGTCGGAATACTGCAATGAAAAGGCTGCTGATAAGACTGTTGCATTCTATCAGGCATAACGGGAGGGACTGGACTGTATTTTCCTTGTCCCTTCTGTTGGCTTTCAGCATCTGGTTTATCCATAACCTTTCATTGGATTATTCTGATTTCCTTACAGTGCAGATGAAGGCTTCCTGCGATAATCTGGAAGGGCATGCTGCAATATCCTCGAATACCTGCGAGGTCGTGGCCAGATGCAGGACTTCGGGATACAACATACTGAAATCCAGACTGCTGTCCAACCGGAATCCGGTGGTGATTTCCATGGACAGGCAGTCGCTTGCCCCGAGAACGGGTGAGAGCTACTATATTACCCGCAAGGAGCTGAGCGGTGCCGCGCACCTGCTGTACGGCGAGAAGGTGGAAGTCGAATATTTCCTTTCGGACACGCTGTATTTCCGCTTCCCGTACGAAACGAACAAGAAGGTGCCGGTTTTCCCTGTGGTTTCTCTCAGTTTCAGACCCCAGTACATGAGTCAGGACAATCTGGAAGTCGTCCCCGATTCGGTCAGGATTTACGGAGAGCCGTATCATCTTGCCAATGTGGACAGGGTTTTCACTGAACCGATTAAGCTGCAGGATCTCGATGCGGGGACGGCAGGGGTGGCCAGAATCGAGCGTATCAAGGGTGTGCGGCTGGCGGAAAACGAGGTGCATTATTCCATTGAGGTCACACGCTATGTGGAAATAAGCCGGGAAGTGTCGGTTGAGGCCGTAAATGTTCCGGCAGACAAGGAAATGATGATTTATCCTTCCAAGGCCGACGTGGTATTCAAGTGCGTTTTTCCGATGATGGCCGATGTCTCGAATGTCACTTTCCAGATAGATTACGAGGATTATATCAATTCCCGATCGAGAAAGTGCATACCTGAGCCGGCTTTTCTTCCCGAAGGAGTGCTTGATTATGAAGTGTTTCCGGAGATATTCGAATGTGTCCTGACAGAAAAATGACACTTGCTGTCACCGGGGGTATCGGCAGCGGGAAATCCCTTGTCTGTTCCATGTTTGCAGCCAGGGGAATACCTGTCTATGACTCGGATCTGCGGACCCGTGCCCTTTACGATTCTTCTCCGGGATTGTTGGCCAGGATATCTTCGGCTCTGGGGACGGATGTTTCCGGACCGGACGGGAAGGCCGACAGGAGGAAAATCGCTTCGGCCGTGTTTCCAGACCCTTCGCGTCTTGCCCTGCTGGAAGCTGTCGTCCATCCGGAAGTCAGACGGGACTTTTCCCTGTGGAAAGCGGAATTTGACGGCGCCGGGGTTCCGTTTGTGATAATCGAGTCCGCCATAATACTTGAAAAGCCTTTTTTCAGGGATGTTTTCGACAAGGTCCTTGTGGTGGACGCCCCTGCGGAACTGAGACTGAAGAGGGCCATGGCCAGGGACAAGGCTACGGAAGAAATGATAAGGGCGCGCATGGCGGGGCAGAGATTTTCTGACGGCGCGGAAGGGGAGATAATCCGCATGTCTGCCGATTATCTGATAGAAAATGACGGTGACATCGCAGAGCTTTCCCGCAAGGTCGGGGAGATATACGATGACATCATACGGAAAACAAATGACTGATTTATCATTGTCCTTTACGGAGGACGGAAAATATTGATGCAAAATGAAAACGGATCTTACGAAAGTTTTGACCATTTCAGGCCAGAGCGGCCTGTTCAATTACATTTCACAGGCCAGGAACGGCGTGATTGTAGAGTCTCTTTCTGACAAGAAGAGAAGCTGTTTCGGCATGAACAGCAAGGTGACGACACTGGAAGACATCTCCATATATACGGAAGACGGAGAAATGAAGCTGAAAGATGTCTTCAGGAAGATGCACGGACTTCTGGGCGAAGAGTCCGCACCTGCCGCCAAGTCACAGGACAGCGACCTGAAGGAATTTTTCTCCAAGGTCATGCCTGACTATGACAGGGAAAGGTTCCATACTTCACACATGAAGAAGGTGGTGACCTGGTACAACATACTCAAGGAGTACGCTTCCCTTGATTTCGAGGAAAAAGGAGAAGCCGTGGAGACTGCAGGGGACCAGGAGGCCTGACCATGCGTCCTTCACTCCAGACATTGACACTCGGATGTTCCAAGAACAGGGTCGATACCGAGCATATCCTTTCGCAGCTTGAAGGGCATTACGAAATAATCCCTGAGGATGCCCGTCCGGGGTATTGCGACGTTTTCCTGCTGAACACGTGCGGATTCATAGGGGATGCCAAGGAGGAATCCATTGCCGCCATTCTGGAGGCTGTCGGACGCAAGCAGAGAGGGGAGACTGGCAAGGTCGTGGTTTTCGGCTGCCTGTCCCAGAGGTACAACACCGAAATGCCGGAGCTTATACCGGAGGTGGATGCCTGGTTCGGGGCGATTGATTTCGACCCTATGCTGGAGTACCTCGGTGTCATTCCTGATTCTGCCAGATCTACGTCAAGGTTTCTGACCACACCCGGCCACTATGCATTCCTGAAGATATCTGAGGGCTGTGACAGAAGGTGTTCATATTGTGCCATACCGTTTATCAGAGGCAGGCACAGGTCCGTGCCTATGGAAGAGCTGGTCGCGGAGGCCGGACTGCTGGCCGCCAAAGGCGTGAAGGAACTTGTCATCATAGCCCAGGACACTACATATTACGGACTGGACCTGTACCGTCGCAGGGCGCTTGCGGAACTGCTCGGCAAACTGTCTGAAGTGGACGGGATAGAATGGATAAGGATACATTATTCATATCCGGCCGATTTCCCGGATGACGTTCTGGACCAGATGGCGCGGAATCCCAAGATATGCAGGTATATGGATATCCCTCTGCAGCATATTTCAGACAAGGTCCTGGCGAACATGCACAGGAATGTGGACGGGGCGTGGACGCGGGCCCTTATTGCAAGAATGCGTGAAAAGGTGCCGGGAGTGGTGCTGAGAACGACCATGATAGTCGGACACCCGGGTGAAGGTCCGAAAGAGTTCCGTGAATTGCTCGATTTCGTGAAGGAGGCACGTTTCGAAAGGCTGGGGGCTTTCAGATATTCGGAGGAAGAAGGGACTTTCGGTGCCGGCCATTTCGAGGACAGTGTCAGCGACAGGACCAAGCAGAGGCGGCTGGACCGGCTTATGGAACTGCAGAAGGGTATTTCCCTTGATTTCAACAGATCTCGCGTGGGTTCCGTATGCAGGGTGATAGTGGACTCGTATTCCGACGGAATGCTTGTCTGCCGCAGCGAATACGAGAGTCCGGAGGTGGATGGTGAGATTTTTGTAAGATATGACGGGCCCGAAGATCCGTCGCTCCTGACCGGAAAATTCATCACGGTGAAGATTACCGGCGCGGACGAATATGATCTGACGGCCGAACTGATATGACGTGCGATATGGGATTGGATCCCATTCTGAAGCGGAGGCTATTATGAAACGTAGAATTTATTCTGTCATACTTGCAGTGTTTCCTGCGCTGTTTGCTGCAGTGTCATGCGGACCGTCGGCATACGTGCTTGGCGTAGAGACCAGCCGGCCGTCTCTGTCCGGTGTGGACCTTTCCGGAAAAACGCTTTCTGTGGTGTACCTTGATGACGGCCAGTCTGCCGATTCGCTTTTCGCCGCATGCATGGCGTCATCATTCGTAGCCAGTCTGGAGGACGAATATTTCCACGGCGACAGTATTGTCCCTCTTTTCTGTCTGGACAAGGCGGAAGGCACCGACTATTCTTCAAGGGCGGAAGCAGTGGATATCCTGATGGACACCGGAGCCGATGTGCTTTTCGTTCTGGATTCTCCGGTATTCGGGACACCTGTCATCACCAAAGAGGAATCGGGAGGTGTATTTGTCGCGGAAGGAGCGTTCCCGTTTTCCGTAAGTCTGTATGTCTATGATTCCATGGACAAACGTGATACTGTACGGCATTATACGGGCAGTTCCGTAGCCAATGCTTCGGCACAGGTCAGTGGGACGGAATCCATGGAAGGACTCGAATTCATATTGAAAAACAGGCTTGAGGGGACTGCCGCATCCGCAGGCAGGACATCCGGCAGCAAGTTCGCGCCCGTGTGGAGATCCGAAGAAATAATATTCTTCCTTTACGATACGGAGCCGTGGTATCAGTCCTATTACTATGTCAACGAATATATGTGGAAAGAGGCTATGGACCAGTGGATGTCGCTGCTTGATACAAATGACTTGCAGAAGAAAGCCTGCCTGGAATATAATCTGGCTGCAGCCTGCTATATCCAGGGAGAGTATGAACTGGCTGACGAATGGCTGAGGCTTTCCGCCTCCCACTTCGACCTTCAGTATGCCGGAAGCCTGAGGCAGAAGATTGCGGCAAAGCTTGCCGGAAACGACTGACACCGCGCAGAGCCTTTCCCGGAGGGACAATCGGATTCCTGGAACCGCGACCGGGTATTCGTCTGATGCAGGTACCTGAATGGAATAAGAAAGAAGGGTGACCGGAATCATTCCGGATCACCCTTCTTTATCTGCAGGCGGGACAGTAAGCCGGTTTCTGTTTTTAAATCTGCCATTTATCTACGCAACCTACCCCCTGGCATCGGACGGGCAGCCCTTGGTTGCCAGTATATTTGGTCTTGCAGGCTTCAGGGACGTACCCGGGCATTGTCGCCAATACCCGTCGTGAGCTCTTGCCTCACGTTTTCACCCTTGCATACGGAGTATGCGGTTCTTTTCTGTTACGTCATCCATAAGGTTACCCCTATCTGCGCTTTCCGCAGTGAAGTGCCCTTTCCTGTCCGGACTTTCCTCACAGATATTCTGCGCGGCAGATCGTCCCGCCTCAGTCTTGGCTGAGTGTCATTTGTATCCCAGCTTCTTTTCCATCCGGTCATTGCACTTTATCGTCCTCTCGACTTCCCTTTTGAGACCGGGCGTTATATCCTTGCAGACCTTGTGGCAGCACATTTCGAGGGAATACATCCTTCCGATGCAGAAGTTCGTATGCTGGCATCCGCTGCAATGGTTCTCGTCATTCTTCATTTTGTTCACGAAATCCGTGTCTTCCAGAACGGCCCTTCCCATCTGCAGCAGTTCGAATCCGCAGTCCATGACCTTGTCGGCATCAGCCCTGGACAGCACACCTCCTACATATACCAGAGGCATGTCCGGAAGAGCTTTTCTGAACTTCATAGAGTCTTCAAGGAAGAACAGATGCTTGAAAGGCACCGTAGGGGACACGATGCGTCCTCCCAACAGTACACCCAGTTTGAGCCACCACATGTTCATCGGCATGTAGTGCGCGATGCATCTTACAGGGAAGCGCCCCCTCATGACGTACATTGGAGCCCTGCTCACGAATCCTCCGGAAAGCACCAGTGCGTCTGCGCCGCATTTCTGCAGTTCTCGGGCCACTTCTATGCATTCGTCAATCTCCATTCCGCCCTTGAAGCCGTCCCTCGTGTTCATTTTCACGAAAATGGCCACCTTGCCTTTTCCAGCATCGGTGACAGCCTTCATGCAGCGTTTCATGAACCGCATCCTGTTCTCGAGAGAACCTCCGTATTCGTCTTTCCTCTTGTTCGTATAAGGGGAAAGGAACTGTGATATGAGGTAGCCGTGTCCTGCATGTATCTCTACGGCATCGAATCCTGCCTTTATGCTCAGTTCGACAGCCTTCCCGTATGCCTCCACGACTTCGTCTATCTCCTTGAGGGTCATTCCGTGCACGAAAGTAGGGGAGTAGAGGTTGAAACCGCTGCTGGCTCCCAGAGGCCTGCATCCGCAAATCCTCCTGTGCGACATGTTGCCGCAATGCCCGAGCTGGATGGATGCCTTGGCGCCTTCCTTATGTATGGCGTCTGTAAGTTTCCTGAGTTCAGGTACGATTTCCTCCCGCATCCACAGCTGTCGCTCGAATGACAGGCCGCTCTGACATACGGCGGCATAGGCGACTGTCGTCATTCCGATACCTCCTCTGGCTACAGCCGTATGATATTCGAACAAGGATTCCGAAGGTGAATTGTTCTCGCACATGCCTTCGAAGGCGGCCGATCTTACAGTCCTGTTCCTGAGTTCAAGCGGACCGATCTTGACAGGAGTAAAAAGTTTACTCATAATAATATAACATCAGTTCGACGAGTTATTATACTTTGTATCAGAGATCCCGTCGATCTGACGTTACGATTTCTTCGAAATCCCTTTCCGGTATCGTTCAACCGGATTTGGAATCCGGTTGTTTGTTTTTATTGAGGGTGACCCAAAAGTGACTTTTGATCACCCTCAAACGTCTTTCTTCGAAAGACTGGACCCATCCTAACCCCCTCTGCTCGCTTTCGAATGTCCACAGGACATTCTCATAAACCGCTCACGACCCCTATTAGGGGGATTGTGCGACTCCCAGTCGCGGTCCCTTCGGGACTTTTGACCCAGCCTCTACGAAGTTTTCGTGTTACCCCTCTGAAATTCATGTCTTTCATTTCATCGGACCCACATTATTTTACCAGATGAAAGGTATAAGGTTCTTTTTCTTCAGTTCACGGTATTCGTCCCCGAACTCCTGCTCGTATTTTTCTGTAAGGGACTTTGATCTCGGAGCCAGATTGGCGAAAGTCCACACTGCGAAGAGAAGCCCTGCAGGGGACCAGGTCAGTATGGCATATCCCACCCACTCGGTGAGCTCACCGAAATAGTTTGCGGAAGTCACGTATTTGTAAAGGCCTTTCTTTGGAATATAATGTCTGGTATCTCCTGGTTTGCGGAGATGCCGTATCACATAGTCTGAATCCAGGTTTATCAGCATTCCCGACAGGAAAAGCAGTCCTCCTATTATGAACTGCGGTGAAGAGAACCAGTCTGCTGCATATTTCCCCGCAGGGGCGTATTCGAAGAGCCAGCTGCCGATAAAATATGCATTCAGGGAATTGAAAACCATTCCCATAGCCATGATGACCACAGGCATTTCGCTCTTGCCTCTCATAAGGAACGGGAATACGAACGCCCTCTGGAAATAGTGCACGAGGAAAAATCCTGACATTACCAGCAGTACGGCCTTGTCATTTCCGGTTTCCCTGCCGGAAATCAGATAGTCCGCGACATAGAGGGCCATAAAAATGAAAGAGGGCGATTCCATTATCACCCACGCCAGTTTGTTGCTTATCTTCGGACCCCAGTTCGATGACGACAGATATCCGTAGCCCGCCTTGAAGAAGAACAGAGCTATGAAAACCACGACTGCCAGAACGAACATGGCCGCCATAAGTATGTAATAGGTCTGCATTGTCTTTATGTTGGTTGTTTTCAGGGCCAAAGTTAATAAACATTTTTTTCATATCAGTTTTTTTTGCCTATTTTTGTACCCCTGTAACGTTAAAACAGATTTTCTATGAATCCAAAATATGTCTTCGTTTCAGGCGGCGTCGCATCATCCCTGGGCAAGGGTATCATCTCTGCATCATTGGCCAAACTTCTGCAGGCGAGAGGTCTGAGGGTGACAATCCAGAAATTCGACCCATACATCAATGTCGATCCCGGTACGCTCAATCCATACGAGCACGGTGAATGTTATGTGACCGATGACGGTGCGGAGACCGACCTGGACCTCGGACATTACGAGAGGTTCCTCGGTGTCAGGACTTCGAAAGCGAACAATGTCACTACCGGGAAAATCTACAATACCGTTATAAACAAGGAGAGGGAAGGCGCCTATCTGGGAAAGACCGTCCAGATTATCCCCCATATTACCGACGAGATAAAGAGGCGTATGCTTCTGCTCGGAAAGACCGGCAAATATGACATAATCATCACTGAAATAGGCGGGACTGTCGGCGATATGGAGTCGCAGCCTTTCGTAGAGGCTGTCAGGCAGCTGCAGTGGGAGCTTCCTGAAGAGGACTGCGTTACCATACATCTTACACTCGTGCCGTATCTCAGCGCAGCCAAGGAACTCAAGACAAAGCCTACCCAGCACTCCGTGCAGATGCTGCAGCAGAGCGGTGTCCAGCCGGACATCATAGTCTGCCGCACCGAACACAAGCTGACTCCCGATCTGAGGAAAAAGATAGCCCTTTTCTGCAATGTCAAGCCGGGGCATGTCATAGAGTCCATGGATGCCGAATCCATCTACTCCGTGCCGCTGAACATGCAGGCGGAGAAACTTGACCAGCTCGTGCTGGATCATTTCGGCATCAGGAATCTGCCTGAACCTGACCTGACGGAATGGAAGAAGTTCCTCGACAAGCTTTTCCATCCGAAGTCCGAGGTAAACGTGGCTCTGGTCGGGAAATATGTCGAGCTGCAGGACGCATACAAGTCCATTCTGGAGTCATTCGTGCATGCCGGTGCCGCCAATGAATGCAAGGTGAAGGTGCACAGCATACACAGCGAATTCCTGGATTCATCCAATATAGACGAAAAACTCTCTTCCATGGACGGCATTCTGGTGGCTCCCGGTTTCGGCGAACGCGGACTGGAAGGCAAGATCCTGGCGGTCAGGTACGCGAGGGAGCATAATGTTCCGTTTTTCGGAATCTGTCTCGGAATGCAGATGTGCGTGGTCGAGTTCGCCAGGGATGTGCTCGGATTCAAGGATGCGGTTTCCACTGAAGTGAATCCTGCCACGAAATACCCTGTGATAGACCTTATGGAGGACCAGAAGAGCACTACCATTAAAGGCGGTACCATGAGGCTTGGAGCATACGACTGCAAGCTGGACAAGGATTCCCTGGCATACAGGATATACGGGACCGACCTGATTTCGGAAAGGCACAGGCACAGGTATGAATTCAACAACGACTATCTGGAAATGATCGAGTCCGCAGGGATGAAGGCTACCGGAAAGAATCCGGAGACAGGACTTGTGGAAATCGTGGAAATTCCGGAGCATCCGTTCTTCATAGGCGTACAGTTCCATCCTGAACTGAAGAGTACGCCGGAGCATCCGCAGCCTATTTTCGTAGCCTTCGTGAAGGCTTCCATGAAATACCGCGACGAGCATCACAAGACTCCGGCTGAAAAGCCCGGAAAACAGCAGGCATGATGAAACCGTTTCTTAAAACGGGGCTTGCCGGAACTTGTTTTCTGGCCGCTTTTCTGGTATTGTCCGTATCGTGCGCTTCCGCACAAGTGAAGCAGTACAGTGCAAGGGCGGTAGCCCAGTATCCCCATGATGTGGAATCCTATACCCAGGGCCTGTTCATCATGGACGGGCAGATGTACGAAAGTACGGGCGAGTACGGAAATTCCACCTTCAGAAAGGTCGATACGGCTACGGGGAAAGCGCTGCGCCGCCTGGATTTCAATGAAAAGTATTTCGTGGAAGGCTCGGTAGCCATGGGGGACAGCCTTTACATCCTTACCTGGACAAACCGCGTGGCTTTCATCTACAACCTCTCCACGTTCGAATATGTCTCCACGCTCTCGTATCCGCGGCAGGGATGGGGCCTGACTACTGACGGCATCTCGCTTATCGCGAGCGATGGCTCTTCCAGGCTGTATTTCATGGACCGGAACTTGAAGGTGGGGAGAACCGTCAATGTCCGCCTGCACGGCAAGCCTCTGAATTATCTTAATGAACTGGAATATATCGGAGGGAAGATATGGGCCAATGTCTATATGACTAACATGATTGTCATCATAGATCCGGAAAGCGGCAACGTCGAGTCCGTGATTGACTGTACCGGACTCCTGCCTGACAGGCTCAGGACGGAAGATACGGATGTGCTAAACGGCATTGCGTATGACGGGTCCTCCGGGAAGATATACCTGACTGGCAAGAACTGGCCGCTCCTTTTCGAGATAAGACTGGAGGAAAAGAAATAAGCCTTTCATGATTCAATAACACCCGGATTACAAATCCGGGTGAACGACAAACTATTTCGTGCATCATTACCCAATAAATAAAAGAAGCCTGCATCACTGCAGGCTTTCTTTCTGGTTAGTTGATAGTGTAATTTTTCTTGGCCTTATTCCAAGGCTGCAATTTGTGGTTAGTATTTTTACAGCTTAAAAATTTTAAGGCAGATGCCTTATATCGTTAAAAGTTTATAATGAAAATATCATTATATCCTTATGGATATTTGACAAATATAGGGATTATTTTCAGTCTGGCAAATTTTTTTGAAGTATTTTGACAGGATTATTTCCGTTATTCTTCGAGAAGTCCGGGACGAAGCCTCCTTGTCCTTTCTACGGCTTGCTCGTCCTGCCATTGTCTTATGAGTTTCGGATTGCCGCTCAGAAGCACTTCAGGTACCTTCCAGCCGTTGAATACCGCAGGCCGGGTATATACCGGAGCTGACAGAAGACCGTCCTGGTAGCAGTCGCTCAG
>DVIP01000077.1 GCA_018711225.1 Candidatus Cryptobacteroides intestinipullorum | reverse complement strand
AGATGTGTATAAGAGACAGGACCTTGTGAGGGAAAAATATCCGTCACTTTACTATTATTTTCAGGCGGAAGAGCCGGGCGTAGGAATTTATGAAACGAACGATAGTTCGGGCGTCTATTTCCCCGACAGGTATTATTTTGATGCCTGTACGCCCGAAGATGAGTACATCAGTGAATACTTCGTGAATCAGGAAGATGCGTTCAAGTGGATTGAAAAAGAGACCGGGAAACCAATAAGGTCGGCAAATGATGTCGAAGCTCTTGACGCAGAATGGAATGAGAAGTGCGAAGATGCTTTCTGCTACCTGCATGAGTTTGATGTGGTAAGTTGACCTGCAAAAAGTATCCAATCACCCGAATGGCATGGCTGCTCGGGTGATTATTATGATTCCACACGCCATTCCTGACTCCTATAACCAGTTTTAAGAAATGTCATAAAGACAAGCGGCCTCTTATATTTTCCTACGACCTGCCTGCTTTTATACCCTGCGAGTCCCATCCATTTATATCCTGTCCCATTTCCTCGTCCCCAGCCGTCGGCACTCCTTGCCGGGATTGATTTCCCATGCGAAAGTACAGCGGCAGTCCGGATGTCAAGCATCGCTGTGCTGACATGCCTCAGAATTTGGCGGCAGCCTTCCACAAATCCGAGATTTGGGTATTCCGCTAAATTCTTCCATGTCCTGCTTGCCGTTCCGCCCTTTTCCCGCTGTGTCACTTGCATGTAAAATCTGATTCCCGCAAGGAAGCCGAAAGAGCTTCAAGAAGAGGGAAAGGAAAAAAAACAAAGTTAAACCAATAAAATTAAAGATTATGCACAGCAAAATTTTTCAAATTACAACGACAAAGGTGGACAAGGAATGCTATCTGAACGAGGACACGCTTATGCAGGGCGATAACAGTTATTTTGACTATTGCAACGAAATTGGCGAGAGGGAGCGCAAGTACTACATTGACATATTGGTAAACCATATTCTGCCCAAAGGGATGTTCGAGCTTGTCGATGAAGATACAATCCGCTACATCGGAGGGGCGGAAAAGTGGAAGGAGGATTTTGTGGCAGGTTTGCGCAGCAAGATGGAAGCCGTTACTCCTGACACGATACTGGATTGTGCCGGCTCGGTCTATCAGCTTGAAAAATACCTGAAGAACCCGCTTGGGGCAGCTTATTGGTTTTACACAGATGCGGATGGTACGCAATCCTATGCCGAGCAATCCTTTGCCTTCATGCAATTTGTAAGCACATTGGAGCCGGGAACAATCCTCTACATCGGGGGTGTCATCGATTATCACTTTTAAGAGCGGAAGCCATGCACAGCAAGATTTTCCAAATCACTACCAAACGGCTGGAGAAAAATCGCTTTCTCAATGAATTTACGCTTGAACAAGGTCAGTTCTGCATTTACGATTACTGTAAATGGATAAGTCAGACGGAACGGGAAATACAGATTGACAATCTGGTCATGTATGCTCTGCCAAAAGGTATGTTCAGACGCATAGCTGAAGATGAAATCATGTATAACGGAGGAATAGAGCAATGGTCGAAGGAATTTGCGGATAGGATAAAAGAAACGGTGACAAAAATAACCGCTGAAAATGTCATAGACCCGTGTTGCCCGGCGGTTGCAGAACTTATTCACCTGATAAATAATCCTCTGGATACGGATTATAATTTCTATCTGCATGAAGACTGTAAAGAGCCTTACGCAGTAGAGTCCCTTGAATTTATGCAGTTTGTATCACAACTCAAGCCGGGAACAATCCTCTACATCGGAGGTGTCATAGATTATCATTTTTAACTCTGAATTTTAAGATTATGGACGAAAAGGAAAGACATCGTTTGAAACAGGAACTCCGGAGGGGACTTTCTGAATTGAGAAACCGCTTTGACGAACTGCACAAAGACCTCGAATGGGCAGAAATAACAGAGTGTTATCCTAAAGCGTCAGCCGTATATCGGATGATTGAACGGCTGGAAGAAATTATAAGGAAAATATAATCCGTTTATTGACAACAATCATCCATCACCAACGGACAAGAGCCGTGCCGGTGATGGATGATATTCAGGAAATACTGATATGAGAACAAAGACATTATACAGACGGGACGGCGAAAGAATCGGCATAGGCCGTTTCCCGAATTTCCACAAGTCCGGGAGCATTGTCGGAATGAAAAGACTGTACTACGGAAAGAATGCCCTGCTGGTACGCTGCGGCAGTTGGATTTACAATGTATCGGGTGAACCGCGTATTTACCACAATTTAGCGCATTGAATTATGGACAAGAAATTTCGTGACGAAAATCAAAGAGACAGCTATGTCAGACGACTTTGCCGGAACATAGTGAACGACCGCTTCGACTGGCGCAGATACTGCACGCCGCAGACCTATTTCGGTATCGGGATATGCGTTACTCCTCTGTTTTGCTCCTACGGCCAGATAGGATATACGGTAAGTTTTCCATACCGGCACGATATGCCGGAGGTCGAATTTGACTGGGAACTGAACAGCCTGACCCTTGACGAAATGGACTGGCGTGAATATCTTGAAGCACCGGCCGAAGAGGAATGATTAAAGCAAAGAGTGGCTGCCCCGCAAGGCAGCCCTCTCTGCATTTACTTTTGATTGTCACCTGTGGAACGCGCTCCGCTGTCCCATCTCTTCCGCCTGATATTCCTCCATGCCGTTCAGCTTTTCGCTCACTTCCTCCAGATTGGCATCCAGTGATTTGTCGTAGTCGTATGGGAAGCTGTGCCGCACAGCAAGCCCCGCGTTGCATACACTCCCCACATCGAGCGAGTCGGTATCCCTGTTATAGGCGATATGCAGAATATCGCCTGTTGGCATCTCCAGCACCGGCTCCCGTTGCAGGGTCATCGCCGAGAACCGCTCTGCCGTCATGTCTCTGGCGACCTCCCTCACATCCACGCTGGCACGGCCGATGCCGTAGCGGTCGATATGGTCACGCACCTCCTGCTCCGAGAATTTCAGCATCACCTCATAGGTGCCGCCCACACTCCCGTTATATACAACTGCAAAGTCCTTGTCCTCGATGAGAAGTTCATCGCCCCTGTGCTGCAAGGGGGTCTGGTAGGTATATTGCTCATCCATGCCGTTCCCGTCATAATACTCCTTGGCAAGAGCGAGCAATCCCTTATAATCCCCTTTGTCCTTCAGTTCGTCCAGCCGGCTTGTGTCATCTGTTGACTGGAGGTAGGCCACGGACGAGTAGAATGTTCTTTCCTGTGGAGAGACATCTTTCCCCTCTGCCATGCCTTCATCCAAACCCTGAGCAATCCTGTCCACCCTCTGCGTAATCAGGGAAGTTGCCCTTTTCACATCCAGCAGGGTCGTCTTGATGAACTGCGGGGATTCCTTCAACTCGTCAAGCCATGATTTGAGGTATGCGCAACTGTCCTCCTTGATGTGTTTGGTCATTCCGTAGCGTTGTGATACCAGTGCGCTGCCGAGTTCGGCCACCAGTTCTTCCCTGGCATACTCTTTTGATCCGAACGAAGTCGGCTTGAGCCGGTCAAGCACACCCTCCGCACCGGTGGAATGGGTCATCTCATGGAACAGGGTGCCGTAAAACGCTTCCCCGTCCTTGAACTGCCTCTTTTCCGGCACTACGATTTCATTCTTCGTAATGGAATAGTACGCACTATCCTGATGCATGGGCCGTAT
>DVIP01000076.1 GCA_018711225.1 Candidatus Cryptobacteroides intestinipullorum | reverse complement strand
CATCGGCGCGGTAGGTGCATATCCTGTCCAGTGCTTCCGTAATGCATCCCAGCACCTGGTTCCAGTTCTCGTCGTCAATGATATCCTGTTTCTTTCCCGAATCCATTATGTCCGGAAACCTCAGGATTGATGACAGCAGATGGGCCGCATCGGCGTTGCCGGTGTACGGATATTCCTGTTCCACCTTTTCATTTATGGCCATTATCTGCCTGTAATAAGCCATTACGAGGTCCTGGTTTATTTCCCTGGCTGTTTCTTCAGCATTGGCCTCGAAAGTCATGAAGAAATCTATATTGCCCCTTTGGAGCCTGCCGGCAATGAGCTGGCGTATCGGAAGTTCCTTGTCTTTGGGAAGAAGTTGTGTCTTTATGCTTATATCGGCGTTCTTGCCGTTGAGGGACCTTATTTCTACTGTGATTTTTCCTGACGGAAGGATGGTTTCGGCCTTGCCGTAGCCTGTCATTGACTGTATCATACTAATTTTTCCTTTTTGAAAACAAAAATAACAAATTTATCCTTATCTTCGCGAATTAATTGTCCTGGCGGATATTGGCATTTTTTAATGCCGGTGCCGCGGACCGAGTGAAAACAACTGATACGATGGAAGAAAAGAATATGGAGGCCGCAGAGGCCCGGAACCTGAACTTTCTGGAAGAAATCATAGAATCGGACCTGGCATCGGGGAAGTGCCGGTCGGTAATGACCCGTTTCCCTCCTGAGCCGAACGGTTATCTGCATATCGGGCACGCTAAGAGTATCTGCCTGAATTTCGGGCTTGCGAAAAAGTACGGTGGAAAGACGAACCTGCGCTTCGATGATACGAATCCGGTGAAAGAAGACACAGAATATGTGGACTCTATCAAGGAGGATATCAAGTGGCTCGGTTTCCAGTGGGAGAACGAGCGTTATGCCTCAGACTATTTCGACCAGCTTTACGAATGGGCCGAGGAACTGATCCGGAAGGGGCTGGCATACGTGGATGACCAGACGCAGGAAGAGATCCGGGCGACCCGCGGCACCGTGCAGACTCCGGGTACCGAAAGTCCGTGGAGAAACCGTTCCGTAGAGGAGAACCTGAAGCTTTTCAGGGAGATGAAGGCCGGCAAGTATGCTGACGGGGAAAAGGTGCTCAGGGCGAAAATAGACATGGCGCATCCGAACATGCTTTTCAGAGACCCGCTCATGTACAGGATAATACATGCCGACCACCACAGGACAGGAAACAAGTGGTGCATATATCCCATGTATGATTTCGCCCACGGGCAGTGCGACAGTATAGAGCACATCACGCATTCCATCTGTACCCTTGAATTTGATGTGCACAGGCCTCTTTACGATTGGTTCATAGAGAAGCTGGGGATATTCCCGTCACACCAGTACGAATTTGCCAGACTGAATCTTACATATACGGTCATGAGCAAGCGCAAGCTGCTCGAACTTGTAAGGAATCATTATGTAAGCGGATGGGATGATCCGCGCATGCCTACCATCTGCGGTATCCGCAGAAGGGGATATACGCCGGAGTCGGTGAGGATGTTCGCCGAAAAGGTGGGTGTGGCCAAGAGGGAGCAGCTCATAGACCTGCAGCTGATGGAATGGTGTGTGCGCCAGGATCTGAACGAGAGGTCGAACAGGTATATGGTAGTGCAGGATCCGGTGAAGCTTGTGATAACGAACTGGGAGCCTGGAAAGGTGGAGTGGTTCGACGCTCCTTTGAATCCGGCCAGCCCGGAAGGCCCGTTCCGCAAGGTGCCGTTTACGGGCGAGATTCTGATTGAGCGGAACGATTTCATGGAGGAACCTCCGAAAAAGTATTTCCGTCTCAAACCGGGAGGGGAGGTGCGCCTCAAATACACTTACATAGTGAAATGCGAGGAAGTGGTGAAGGATGCCGACGGCAATATCACCGAAATCAGGTGTACTTACGATCCTGCATCAAGACCGGGGGCGGGAGAGTGGCGTTCGGTTAAAGGCACTATTCACTGGGTGTCCGAAGCGCATTGCAGGAAAGTGGAGCTCAGGATATATGACAAGCTTTTCACTGAGGCCCAGATGGGATCCATACCGGAAGGGAAAGACTATAAGGATTATCTGAATCCTGATTCTCTGATTGTGGCGGAGGGTTTTGCGGAGCCTGCCCTTCTGGAGGACAATTCAGGCATAGCCGTGCAGTTCGAACGCACCGGTTATTTCTTCAAGGATCCGGATTCCACTCCGGACCGGTTCGTGTTCAACAAGACCACTGCCCTGAAGGATTCATTCAAATTCTGATTTGAGGCGTTTTCCTTTTTTTTGAATAAAAGAGAGGGGACTGACTATAACGTTCAACCGGATTTGCAATCCGGTTGTTTGTTTATATGAGACTGGGTCAAAAGTCCCGAAGGGACCGCGACTGGGAGTCGCACAATCCCCCTAATAGGGGGTGCAGGGGGTTAGGATGGGTCCAGTCTTTCGAAGAAAGACGTTTGAGGGTGACCAAAAGTCACTTTTGGGTCACCCTCACGCAAAGATTAAAGATATTCGAGCACCGTCTCCATCCTGGTTCCGCGTGAACCTTTGATGAGGACGGTGTTCCCTTTTACGGGATGCTCCTTGAGATATCCTGCCAGGTCTTTCGATGTCAGGAAGAAACCGGTTTCATGCCCGTTTCCGTCTTTCAGGACGACAGAGGAACATACGGAAAGTTCTTCGGGTGCGGATGGCATGGCAGGAATCCTTTCGTCAGACTCTGATGCGGCCTTCCAAAATTCTTCTCCTACGAAAAACGCCTTCTCGATATCGGCTGAAGCCGCTGTCCTTGACAATATCTTCCTGTGTTCGGCCGCTGAATCCTCTCCCAGTTCGAGCATGTTTCCGAGCATTACTGTCTTGTGCCCTGCCTGTATTTTCCGGAAGTTGTCGAGTGCGGCCTCCATACTGGTAGGATTGGCGTTGTATGCATCGGTTATCAGGATGTTGTTTTCAGTTCTGAGCAGCTGCGACCTGTTGTTTGTCGGCACATAGGCTTCTATGGCCCTGGCGGCATCCTCATGGCTTATCCCGAAATATTGTCCGACAGCCAGCGCCGCCATCACGTTGTCCGCATTGTAGCTGCCTATCAGCCGTGTGTCTATCTGCAGGTTTTCCTCTTTCAGCAATATCCTGAGGTACGGATGGCTTTCATCACATGTCAGGATTCCGGCTCCCTGGTATTCTTTCCCGTACGGGATTGTCTGCAGGTCCGGACGTTCCGCCGCCATGCTGCACAGTTCCTTGTTGTCAACATTCAGGAATACCTTGTCCGCTGTCCTCTGGATGTAGTCGTACAGTTCCCCTTTGGCCTTTTTTACTCCCTCGAAGCTGCCGAATCCGAGCAGGTGAGCCTTGCCTACATTGGTTATGAGCCCGAAGTTCGGAAGGCAGACGGACACGAGTTCCTTTATGTCGCCGGGATGGCTTGCCCCCATTTCTATGATGGCTATTTCCGACTTGTCATTGATTTTCAGGAGGGAAAGGGGTACACCTATACTGTTGTTCAGGTTTCCTTCCGTGGCAGTCACATTGTAGCGTACGGAAAGGACGGCCTTCATCAGTTCTTTGGTCGTGGTTTTGCCGTTCGTCCCTGTCAGACCGATGACTGTTATGGGCTTTCCGTTTACGAATGTCACGGATCTGTGCCAGCGCGCAAGCTCCTGCAGTGTTTTCAGCGTGTCTTCCGCCGGAATCATTCTCCCGTCTTGTCCTGCCGCCTCCGAATCCCCGGAAACGACGGCATAGGCCGCTCCCGCTTCGAGTGCCTTGAGTGCGTAGTCGTTTCCGTCGAAGTTTTCCCCTTTCAGCGCGAAAAACAGTTCTCCGCCATGTATCTGCCGGCTGTCAGTGGCGACTCCCGTGCATTTCCTGAAAATATTGTAAAGTTCCTGTATTGTCATTGTCCTGTTCCGATCATTTTTTACCTGTGCTTCCGAATCCGCCTGTCCCGCGTTCCGTTTCGTCAAGTTCTTCCACTTCGTCCCATACCACACGCTCGTGACGTGCGATGACCATCTGGGCTATCCGTTCTCCGGGATTGACCGTGAACGGGGTGTCGGAAAGGTTTACGAGTATCACCTTGATTTCCCCGCGGTAGTCGGCATCTACCGTACCGGGCGAATTCAGGACCGTGATGCCGTGTTTGGCTGCCAGACCGCTTCTCGGCCTGATCTGGGCCTCATATCCTTCCGGCAGGGCTATATACAGTCCGGTAGGAATCATTTTCCTGGCGAGTGGCCCAAGTGTGACCGGCTCCTGTATGTCAGCCTTGAGATCCATTCCGGCCGACATTGCAGTCGCGTATTCCGGAGAAGGGTACGCAGACCTGTTTGTTATCTTGACTTTCATGATGAAATTCGTTATGAACGTACAAAAGTATGAAAAAAACTTGCACTTTAAAAGAAAATACCTACCTTTGCAAACCTGAACATCAATGGGGGTATAGCTCAGTTGGCTAGAGCATCTGCTTTGCAAGCAGAGGGTCGTCGGTTCGAATCCGTCTATCTCCACACAATCATCGGGCAGTTACGGAAATGTAGCTGCCCTCTTTGTTCCAATGCCTCTGTTTGATCCGGATTATTTCCGGTACAGCGTTCCGTCTTCGAGTCGGTAGCATCTTCCGCAGCTGCATTCCAGACTCTCATCCAGTTTTTTGCCGCATTCGCATACCCATCCGGTATGACGGGCCGGGACACCTGCCATCAGCGCATAGTCCTTTACATCAGATGTCACTACGGCTCCGGCTGCTATCATGGCGCTTTTCCCGACCGTATGACCGCATACGATGGTGCAGTTCGCCCCGAGCGATGCCCCTTCCTTCACGAGAGTCCTGACATATTTTCCGCGGACAGGGAAGTGGGCGCGCGGTATTGTTACGTTCGTGAACACGCATGACGGGCCGCAGAATACGTTGTCTTCCAGTTCCACGCCTTCGTACACTGACACATTGTTCTGTATGCGGACACCGTTTCCTATACGGACATTGCTGCCTATATTCACATTCTGGCCCAGGGAACAGCCGCTCCCGATTTCGGCGCCTTTCTGTATATGGCAGAAATGCCATATCTTCGTGCCTCCGCCGATAGTCACGTCCTCATCCACATAGCTTGACTCGTGTACGAAATAACCTTTCTCTTCCATGGCTGTACTTTTTACATGGTTTCACGGATTTACTGCGCTCCGGACTACAGGCGGAAAAACTGTCTTATTCCGTCTATGACAACATCCTGTATCTCATGCGTAAGTTCAGTGTGCATGGGAAGGGACAGGACGGAAGAGGCGCATTCCCTGGCATTGGACAGATCTTCGGCTGCCCTGGCTATTCCTTTGAATGCCTCCTGGTCCTGGAGCGGAAGAGGGTAGTATATCATGGATGGAATGCCGAGTTTTTCCAGAAAAGCTTTCAGCCCGTCGCGTTTCCCTTCCGTTATTTTCAGGGTGTACTGATGCCATACATGCGTGCTGTTCTTCTGTCTGGCAGGGAGCCTGTAATGCTTTCCGGACGGATCCATTTCACGCAGCCTCATGTCGTAGTAGTCTGCAGCCTCCCGCCGTGCATGCGAGTATTCGTCCAGATGCGGCAGCTTGGCCTCCAGCACTGCAGCCTGTATGGTGTCGAGACGAGAATTGCAGCCTATTACGGAGTGATGGTACTTGATTTTCTGTCCGTGGTTGGCTATCATGGAGATTTTTTCCGCAAGACTCCCGTCACTGCAGAAGACAGCTCCGCCGTCTCCGTAACACCCGAGGTTCTTCGACGGGAAGAATGACGTGCATCCTATTGTCCCCATTGTTCCGGTCTTGGCCTTGCGTCCGTCGCTGAAGGTGTATTCGGCTCCGATAGCCTGGGCATTGTCCTCTATAACGTGGAGTCCGTGCCTGCCGGCAAATTCCAGAATCGGCTCCATGTCGCAGCTTTGCCCGAAAAGATGCACCGGGATTATGGCCCTGGTCGCAGGCGTAAGTGCCTTGCTGATATTGTCCGCAGTGACATTGAAAGTGTCCGGGTCCACATCCACCATTACGGGCACGAGCCCCAGCAGCCCTATCACTTCCGCAGACGAAACATACGTGAATGCAGGCACAATCACTTCGTCGCCGGGTTTCAGCCCCAGAGCCATAAGCGCTATCTGAAGCGCATCGGTCCCGTTGGCACAGGTGATTACATTGGTGCCTCCGAGATACTTTCCCAGATCATCCCTGAATTTCCTGACGGCAGGGCCGTTGATGAAAGACGAAGTTTCCAGGACATTCCTTATTCCCGCATCCACTTCATCCTTTATCTTCAGATACTGGCCCTTGAGGTCGACCATACATATTCCGGTTCCCATCTCTATCTGTTTAACAGGTGTTATGCCACGGCTGCCGTGGAATCCTCTGAAGGTTAATATCTTACATCATCCCATCCGAAAGGGTGTCTGGCCTGCGGCAGGTAAGCCAGCGGGTGGCAGTCCGCGTCAAGACCTGCAGGTACGGCATTCCTTATTTCCTCCACAATCCTTATGCAGTTCCTGGATTCGGAGACGCGGAATCCTTTTCCGCAGAGTATGTTCTCGTAACTTCTGGTATGGAGCTCCGTGAAGCCCTGGCTGAATTCGAATGCGTCACCGTCTATGTCCAGTGTCCTGTAGGTGCGTTTTTCCCCTTGTACGGCATTCGGAGGAAGGCAGTCCCCGTTTATGCTCAGGAAGTATTTTACGGATGCCTTTTCCAGTTCAAGCCGTCCGGCTACCCTGTCGAACGCGGATATGTTCACGATGTTTTCTTTCACCGGTCCGAAAATCCATTGCAGCATGTCGTAGAAATGTACACCTATGTTCGTGGCTATGCCTCCGCTCTTGTGGTTGTCTCCCTTCCAGGAGGCGTAATACCATTTTCCTCTGGATGTGATGTAGGTGAGTGTTATGTTGTACCTTTTTCCGGCAGGGCTTTCCTCTATTTTCCTTTTCAGCGCCGCAATGCTGTCGTGCAGACGAAGCTGGAGGATGTTATACACCTTGTGCCCCGTCTTTTTTTCCAGTTCTTCCAGCTCGTCGATTTCCGAGGAATGAAGTGTCGCCGGCTTTTCGCAGATGACATCCATCCCGTTTTTCAGCCCGTAACGGCAGAAGGCCGCATGAGTGTGGTTCGGGGTGCATATTGTCAGCCATTTCACTTCGTCTTCAGTACCTTTCAGCCTGTCAATATAGTCTTCGAACTGTTCCTGTTCCGTGAAGAAGGCGCAGTCCGGGAATGAACTGTCGAGCCTTCCCACACTGTCGAACTTGTCGTAGGCGGCTACTAGCCTGTTCCCCGTGTCTGCTATGGCCTTCAGATGTCTCGGCGCAATATATCCGGCTGCGCCCACCAGTGCAAAATTCGCCATCTGTACCGATTTTATTCAGTCATTTATTCAACAATTTCTCCGGAATCCCTTCACTTTTCCGTTCAACCGTATTCCCGTTCGAGGGTGACCCCCGTTCAACCGGATTTGTAATCCGGTTGTTTGTTTATGAGGGTGACTCAAAAGTGACTTTTGGTCACCCAGCCCCGCACTGTCATTGTCAAAGCCGGCCGTCGATAATCTCCCTCGGCAATATCCCTTTTACGTCATAAATGACGTGTACGGGATTCAGAAGCGCATCCATATCCACCTCATGTCTTCTGAACTCTCCGTGTGCTACGGCCACGATGGCCGCATCGAACTTTTCGCGGGGGAGTCTGTTGACAATCTCTATCCCGTATACCTCTCTGACTATTTCGGGACTTGCCCATGGGTCATATACGGTCAGATCCACATTGTATTCTTCGAGTGCCCTGTATATGTCGATGATTTTCGTGTTCCTGACATCCGGACAGTTTTCCTTGAACGTGAAACCCATTATGATTATTTTCGACTTTAGCACTTGTATGCCCTTTTTCAGCATCAGCTTGATGGTCTGATTGGCTACGTATGCCCCCATTCCATCGTTTACCCGTCGTCCTGCCAGTATGATTTCAGGGTTGTACCCGTGTCTCTGTGCGCATTGGGCCAGATAATACGGGTCGACGGATATGCAGTGTCCTCCTACAAGCCCCGGATTCATCTTTATGAAGTTCCATTTCGTGGCTGCGGCATCAAGTACCTCCAGCGTGTCTATCCCCATGAGGGTGAATATCTTGGAGAGCTCGTTTACGAATGCGATATTTATGTCCCTCTGGCTGTTCTCTATCACCTTCGCCGCTTCAGCCACCTTTATCGAGGACGCGCGGTAAGTACCGTTTTCCAGGACTTCGTTGTAGACCCTGTCGATCAGATCTGCGGCTTCAGGCGTGGATCCGGATGTTATCTTGAGTATGTTTTCCACCGTGTGCTGCTTGTCTCCGGGATTCACTCTTTCGGGGGAGTATCCGGCGAAAAATCCGGTATTCAGTTTCAGTCCGGAAACTTCTTCGATGACAGGTATGCAGACTTCTTCGGTGACTCCGGGATATACGGTGGATTCATAGACCGCTATGTCGCCTTTGCTTATGACGGTCCCGACTGTCCTGCTTGCCCCGATGAGAGGTGAGAGGTCCGGATTGTGGTTTATGTCCACCGGCGTAGGTGCCGCCACGACGTAGAAATTGCACTCCCTTATGTCGTCCGTGTCTGATGTGAATTTCAGTCCGTGTTCATTTATTGCTTTCCTGAGCAGTCCGTCATCCACTTCCAGCGTCGCGTCATGACCTGACTTGAGCGCATCCACCCTGTTCTTGTTGATGTCGTATCCGACAGTCCTGAATCTGGTAGAGAACAGCCTGGCAAGAGGCAGTCCTACGTAGCCCAATCCTATGACAGCGATTCTTATAGTGTCGTTAATATTCTCGTTTTGCATATCGGTTTCTCCGAAATCATACGTTTTTCTTCGAAGGCCCGTTCCAATGGCCCTGCGGGATATCCTCCCGGCAGGATTTTTTCTTTATCCCGGCCGGTTCTGGCAATTTTTTCATTACAAGCCTGGCGGCAT
>DVIP01000075.1 GCA_018711225.1 Candidatus Cryptobacteroides intestinipullorum | reverse complement strand
AAGCGGTGGCGGAGTTCTGGACTGACAGGGTGAGGGACAACGGTGACGGCACTTATTCGATAACCGGTGTCGTGGGGGCAGATGAGTATGCAAATAATGTGATTGACAATGCCTTTACGAACGGGGCGGTTTCAAAGGTCCTTGAATGTGCCGCTGAAGCATCCGTCCTGTGCGGTGAACGGCTGCCCTCTGAGTGGATGAAGATTTCCGGGGGATTGAGGATATTGAGGGACGACAATGGTGTGACCATGGAGCATGAAGGGTATGACGGCGGTATGATAAAGCAGGCTGATGTGAATCTTCTGGGTTATCCGCTCGGTATCATTGATGACAGACGGCAATTGCTAAGGGATCTTGAATATTACGAGTCCCGTGTGGATCCGGTGAACGGACCGGCTATGACATGGAGCATATTCTGTATCCAGTATGCCAGATTGGGGAATGAAGATAAGGCTGAAGAGATGTTCCGACGCTGTTACAGGCCGTTTGCCCGACCTCCTTTCGGAGCTTTGGCCGAAACGCCCTCATCGCATAATCCTTATTTCATGACGGGCGCAGGAGGTCTCCTGCAGGCGGTGCTGAATGGATTTGCTGGACTTGAAATCACTGATGAAGGAATATCCCAGGTCAGTTCAGTGTTGCCTTCCAGCTGGAAGAGTCTGACAGTTAAAGGAATTGGACCGACACGGAGGACAGTGATCATAAAGTGAAATCAGGGAATGAGTTATGACAGGTATTGACAATAAGAGAATCTCGCCGTTGCGCTGGGTTCCGAGCGCATATTTTGCAATGGGACTGCCGTTCGTAGTTCTTAATATGGTTAGTGTGCTTATGTTTAAAGGTCTCGGCATTGAAGACAGCAAAATCGCGCTCTGGACCTCGGTGATAATGTTCCCTTGGACTCTGAAGTTTCTGTGGAGTCCGTTTCTGGAAATGTTCCGGACCAAGAAATTCTTTGTCGTGGCTACACAATTGCTTTCAGGAATAGGATTCGGTCTGGTTGCTCTTGCACTTCATCTTCCGTCTTTCTTTGCTGTCTGTATAGCTTTGCTGACGGTCGTGGCATTGAGCGGAGCAACCCATGACATTGCCTTGGACGGGCTCTATATGGCGGAACTGTCGCAGACTGACCAGGCCAAGTATATCGGGTGGCAGGGAGCGTTCTACAATCTTGCGAAGTTAGTGGCGACAGGTCTTCTGGTTTATCTTGCAGGAGTGCTGATGGACAGGTTCAGGGCATCAGGTGCGGATGAGTTCGGAGCTGCATTGTCCGCATGGACTGCAATCATGCTGTCGGCTTCCGTACTGATGGTCGTTTTAGGACTGTATCATGCGAAGACCCTTCCGTCGGGAGAGGCGGCGGCAGTGACTGGAGGTACGGCATCGGACAGGCTTCATGAGTTGTGGGCGGTCATCAGAGATTTCTTTACGAAGAAATATATCTGGTGGTACATCCTGTTCATTATACTATACAGGTTAGGAGAAGGGTTTGTTATGAAAATCGTTCCGCTGTTTCTGAAAGCCGGCATTGATGAAGGCGGATTGGGGCTGACGGAACAGCAGATAGGTCTGTACTACGGGACTTTCGGGGCGGCGGCATTTGTTCTCGGCTCTTTGCTGGCAGGGTACTATATCGCGCATTTAGGTTTGAAGAAATCTTTGTATTCACTGGTATGCATCTTCAATATCCCGTTTCTGGTTTATACATGGTTTGCCTGGACACAGCCTGAGTCGATGTGGCTTATAGGAGGAGGTATTGTGCTGGAGTATTTCGGCTACGGCTTCGGTTTCGTCGGCCTGACCCTGTTCATGATGCAGCAGGTGGCACCGGGGAGACATCAGATGGCGCATTACGCCTTCGCTTCCGGCATCATGAACCTGTCGGTGATGATGACCGGAGCGGTGTCCGGTTTCCTGAGCGATGCTGTGGGTTATAAATGGTTTTTCGTGATAGTGATGCTGGCTGTCGTGCCGGTGTTCGTAATGACGAAGTTTTTGCCGTTCACTTATGCTGATAAAAAATCTTGAGAATATAAAGACTATGAGAGCAATAGAGATTAAAGGAATGCCACTGGCTGCAATGCCGTGGGAGGACCGTCCTGCAGGCTCGGCCAAAGTGATGTGGCGCTATTCCGGAAATCCGGTAATAAAAAGGGATGCACTTCCGGACTCCAACAGTATCTTCAATTCGGCTGTGGTGCCGTTCGGCAATGGCTTCGCCGGGGTTTTCCGTGTCGACGACACCAATATACGCATGACGCTTCATGTCGGATTTTCGGAAAACGGCATAGATTGGGACATTGGTCCCGATACCTTGAAATTCGATTGCGGCAATCCTGAAATCGGGCAGTGGGTCTACGGCTATGACCCTCGCGTGTGCCGTATAGATGACAGGTATTATGTGACATGGTGCAACGGCTACCATGGTCCTACCATAGGTGTGGCGTGGACGGAGGATTTCAGGACATTCCATCAGCTTGAAAATGCCTTTCTGCCGTACAACCGTAACGGGGTGATGTTCCCGCGGAAAATCAACGGCCGTTTCGCCATGCTCTCGCGTCCGTCTGATACCGGTCATACTCCGTTCGGGGACATATTCTACTCCGAGTCGCCCGACCTTGAATACTGGGGCCGCCACCGTTTCGTGATGGGGCCGTCGGATTTTGATAAAAGTGCATGGCAGTGCTGCAAGATCGGAGCCGGTCCGATTCCAATCGAAACTTCCGAAGGCTGGCTCATGTTCTATCACGGGGTGCACCGCACCTGTCAGGGATACAACTATTCTTTCGGTGCCGCATTGCTTGATCTTGATCAGCCGTGGAAAGTGACAGCCAGGACAGGCCCATATCTGTTACATCCGGAGACCATCTACGAATGCACCGGTGACGTGCCTAATGTCTGCTTTCCGTGCGCGGCTCTTCATGATCCAGTCACGGGACGCATTGCAGTCTACTACGGGTGTGCCGATACGGTAGTAGGCCTTGCCTTCGGCTACATCCCTGAAATCATTGACTTTACCAAACGTAATAGCATCGTATGATACTGTCTGTCGTCCGGAAAAAATTTACCGGAATCCTCGTGCTGATATTTTGCACATCGGTTATGACCCTTGCCGCCGATCCGGTGGATTATGTCGATTCCTTTATAGGAACTACCAATTTCGGGACTACGAATCCCGGTGCGGTATGCCCTAACGGAATGATGTCCGTGTCTCCGTTCAACGTGATGGGTTCTGATCTGAACGTATACGACAAGGACAGCAGGTGGTGGTCGACTCCCTATTGCCATGAAAACAGATACTTCACTGGCTTCAGCCATGTGAATCTCAGCGGTGTAGGCTGTCCGGAACTGGGCTCATTGCTCGTAATGCCGACCGCAGGGCCGCTTCATGTTGACTATCATGTCTACGGCTCGGAATACACGGACGAACAGGCAAGGCCGGGCTACTATTCCAATCTGCTGATGGCATCTGGTATCAGGACGGAGGTCACGGCCACTGCCAGGACTTCAGCTGAACGCTATACCTTCCCTGCAGGACAGGGCAATATCCTGCTGAATCTCGGGGAAGGCCTGACGAACGAGACAGGTGCGATGGTGCGTAAAGTCAGTGACACTGAGATAGAGGGAATGAAACTGCTCGGTACTTTCTGCTACAATCCGCAGGCGGTCTTCCCTATATACTTCGTTCTCCGTGTGAGCAAGACACCGAAGGCAAGCGGCTACTGGAAGAAACAGAGGGCGATGAAAGGCGTGGAAGCCGAATGGACTCCGGATAACGGGAAATACAAGATATACACAGACTACGGACGGGAACTTGCCGGAGATGACATCGGTTACTGGTTCAGTTTCGATACGGAAGAAGGCGAGCAGATAGATGTCCAGATGGGAGTGTCGTTCGTGAGCATTGAGAATGCCCGGGAAAACCTCGATGCGGAACAGGGCGGAGTGTTCGATTTTGAGAAAGTGCGGCGCGAAGCCGAGGCAAAATGGGCGAACGACCTGTCGAGGATAAAGGTCTGCGGCGGTACCGAGGAGCAGAAAACAGTTTTCTACACCGCTCTTTATCATACACTCATACATCCGAATATCCTTAATGACGTGAACGGGGAATATCCCCTTATGGAAAGCGACGGCGTCGGGAAAGTGACTGAAGGCCATGTCAGATATACGGTGTTCTCGTTATGGGACACATACAGGAATCTGCATCAGTTGATGACGCTCCTGTTTCCCGAAAGACAGCTCGACATGGTGCGTTCGATGATTGACATTTACAAGGAATGGGGCTGGATGCCGAAATGGGAGCTTTACGGGCGTGAGACTTTCACGATGGAGGGTGATCCTGCCATCCCGGTCATCACTGATACCTGGCTGAAAGGTTTGAGGGACTTCGATATGGAGACTGTATATGAAGCGTTTGTCAAGTCTGCTACTACACCGGGTGCGGAGAACAGGATGCGTCCTGATATTGATCCGTATATCGAAAGAGGGTATATCCCTTTGGGCGTCTATGCCGCAGACCTTTCCGGAGACAATGCCGTTTCGCATGCCCTTGAATACTATGTCGCGGATTACGCATTGTCGGTATTGGCAGACTCTCTCGGCCACAAGGAAGATGCGGAGAGGTTCAGGAGGGCCTCGCTAGGATACCGACATTATTATTGTCCCGAATACGGGACGCTCAGGCCTCTGATGGCTGACGGCTCGTTCTATTCACCTTTTGATCCGCGTCAGGGGGAGAATTTCGAGACGGCCCCTGGGTTCCATGAGGGCAGCGCCTGGAATTATACATTCTATGTTCCTCATGACGTGAAAGGGCTTGCCGGACTGATGGGCGGAAAAAGGAAATTCGTTGAAAAACTACAGATGGTTTTCGATGAAGGCCTCTATGACCCGGCGAATGAGCCGGATATAGCGTATCCGTATCTTTTCAGTTATTTCCCTGGAGAGGAATGGAGAACGCAGAAGACTGTAAGGGAATTGTTGGAGAAATATTACAGGGCCGCTCCGGACGGGATTCCGGGCAATGACGATACCGGCACGATGTCAGCCTGGGCGGTGTTCTCGATGATGGGGTTTTACCCGGACTGTCCCGGGAATCCGTCCTATACCCTGACTGTTCCCGCATTCGACAGAGTGGAGATAGAACTCGAACCGGATTATGCCGGTGGCCATGACATTCTGGTGATAGAAAATAGGGTTGGAGACGGATATTCATCGAGGGTCAAGGCCGGAGAGAAATACATTAAGGGTTTCCGAATCTCACACTCGGATTTGCTTGAAGCCGGAACGGTAATTTTTGAAAAATGATGTGAATATGAATCATAAATTATTGATATTGGTCGCAGGAGCGGCAATGCTGTCTGCCTGTAGCGATGCCGGAAATGACCGGTTTTCGCAGTTCGTCGATCCGAAAATCGGTACCGGTGGTCACGGCCATGTCTTTGTCGGGGCCAATGTGCCTTTCGGCATGGTCCAGCTCGGACCAACCAGCATCCCGGAGGAGTGGGACTGGACTTCCGGCTACCATGAGAACGATTCGACAGTGATAGGATTTTCTCATACTCATTTGAGCGGGACAGGCATCGGAGACTTGTTTGACATTACGGTAATGCCTATAACAGGAGATGTTACGTATGCAAGAGGAACAGAGGACGACTTGCAGTCAGGCCTGTGGTCATACGCGGACAGGACGAAGGAAATCAGCCGTCCTGGATATTACAGCGTCCCTCTTCTCCGTTATGACATCACTGCGGAGCTTACGGCTACGGCAAGGGTCGGATTCCACAGATATACTTTCCCTCAGGCCGACGATGCAGCCATAGTTTTCGATCTGGAGAACGGC
>DVIP01000074.1 GCA_018711225.1 Candidatus Cryptobacteroides intestinipullorum | reverse complement strand
CCCTCAAACGTCTTTCTTCGAAAGACTAGACCCATCCTAACCCCCTGCACCCCCTATTAGGGGGATTGTGCGACTCCCAGTCGCGGTCCCTTCGGGACTTTTGACCCAGCCGGTAAAATTTCAGCCGGATTGCAAATCCGGCTGAACGATTGAACGGAATCATATATGCTGGCGGTATTTCCGGATATTGCCTGAATCCGAAGTGTCGGGCATGCGTGGAAAAAGATTCTTCAATTAAAACTTGACAAAACAGAAAACTGCATCTAAATTTGCCTGCGGAATCTCCCGAACAGTCCGGACCGCAGACCCCGGAGCGGATTCTTGATCAATGTCATTCGTAAAATACTGATTGATATGCATATAGCTGTTGCAGGAAATATAGGTAGCGGAAAGACTACCTTGACTAAGATGCTCGCCTCCCATTACGGGTGGACTCCGAGATTCGAATCGGTGGACTATAACCCCTACCTGGCCGATTTCTATGAAGACATGGAACGGTGGTCGTTCAACCTCCAGATTTATTTCCTGAACAAAAGGTTCAAGGATGTGGTCGAGATTTCCAAAAGCAAGGATGTGATAATCCAGGACAGGACCATATACGAGGATGCCAGGATATTCGCCCCGAACCTTCATGCAATGGGTCTGATGAGCACCCGGGATTTCGAGAACTATTCTGACCTTTTCGACCTGATGATGTCTCTGGTGAATCCGCCGGACCTGCTCATATATCTCCGTTCAAGCATACCCAATCTGGTAAGCCAGATACAGAAGCGGGGACGGGAATACGAGAAGAGCATCCGTATAGACTATATCACCGGTCTCAATGACCGTTATGAAAAGTGGATAGCAGGCTACGGGCACAAGCTTCTGGTCCTGGATGTCGATGAAATCAAGTTCGAGAACCGTCCCGAGGATTTCCAGAAGATAACGGACAAAATCGACGCCGAACTCTTCGGCCTTTTCAAGGACATGGAATAACCGGAACTTTGTCGTCAGGCTGTCGGGATGACTATTGTTTTGTCAGAAATAATTCATACTTTTATCAGGCAAAACAACTAATACCGACAATTATGGCAGAAAGAATCACTATCATCCAGTTCGTCGAAAAATATACCAGGCAATATGCCGGAAACACTTTCCTTTGGGAAAAACAGGGCAAGGAATGGGTGCCTACCACATTTGAGCAGACCAGAAAGGAAGCTTACCGTGTGGGTGCCGGACTCATGGCTCTAGGTCTTCAGAAAGGGGAGAAGGTGTCGCTTCTTTCGGAAGGCAGGAATTATTGGGTAATAGGGGAACTGGGAATCCTTTACGCAGGGGCCGTGAATGTGCCGCTCTCCATCAAGCTGGAAGAAAGCAATGACCTGGTATTCAGGATCAGGCATTCCGACTCCAAGTATGTGATGGTGTCCGCAGGACAGTTGCCGAAAATCAGGAATATCCTGAAAGACCTGCCGATGGTGGAGAAAGTCATTGTACTGGACGAACTCCCGGAATACGGAGAGAAGGAAATCCCGATTTCCGAAATATTCAAAATGGGTGATGAATTTCTGTCCGGGCATGCCGACATGTTCGAACAGCGGTACACTTCCGTCGGCCCGGACGATTATGCCAATATCAGCTATACGTCGGGAACGACGGCTGATCCCAAAGGCATTCTGCTGACGCACAGGAACTACACGGCAAACGTGGAGCAGGCCAGGTCTGTAATCGGTGTCACTCCGGAAGACAGGATGCTCATAATACTTCCGCTCGACCACTGCTTCGCCCATGTGGCGGGATTCTATACACTGATGTCTTACGGCGCGTCGATAGGTACGGTTCCGGCGGGGAAGACACCTATGGAGGCGCTGCGCAATATCCCGATGAGTATCAAGGAATTGAAGCCTACCGTGATGCTGAGTGTCCCTGCCCTTGCCAAGAATTTCAAGAAGAACATAGAGTCCGGAGTAAAGGCGAAGGGGCCGACAGTGGAAAAACTTTACAATTTTGCCCTGGATCTCGCGATTTCCTACAACAGGGAAGGCTATAACAAGGGCGGATTCCTGCAGTGGTGGAAAAAGCCGCTCATGGCACTTTTCGACAGGCTCATATTCAAGAGCGTCCGTCAGGGGCTCGGCGGCAGCATGAAGTTCTTTGTGGGCGGCGGGGCGCTGCTCGACATTGACCTGCAGAGGTATTATTATGCGATAGGCATCCCGATGTATCAGGGCTACGGACTGTCCGAGGCTACTCCTATAATTTCCGCCAATGCTCCAGCCAGACATATCCTGGGATCTTCAGGCTGCGTGGTAAAGCCTATGGAGATAAAGATATGTGACGAAGATGGCAAGGAACTTCCGTTCGGACAGAAAGGGGAAATCGTCATAAAAGGGGAGAACGTGATGGCCGGATATTGGAAAAATCCGAAGGCGACCGCAGAAACCGTCGTGGACGGGTGGCTGCATACCGGTGACATGGGTTATATGAGGGACAAGGACTTCCTTTATGTGGTAGGCCGCTTCAAGTCACTGCTCATAAGTGCCGACGGGGAGAAATACAGTCCGGAGGGCATCGAAGAATCTCTGGTGGAAAATTCCAGGTATATAGACCAGGTGGTCCTGCATAACAGCCAGGATCCTTATACCATAGCGCTTCTGGTCCCTAACAAGGATGCCCTGAAAGCCTGGCTCAAGGAAACGTCTCCTGCCGTATCTCCTGATTCCAATGAAGGAAAGGAACTGATGCTCGGCAAGATTCAGGAAGAAGTCAATTCATACCGGAAAGGAGGAAAGAATTACGGTGCATTCCCGGAGCGTTGGCTGCCGGCTGCAATATGCGTCCTTCCGGAGCCGTTCACAGAGAAGAATCACATGGTCAACAGCACCATGAAGATAGTCAGGGGAAAGGTCGAGAAGGCATACGAAGACCGCATGGAATTTGCCTATACTCCTGAAGGAAAGAATATAGTCAATTCCAGAAATCTCTCTTCGCTGTAATCTGTACCGCCCGTACGTTCCGGCAGATTTGTATTCATACTCGTTCCGGCAGATTTGCAATCTGCCGGAATATATAAAAACGACCGGATTGCAAATCCGGTCGAACGTTGTTGATTTATAATGAGTCCGGTCGAACGTTGTCGAGCTATAGTGAATCCGGTCGAACGTTGTCGAACTATAATGAATCCGGACCGGGGTATGCAGGTCAGTTTTTGAAACTGTGTATCGGGGCCGGAATACGGCCTTCCCTGCTGATGAAGTCCTCGCAGCCGAAACTGTTGACCTTCATCACGGGAGCGTGGCCCAGCAGACCGCCGAACTCAACATTGTCGCCCACCGTTTTTCCTATGACAGGGATTATGCGGACAGCCGTCGTCTTCTGGTTCACCATGCCTATGGCGGCTTCGTCGGCGATGATTCCCGAAATGGTCGATGCCGGCGTATCTCCCGGGATGGCTATCATGTCCAGCCCCACCGAGCACACGCAAGTCATGGCCTCCAGTTTTTCCAGACTCAATGCCCCGCATTCTGCGGCTTCTATCATTCCCTGGTCTTCGCTTACCGGGATGAAAGCTCCGCTGAGTCCTCCGACATACGACGATGCCATCACACCACCTTTCTTGACCTGGTCGTTGAGCATCGCGAGGGCTGCCGTAGTTCCCGGAGCCCCGGCTTTCTCCACACCGATTTCATGAAGTATGTCCGCCACACTGTCTCCGATGGCTGGAGTAGGCGCGAGCGAGAGGTCTATGATGCCGAACGGGATTCCCAGCCTGCGTGAAGCCTCCTGGGCGACCAGCTGTCCGACACGGGTGATTTTGAACGCGGTCTTCTTTATGGTCTCGCACAGGATTTCGAACGAAGCCCCACGGACGCTTTCCAGAGCATATTTGACTACGCCGGGTCCGCTGACACCGACATTTATGATAGCATCTGTTTCCGTCACTCCGTGGAACGCTCCGGCCATGAAAGGATTGTCATCAGGGGCGTTGCACAGGACCACAAGCTTGGCGCATCCGAGCGAGTCCCTGTCGCTTGTGGCTTCCGCCGTCCTTTTCACTATCTGCCCCATGAGACGCACGGCATCCATGTTGATACCGGTCCTGGTACTTCCCACATTTACGGAACTGCATATTCTTTCTGTCCTGGCGAGGGCCTCCGGAATGGACTCTATCAGAAGCCTGTCGCTTGCGGTCATCCCTTTCGATACAATGGCGGAATATCCTCCCAGAAAATTCACCCCGACTTCCTTTGCCGCCTCATCCAGGGAAAGGGCTATCCTTACATAATCCTCCGGAGTCCGGCATGAGGAAGCTCCTGTCAGGGATATCGGAGTGACGGAAATCCTCTTGTTGACAATCGGAATCCCGTATTCCATGGCAATGTCCTCGGCCGTTTCCGCCAGCTTCCCTGCAATGCGCACTATTTTCTCCTTGATCTTGCCGCACGTTTCCTCCACTGTATCAGCAGCACAGTCAAGCAGGTTTATTCCTACGGTAATGGTCCTGACGTCGAGATTCTCCTTCTCGATCATCCGGTTCGTTTCGATGACTTCGTTTATATTAATCATATCCGGTGCATCTTTTCGAAAATATCTTCCCTCTGGCATTTTATCTGGACTCCGATTTTTTCTCCGAGAGATTCCAGACCCGACACGAGATAATGGAAATCTTCCCGGACATTTCCGGTGTCCACAATCATCATCATGTTGAAATAGCCGCTGACTATGGTCTGGGTGATATCCAGAATATTCACATTCTTATCCGCCAGATACGTACATACCCTGGCTATGATTCCGACAGTATCTTTCCCGACTACTGTTATAATACACCTGTTCATCTGAATTGGAATTTATTGTGCAAATATAATTATCCTGACAAATCGGAAAAAGAAAAATCACCGTTTCATGCCGTCGCGTCCCGTTCAACTGTTTCGTACCGTTCAACCGTCCCGTACCGTTCAACCGCCCGTCCCGTACAACCGGATTTGAAATCCGGTTGTTTCTGTTATTCCGGCAGATTGCAAATCTGCCGGAACGGCGGTGTCGGAACGGGGATCTGTATGGTTATAGCAAGCCGGTGATGCTTGCAGCGGGTATTTCCAGTTTGGAGAAGGCGAACATCTTCTTTCCGAGGTCTTTCAGCGATGCTCCGATGTGATAGATGTCCGATCCGTCGATAATCAGGAAACGGTCGTGGCACTTTCTGTAGGTATGGATGCTTATCGGGGGATATTGGCTGTTATGCTTCTGCAGGTCCAGTTGCAGTTGGCGGCTGACGGCCTGCGTGTAGATATCGGCTTTCACACCGGCATTCCGCTTGCTGAGCATCAGCAGCACCGACTCGTCCACGTAGTTGTCTATCAGCAGCAGTGATATTTTCGCGGATCGGATGAGGTCGGTGGCGAACTTGTAGGCGTCGAATAGTTGGCCGTCATAGAAAATGCCTTCTATGGGTGGCAACGAGGTGCGGACGAAAAAGTCAATCTTGCCGTCTATCTTATCCAGCCGCTTTTCATGCTCCAGGAACCTGCTGTCCATCCGGTGCTCCAGGTCATTCAACCGTTGATTGACAGAATAGCCGCGCAACAAATAGTCTTTCAGCACCTTGTTCGCCCATTGGCGGAACTGCGTACCACGAATGGATTTCACGCGGTAACCTACGGAAATGATGACATCGAGGTTGTAATACTTAACCCGGTAGTTTTTACCGTCCGCAGCAGTTGTCAAGGATTCCTTTACAACTGAATTTTGGCTTAACTCTTTTTCTTTGAAGATATTGTTCGTGTGCAGGCTTACGTTTTGCTTGGATGTCTGAAATAACTCAGCCATTTGCGCTTGTGTCAGCCACACCGTTTCTTCTTCCAGCCTCACCTCCAGCTTCACTTCGTTGTCGGGCTGATATAGTATGATTTCGCCGTGATTCTCCATCATGCGTTATGTTTAGGAACACAAAGATACGGCTTTTATCCGCAGGTCTGTCTATTCATTAGGCAATATTCACTTTCGTGCATCTTAGCTTTCGCCCGGCATAATGTGCAGGCATCTTCTGCGCTTGCTTATTGCAAAAATTCCTTTTATCAGAATTTGTTCAACCGGATTTGTAATCCGGTTGTTTCTGTTATTCCGGCAGATTGCAAATCTGCCGGAACGAAGTAATCTGCCGGAACGGCAGAAACGATGAATCAGCAATCATTTCAGGAGTTTGCGCTCTCCTGTCAAGTCTTCCAACACTTGCATCTGTTGTATGGCGATGCGGTTCAGGCGGATGAGCCGTTCCCGTTGAGGGATACCGTCTTGTATGAACACCGCATTCAAGCTCTTCATGTTTGACAGGCATATCAATTCGTTGATGGACGCATAGCCGAAGCCATGAGATTTGTCCGCGTCTATGACCCTGATCATGACACTATTGTGGACTTTATATCCAATAACTTTGAAGTCAGTGCCTTGGAAATATCCAACTTGTACCGCCATCGATGGGATATAGAGGTATTCTTCAAGTGGATTAAACAGAACATTACCGTAAAAACTTTGTGGGGATATTCGGAAAATGCTGTCAAAATCCATCTTTGTTAAAACTAATGCGATTTTATCGCACCAGTAGTAGTTGAATATCTTCGGAAAATACGTATATTTACCTCATCTAAACCTAAACATTTTTTGTGAACAGGAGATGAAATCGCTGATCTATTTAAGCGCTTTGTTGTTATTTGCTTGTACGTCAACACCGATCAAATCGGACTTGAGTGATGAATCCCGTAAAGAGATTGATAGTATCATTCGAGTTACTCCGGGAATAGATTCCTTGTCCATCTTATTGGATCATTTTGAGGCTGAAGGGAACAAGTATGGGATGATGTGTGCCAGCAAAGCGTTGGGCAAGCGTTACCGGGACGCAGCCAAATTCAACGAAGCCACCATCTGTCACCGTCAAGCCTTGGAATTAGCGGAACAACTTTGTGACACCATTGAAATCATACAGATATGCAATCAGATCGGAACCAATTTTCGCCGAATTGGAATTATGGACGAAGCTTCCACATTCCATTATAAAGCACTTGCATTATGTGAACAATACCACGATAAAAGTTCCTATGTAGCATTAAAAAACCGGGTGGTTTCTCTCAATGGTATCGGAAATGTACAATTATCAATGGGAAACTATAGCGCAGCCATCACCGCTTTTCGTCAAGCCTTATCTGGGGAACAGCAACTGAACAGCGAACTGGGGCAAGCGATTAATTATGCCAATATCGGAGCAATATTTGAAAAGCAGGGAATGATTGACTCTGCCTGGATTTACTATCGTCGTTCCATGCAGCACAATCAAGCGGCAGGTTCCGACCTCGGGATCTCCCTGTGCCATACCTATTTCGGCAATTTATTGGAAAAGGATAAACAGTGGGATAACGCTATACAGGAATATCGGAGTGCCTATGATTTAATGGAGAAAAGCCAGGACCGCTGGCATTGGATCGAGTCCTGCATGGCCCTGGCGCGTGTCAACATAAGCAAGGGGGATATGAGTTCCGCACAAAAATATCTGACACGAGCCTCCCGTACGGCCAAAGAGATGCAATCCCGGGAACATTTACGTGAAGTATATTGGTTGAACTATCTCTACTACGAAAAACTGGGTAATTGTCCCAAAGCCTTTGAAAACTATAAGTTGAGCAGAGAATATGCCGACAGTGTCAGCAACATCGAAAATACGACTCATTTACAAAATCTCAGGGTCAATTTCGAGAAGGAGAAAAGTTCCAGAGAGATGGCGTTGATCCAGGAGAATTACCGAATGGAGCAACGGACCAAGAATATCATTTTGTTCGCGGGTATCTTCATTTTACTGCTGACCGTCACCGTAATAGCAATTTTGCTATATGTCGTGCGCATGAAATCC
>DVIP01000073.1 GCA_018711225.1 Candidatus Cryptobacteroides intestinipullorum | reverse complement strand
GGCTTCCGGCAATGTGGAGGAAATGTTGCCGCTTATCCGGCGGAAAACCACACTCAATGCCATCCGCAAAAGTTTGACGGAAAAACTCGGGCGTACCCTGTAACCTTCTTTCGGGCACCTCCGGATGCTCTTTTAGCATATCTTGTACCGCTCCCTGGTATTTATTCTATAAGCTGCCAGTATCCTTGCTTCCTGCCTCCCACACGTTTCAGCAAGCCAAGTTCTTGAAGTCGGGAAAGGTTGTACTTTACACCATCCTCCGTAATGTTAGAAAGGTTCTTGCTTATCTCTTTTCGGGTCGCTTCCGGATTTTCTTTTAAGAATGACAGTATAGCTTGTTGTTGTTCCGTTAGGTTTTGGGTAGTCTTTTGGGTAGTCTTTTGGGTAGTCTTTTGGTCGCTTTGGATTGTCGCCCTTTCTGGATACTTAAACTTGAAGGTAGTCCATATACCTGACGCATCATAACGGAACTCCGGCGTGGAGAAACCTTCATTCTTACAAGCCGTGATTATGCGCTCAATGCCGCGTCCCCATGCCTCAATCTCGCCTGCGCGGAAGAATGTGTTGGCAATATCAGGGTTGTATGGCATACTCCGATGAGAAGACAATAAGGTTTCCACCGTCCACCCTTCGGGCAATACCCCACCGTTTATTATCTCCAACTTGTTTTCATACACGCGAATCTGGATGGGAGAAGGTTCCGCATAGTCTTTGTTGATGCAGGCATTCAATAATGCTTCTCGTAGAGCCTCACGGGGTATGGGCAATGTTTCTATCCGATGGATGCCCTCGTAGGTAATGACAGCTTTCATATATTTGGTACACAACAAGTCCATTAGCTTTGCAATTTGCTGGAACAGATTGCCATGCACTTCATCTTGATATACCAAGTCCATGTTTTCACGAAAGAAACCGATCTTCACAAATGCTCCGGTCACGAATCGTTCCGGGTCCGGATGGAATAACAGGGCGGCAGCACGTTTCAGATAACTGCCCTCATAAAGTCGCAGTTTCTCTAATAGCCCATGATTATCGTCCATCAGGTCCGCTTCCTCCATACGTCCGCTTCGCTTTGCATATTTGCGGAACAAATCAAACGTGGAGTTATCCAACTCCTCCGCTTTCAGATAAGGTACAGGTACACTATCCCATGTCTTCCCTTGTTTACGGAGCATAAAGCGGTCGAGTGCCACTCCTTTCAGTTCCTGGTTGGTTGCACCGCTCCGTTGGTAATATTTGCCACGAAAGCTGACAGGATAAGGGTAGGCATCCGTTTCAATCTCCAGATATTGCTTTCCATCCCGTTCTTTCAGATTGACTTCCACCAAGATACCCATCATGTCGCGTACCTTATTCGGAATATCCTCCATCAGCTTCTTGGCATCTTGCACCCCGTACACCTCGCCTTTATCCTTTACACCCACATAAAGGACACCGCCTTGTGCATTGGCAAACCCGCAAATCCATTTCTGGTATTCATCGCGCCAAGATTCTTTGAATTCTATGTTCTGGGATTCGGTTGGCATATTTTAAAGTCAGTTCAACGAATTATTTTACTTAATAATTGATTATCAATGTAAAGATAATAATTACACGTCAAAACTAATATCCTGCAATCATAAGAAGCCAATAATAAGAATGATTCAATCTCAGATTCCGATCAGAGGAGCGACCGAGTCGCGCATGATCATTTCAGGGGAGAGTTCTATCTGGGATTTTATTTCCTTGTGGTTTATGCTGTCATGGAGCAGTTTGACTGCCATCTTGCCCATTTCATCCACCTTCTGGCCGATTCTGGTTATGGCAGGCTCCAGGAAATCGAGATAGAGATAATTGTCGAATGATATCAGGGAAATGTCGTCAGGAATTTTCAGACGCGCTTCCCTGATAGCCTTTATCGCCCCCATCCCGATATTGTTGCTCAGTGCGAAAACGGCCGTAGGCTTTTTCTCGTTATTCAGCAGGAGCTTCATTTCCATGTATCCGTTCTGTATGGAAAATTCGTTCCCGACAATCTGCACCCTGTCTTCAAGCCCGTTTTCCCTCATCACTTCCATATACCCTTCTATGCGCCTTTTGTTCGTAGTGGCTGTGGGAGGTCCCTGGATGCATACTATCTCCTTGTGCCCGTTTCTCACAAGGTGCGAGGCGGCGAGATATCCTCCATGGAAATTGTTGGTTACCACATAAGGAAGCGGGGACCCTTCATAATACCTGTCTACCAATATTATCGGAACGAACTGCTCGTTGGTCTGCTCCAGATATGTGGGATCGCTGCCGCACGGGACTATTATGATTCCGTCCACCTGCCTCGACAGCAGGGTAGTGATGGCCGAGTTCTGGTTTTTCTCATCCTCCATGGTATCTGCCACTATTGTGATATAACCGTATCTGCGGGCATCCTGGATTATCACGCTGGCTATTTCTGCGAAATACGGGTTCGCCAGAGACGGTACCAGCAGGCCTATTGTCTGTGTCTTGTCTTTGCGCAAATTTTTAGCAACAATATTCGGGGTATATCCGCATCTTTCCGCCTCATCGAGAATAATCGCGACAGTCTCCTTGGAGATACGGCTGGAGTACGCCTTATTATTTAATACTCTTGAAATTGTAGATTTGGAGAACCCGGTGTTCCTGGCGATGGTGTCTAATGTGGTTTTCATGGCCGCTTTCGTTTCAGTGCTGCACAAAATTATATAAAGTTTCGCTAAGGTTTATGCAAAATCATTGTAATTTTAAATAAAAATGGACATTTCTTAAATTTTAATAAATAAATTGCATCCAGAAAATCAGGAGAAGGGTAATTGTACCCGTGCTCTTCCCACATTGACACTGATTAAACAATAACCGCATATATGTTATGAAATCAAAAAAGATACTTGTCATAGGCAGCAGCAATACCGATATGACAGTTAAGACGGATAAACTGCCGGCACCGGGAGAAACCGTTCTTGGAGGCGTGTTTACGATGGGAAACGGAGGAAAAGGTGCCAATCAGGCAGTCGCCGCGAAGAGACTGGGGGGAGATGTCACCTTTGTATGTAAGGTGGGAAAAGACCTTTTCGGCGAAAATTCGTCTGAAAGCTACAGCAGGGAAGGTCTTGACATTTCCCATATACTTTATTCGGAGAAACCTTCGGGAGTAGCGCTCATTAATGTGGATGCGAATGCTGAAAACTCCATTTCCGTAGCCTCCGGGGCAAATATGGACTTTTCCGTCGAGGACATCCGGAAAATTGAAGATGTCATAAGGGAAGCAGGAATAATGCTTCTGCAGCTTGAAATACCGGTGGAGACTGTATTGGAAGCGGCCAGGATAGCATCAGAATCAGGGACGTTCGTCATTCTGAATCCTGCCCCTGCCTGCACTCTTCCTTCCGAGATATACAGATACGTATCGCTTGTCATACCGAACGAGACTGAGGTTTCGCAGATGTCGGGAGTGCAGGTGACAGACTGCGCTACGGCTGAGGAAGCTGCCGGCAGGCTGAGACTTCAGGGCGCCGGAAACGTGATTATAACGTTGGGCTCCAAAGGTTCCCTTATATGCGGCAATGACGGAGTGACGCATATTCCTTCGAGAAAAGTGGATGCCATTGATACGACTGCGGCAGGGGATACGTTCTGCGGAGCATTGTGTGTCGCCCTGGCTGAAGGAAAGGATCTTGTTCAGGCAGTGAGGTTCGCTACGGTCGCATCCTCGATCGCCGTGACACGTTCGGGTGCCCAGGAATCAGTGCCTAAAAGGGCCGAGGTGGATGATGCGCTGTCCGCATGGAAATAAACTGCAATCGCATGATTGAATAACTCATAATAAATAGTAACACAAACAATAATCGTATGTTCATAGTCAACAGTTATCCGCTTGCCGTGGTATTCTGTTTTATCACGATGATGTGCTGGGGTTCATGGGGAAATACCCAGAAACTGGCAGCCAGGAATTGGAGGTATGAGCTTTTCTATTGGGATTATGTGATAGGAATGCTCCTGTTTTCTCTGATTGTTTCATTTACACTGGGAAGTTTCGGTTCTCAGGGACGGTCATTTATTGATGATTTGTCGCAGGCGAGCGCTTCGAATATCTGGAGCGTGATATTGGGCGGAATCATTTTCAACGCATCCAATATCCTCTTGTCGGCTTCCACTTCGATAGCAGGTATGTCTGTGGCATTCCCGCTCGGAGTAGGGCTTTCACTTGTCCTTGGAGTGATTATCAATTATATAGGGGCGCCTAAAGGTGATCCTCTCGTGCTGTTTCTCGGGGTCGCGCTTATCGTGATAGCCATTGTCTGCAACGGCCTGGCTTCCGGCAGAATGCAGAAGGACAAGACTGTTTCGGATTCCGGGAAAAACAGGAAAGGTATCATCCTGGCTGTCGTTGCCGGAGTGCTCATGTCATTCTTCTACAGATTTGTAGCCAAGGCTATGGACCTCAATAATTTTGAGAATCCTGCCCCGGGCATGCTGACTCCTTACAGTGCGATATTCATTTTTTCCGCGGGTGTAGTGCTGAGCAATTTCCTGTTCAATACGCTGGCCATGAGATATCCGTTTGTAGGTGAGAGGGTTTATTACCGGGAATATTTCCGCGGCAGTTTCAAGACCCATCTTACGGGAATGCTCGGAGGCGCGATATGGTGTCTCGGTACGGCTTTCAGCTATATTGCGTCCGGTCAGGCAGGTGCGGCAATATCATACGCTCTCGGACAGGGTGCGCCTATGGTCGCCGCGATATGGGGTGTCTTTATATGGAAGGAGTTCAAGGGCGCTGACAGAAAGACGAATCTCCTCCTGCTTCTCATGTTCATCTTCTTCATCGCCGGCCTGGCATCTATCATAATTTCAGGCGGGAACTGATAACTGAAAAATATGAATGCAATGAAAAAGACAATTACTGTTTCCTATTTGGGATATGACGATTACAGGTTTATTGCAGGCAATGCCAGCACATTCAGGATAGTGCTCCAGAAATCCGCAGCTACAATGCTGGACGAAACGGTAGTGATTGGCTACGGTAAGACCACAAAAAAAGAAGTGACAGGGTCTGTTACCAGCCTCAAGTCTGCTGATTTTGACCTGGGATCATATACTGACGCTACGGCAATGCTTCAGGGTAAGGTGGCAGGACTTACCATAGGGACTGTCGTAAAAAGAATAACACTTTATAACGAATTGATTTCCAATGTAATATAAAATTTGTATCTTAGCTAAAGATAAAAAGAATACCTCCAATTGCCCTGGAA